>JASFTQ010000041.1:0-20188 GCA_050053515.1 Desulfobacterales bacterium | reverse complement strand
ACCTCCTGGGCCGAGTCCCTTAGACATCAAATAATATCACGCCTTGTGAGACCGTGGCATAACCCGTCATCCCGGCCAAGTCCCGCAAAGCGGACGCGAGCCGGGATCCAGAGCACATTTATCCCTCATGTATTTTCTGGATTCCGGATCTCGCTCACCTCCAGTGAGCTCGTCCGGAATGACGATTTTGGGTTATCACGGCACATCTTCTGAACGCTAAAGGTTATTTTTCCTGTATCTGCTGATCCGCTTCTAGGCCAGGTGCCCGAAGGGTTTTTTCCAGGCATTTTTCAGTTGCGCTACCGTTAGCGAAACAAGCGGGCGGCCATCAATTCCCGCGAAGACCACTTCGGGTGTGTCGCTTACCGTGCCGACACACGCACAGGCCTGCCCTTTGAATATTTCTTCAAATGCCTCGCGATTTTCCGGATCGACGGTCACGATAAATCGTCCGGCGGATTCCGAAAACAATAAAGTGTCGTTGTGATCGACGTCGTCGACCGGCACGCTACCCAGACTTACCTTCAAGCCGAAGTTGCCCCCCATTGCCACCATGGCCAGATGGATACCCAGACCGCCCCGGTAGACCCCGTGAACAGATGCTGCCAATTCACTATCTATGGCGCGGGTTACCAGTCCATATAATTTTTTAAAAGCTTGCGGCTCGACCCGGGGGACGTTGCAGCCGGTGTAGCCATAAAGGGAATAGTATTCAGAGCCGCCGAGTTCATTGCGGGTCGACCCCAGGATATAGATCAGATCACCCGGCATTTTGCAGTCCAGGGTAACGCATTTGGCAATATCCCCGATCACACCAACGGTTGTAAACTGAAGCGTTTCACGGGCCGAAATCTTGTGGACTTCACCGTAACGCCCGGAGAGATGGCCATCCACATACATACTGTCTTTGCCGGAAAGCAGCGGTATTTCATAGGCGAGGCACATCTCCCGCAGCGCCCAGCATGATCGCACGAGCTGGGCGGCCTTGAATCGCCCGTCCGGATTCTCAACGGGATGGTATCCGATATTGGGCCAACAGAAATTGTCGACACCGCCGATGTGTTCCAGGCTTGCACCGACCGCAATCAGTCGGCGCACGGCTTCATCAATCGTGCAGGTCGTCATATGGTAAGCATCTATGGCGGAATAGGCGGGCAGCAGGGCCTGAGCCATGGCAAGCCCTTTTGGCGAGTGCAACACGGGTCTGATGACCGCTGCGTCGCTGAAAACATCGCGATCGGCGCCCACCAGCGGTTTAACAACGCTGCCGCCCTGAACTTCGTGATCATATTGCCGGATGATCCATTCCTTGGAGCAGATATTGGGCCGGGAAAGCATGTCCAGTAACAGCCGGTTAAAATCTTGCGGCTCTTTTATTACCGGCTCGCAGAGTCCTCGCTTTTCCGGCGGCAGCCAATAGGCATCAAATTTCCACTGGGGAAATCCGGAGGTTAGCAGATCGAGATCGACATAGGCGCAGGTATTACCCGAATAGGTGATATGCAGCTTGCCGGAATCGGTGTATTGTCCGATGACGGTGCTCTCGACAGCGTGTTTGTGCGCCAATCCCATAAAACGCTCCAGATCTTGCGGCTTGACAGCCACCGTCATGCGTTCCTGGGATTCCGAAACCCAAATTTCCCATTGGTCGAGACCTTCGTATTTCAAGGGAACCTTCTCCAGCTCGACGTGACACCCATTGGAAAATCGGGCGGACTCCCCCACTGATGAAGACAGACCACCGCCACCGTTGTCCGTAATAAAGCACACCAATCCCTCATCACGGGCCTCCAACAAAAAATCATGCATTTTTTTCTGGGTGTATGGATCGCCGATCTGAACATGACCGGCGGGTGTGTTCTCGGAATAGGTCTCAGATGAGGCGGTGACACCGTGAATGCCGTCTTTGCCGACACGGCCGCCGCACATAATAATCAGATCTCCCGGCGATGTGCGTTTCTGTTCGGCAGGTTCTCCTCTTACGACAGCGGGCATAATTCCGACCGCAGTTACAAATACGAGACATTTGCCCAAATAGCCGTCATCAAATAGCACCTGGCCGAATGTCGTGGGAATACCGCTTTTGTTGCCCCCGTCACGAACGCCTTCGATCACACCATCGAGCAGCCTGCGTGGATGAAGACGGGGCTTGTGCTCCCCGTCATAATCCCTCGGGCCTACACAGTAACCGAACCCCCCCATAACCAGTTTTGAACCTAAACCGGTTCCCATGGGATCGCGATATACGCCGACAATGCCGGTTATGGCACCCCCATAGGCCTCCATGTTGGAGGGCGAATTATGGGTCTCACCGGTAATCACATAATGGTGGTCTGCATCAAACCGTCCGACACCGGCATTATCCCACAGAACCGAAACCACCCAGGATTTGTCTTCCTTCAACGCCAAAGTGGGCTTTTCGATGCAGGTTTTAAAAAGGTTGTCGACGATTTCTCGGTGACCGGTTTCAAAGTCGGTGTAGGTGAAACGTCCGCCAAAAGTATTGTGATTGCAGTGATCACTTCTGGCCTGAGATATGTACTCCAACTCTACATCGGTAGGGTCGGTTAGTCCGAATGCGGCCCGCTTTGTGAGAACATCGTCATCCTGAAAATAAGCCCTGACAATGGGAATGTCGTTGGGATTCAACGCCAGGTTTCTCTCGTCACTGACCTTTTTGAGCGCGGCATCGCTGGCCACCGGAATGGTTGTCAGTGTCGGGGTGTGATCCAGCCGCACCTTGGGTATAATGAGGCCGATCCCCGCCCCCGGGTCCCAATTGGTTTTCGAAAAGACCTTCCACTGTTGAATGATACCGTTGGCCAAAAGCTCGGCGGCAATCATTTGGGCGTCCTGGGTGTTTATCGAAGACCCCCGCAGACAATAACGGCGGGATGTATAAATAGCGTCGCCTTTGGCAAGCCGGATTCCCAGGAGATCTTCAACCGCCTCCTCGGCCGTGCTGCCCGGGTTATCCCGCACACCGGGTCTGAAACCGACCCAAATCGTCCAGTCGAATTCGATCGGCAGTGGTTTATAGGAGGATACCTGAGTGACCGGATTGGTGAAAATTTCCCGCTGAATGGATATCAGTTGCTGTTCGGAAAGCCGGGCGTCGATGGTGAGCACTTGTATGATCCGGACCTGCGCAAGCTCGATTCCGAAATAATCACGGGCTTTCTGACAAACCCCCTCACCTTCTGCATCAATAAGATCTGGTTTGAGTGCTACTTCAAGTCGCTGTGGCATGGCATGGATGGGTCTCTGAATTAATAGTTGGCTCCAACTTTAGGCACGCTAGTTTACTTTAGCTCATTTTTACCATGGTTGAGCGATAATGCCCAATTCCGTGGTAAGTGGTCCGTTGTCCGCGGTCTAAAAAAGGATTTAAATCTGATGACAGATTAGGTGTTAACTCAATTACCGGCTGAAGAAATACCTCGTTATATCATTGTAGAAAACAAGAATCATAAGCATGATCAGGATGAACATCCCGGCCTGCTGGGCAATCTCACGGACCTTGACACTTACCGGTCGGCCGATGATCATTTCAATGAAAAAAAACAGCAAATGACCACCGTCCAGAACCGGAATCGGTAAGACGTTCAGGATGGCAAGATTGATACTTATCAACGCAATAAATTGAACGAGCTTGTCGATGCCTGCTTTGGCCTGCTCTCCGGCCAGCTTGGCAATCATGATGGGTCCACCCAGGTTGTCCTTGGGTATGGATCCCGCGATTATTTTCACGACGCTTTTGACCGTCAACTCAAAAACGAAATACGTCCGTTTGAGGCTTTCCGCAGCGGCTTTGACGGGATTAAGCCTTACGGTAACACGATCCTCCTCGGGCAAGGTAATTTGCTGGGCCGATATACCAATCAGGTACCGATTCTCCTCTTTTCCCAGATGATCTTTCCGGCCGACCATTTTAGGTGTCAGGTTGACCTTAAAAACGGTCTCTTCTCTTTTTACGGAAATAGTGAGCTCAACGCCGCCCGATGAAGAGATAATTGTTTGCATCTGACGCCAGCTCTCGACCGGTATGCCGTTGATGGATACAATTTGATCTCCTTTTTGTAAACCGGCTTTTGCGGCTGGAAATCCGGCATTCACATCGCTGACGATGGGCTTTAATTCCGGGAATGCTGAAATCCCGATATCATAATAAGATATTTCGTCGCCGAGGATATCATTACCGTGCTTGAGCGCGGGGACCACCGGTATGCTGACGGGTTGATTATCACGAATGGCGCCGATGCTCAGTGTCTTGCCGTCACTTTCAGCGATTGCTTCATTGATGCCATACCAGGACTCGATCCTTTTGCCATCGATCGACATGATCCGGTCATTTACGCGCAAACCGGCCTGCATGGCGGCACTGTCTTTTTCCACATGCCGGATAACAGGCTTGATATCTTCGATGCCGGTTATCGAATAGAAAAGAAAAAATATGGTTACTGCCAACAAAATGTTGAAAAACGGACCGGCAGCGACAATGAGGATTCGTTTCACAACATGCTGGTGGGCAAAACTCAGGGACAACTGTGCCGTATCGACCCTGGCATCTGGTTCTTCACCCACCATCTTCACATATCCACCCAAAGGTACGGCTGAAATCCGATAATCGGTAATGCCGATCTTTTTACCGATGATTTTGGGACCAAAACCAAGTGAAAATCTTTCCACCCCTACGCCAAAAAGCCTGGCAACAAGAAAGTGTCCCAATTCATGGAAAAAAATTAGAACGCCCAATACAATGATAAAGGCAAAAATGCTGATTCCCATAATGATCTAATTTCCAAATTTAAAATAAAGAACATCTAAGATCGAAACTCGCTGAATAGATAATCTAAATTGTGCGATTTTTATTGCCTGGTGAAGAAAAATCTCCTGGATTCCGGATCTCATCCCATCGGTCGGGATTCGTCCGGAATGACGGATTTTGCCATTTGTGACACCGTCTCTTTGCCGGAAATGCTGATGAGGCCCGATAGGTGTTCGTCATGCCGGACCCGATCCGGCATCCAGTCGCCTCTGAAGCGCGATTTTACTCACGCTCCGCTCAATTTAAGGATAGCTTCAAAATAGTTTTTAACACCTTTGAAAATAAGTCTTGATGGGCTTTCTTCAAGCCTGAAGTCTGCTTGCAATTTTTTCTGCCTGCCTGCGGGCCCACCTGTCGGCCGCAAGGATCTCCGCAAGGTCAGGATCGGTAACGTTTTTGTGATCTTTCATGGTCTGGCGGATCAGCTCAGCAATCTGCGTATAGCTGATTTTTTGCTCTAAAAAAGCCATCACCGCCACTTCATTGGCTGCATTCATGACCGCCGGCAAGGATCCGCCTTTATCGGCGGCCTGATATGCCAGGGCCAGACAGGGAAATTGGTCAAAATCCGGTTTTTGAAAGCCGAGCGAACCAATGGCTGCCAAATCCGGTAAAGGTTGCTGCAGGGGAAGCCGGTCCGGATGAGACAGGGCGTAAGCAATAGCGCCTTTCATGTCCGGAATACCCAGCTGGGCCATCACTGAGCCGTCCCGATAGGCCACCATTGAGTGAACTATACTTTGAGGATGGATAACAACCTCGATCATGGTGTGGGAGACATCAAAAAGCCATTTTGCCTCGAGGACTTCCAGACCTTTGTTCATCATAGTTGCAGAATCAATGGTAATTTTTTTACCCATTTGCCAGTTGGGGTGATCGAGAGCTTCATCCGGCGTTATCTCAGCAAATTCTCGTCTGGGTCGGTGCAAAAACGGACCCCCGGATGCCGTGAGCAAAATTTTAAGCAAATCCTTTTTGCGGTTGCCGGACAGGCATTGAAAAATAGCACTGTGTTCACTGTCAACGGGAAGAATTTTTACGCCGTTTTCCGCTGCTCTGCGAGTGACGATAGCACCGGCCATTACCAGGGTTTCCTTGTTGGCCAGAGCGATATCCTTGCCTGCGTCTATTGCAGCCAGCGTCGGCAAAAGCCCGGCTGCCCCAACTACGGCAGCCAGAACCATATCGACTGAATTCAGGGTCGCCGCAAGCCGGTATCCCTCATCACCATATCCGATGTGCACGTCCATCTCGGCTGGTAGCAGGCGCTTGAGTTGCATGGCCGTTTTTTCATCGAATACCACCGCGATCTCCGGATTAAAATGCCCAATCTGATCAGCCAGCAGGGAGACATTGCTCTTTGCCGCCAGGGCTTTAACGGAAAATCGGTCGGGAAATTGCGCGACAACCGATAGTGCCGCGCGACCGATGGAACCGGTTGAACCAAGGATGGATAAATGTTTCATACTATTTCGTGATATACAATAGCGGCATAACAGTGCTTATAGGTAAGCCATTTTTCCGGTTGAAAAATTCGAAATCCGAAGCACGAAATCCGAGGCAAATTCTAAATTTTCACCCTGTTGAATATAAGCGTCACTATCAACAGTCCTTATTACAATGAATTCGGCAAAGATAACTTATATTCTACCTCAACAATGTTTATTGAAGCGTACCCTGCAGCAAGCTGCAGGGAATCTTCCCCGAGAGGAATTCTATCTATTTTCTGATTCGCTCGCTAACCCCGCAGCAAGCTGCGGGGAATGCGCTCACTATCGCGGTTCAACAGGGTGAAAATTCGAATTTGTTTCGAGTTTCGAATTTCGAGATTCGGATTTGGCCTAAATGGTGCTCAATATTCAAGCTAAGCTTATTTATCAATGCTAATCCTTTAAAACTACTTGTTTCATCCATCCCCACCCTTGCCCGTTTAGGCTTGGAACACGTACACCTTAAAAAAATAGGCAACCGGTGCGGCAAACAACAACGCATCGATGCGATCCAAAAATCCGCCGTGTCCCGGAAGCAATCCTCCGGAATCCTTTTTTTTCGATACCCTTTTGAGTTCGGATTCAAACAGGTCGCCCGCCTGGCCCGCGATTCCGACAGTCAAAAAGAATATGATACTGGCAGCCCAGGGCAGAGCCGGGAGAAAAATAAGCTTGAACAGCAAACCGATCACCAGATTTGCAGCCAGTCCGCCGATCGCCCCCTCCATGGTCTTCCCGGGGCTGATGGCCGCTGCTAGTTTGCGGCGTCCCAATTGCGAGCCAACATAATAGGCGCTGGTATCGCCGGCGAATATTACGCACAGCAAAAGGGCCAACCACAGCATGCCGCTCGCGCCATTGCGGATGAGAACCAGAAATAGAAGGAAAAGCGGAATATAAATAATACCCTGAAGTTGATTTTTAACGGTTTCAAGCGTGCGGGGTTTGTGTTTAAAACGGAAAATCGAGATCAAGCCGGAAACGATCAGGTTCAATACGATAATCCCCAGAACCATATCGAAGGCCTTTGCATAACCGGTCCAGATAATCGCAGGAGCGGTAATAAAGGCCAGCAACGGTATGCTGGTCAGCGGGGATTCATCGGCGTCCAAAACGATGCGAAAATATTCCCATAGTGATAAAAAGCTTACGGCAATGATGACGGATGCAAAGACAACGCCGCCCTCGTATATGATGAAAACAAGAACCGGCAGTGCCACTAAAAATGTGATCCATCGCTTAAGGTGCATAATCACTCTATTTTCCGATTCTACCGTACCTTCTTTCACGCCCTTGGTATGCTTTCAGAATGTTAACAAATTCTTCTTTGTCAAAATCAGGCCACAGGGTATCGGTGACAAAAATTTCCGCATAGGCAATTTGCCAGAGCAAAAAATTGCTGATGCGCATTTCTCCGCTGGTTCGAATCAACAGATCAGGGTCGGGGATATCACGGGTATAAAGATATTGTGACACCAGTTCGGCGGAAACCGCATCCGGTTGAACTTCTCCCGTGCTGGCCTTTTGGGCGATCTCCCGGACCATCCTGACGATCTCGGCCCGGCTGCCGTAACTCAATGCCAGGATGAGGCGCATCCCGTCGTTTTTTCGGGTCGTGTCCATGGTTTTGTGCAGAGCTTTCTGAACCCTTTCCGGCAAACGCTCAACCTGGCCGATGGCATCGAGCCGGATATTGTTGTCCATCATCTCTTTTAGCTCTGAATCCAAAAATTTAATGAGGAGGGTCATAAGCGCCTGGATCTCGGTTTGGGGTCGTTGCCAGTTTTCGGTGGAAAAAGCATAGAGGGTAAGGTTTGGGATACCGATTTGACGGCAAGTCCGCACGATGGTTCGAACGGTGTCGGCACCCTTTTCGTGGCCTTTGATGCGATTGAGTAGGCGCTTTTTTGCCCAGCGGCCGTTGCCGTCCATTATGATGGCAACGTGAGAGGGGAGGTTTTCGCGATTTAAGTCGGGATACTCGAGGGGCGTCGAATTAGAATTCAAGGATCTCCTTCTCTTTATTTTTGTTGATGTCGTCGATGAGATTGATATGCTCATCCGTTATAGTTTGGATCTGTTCCTGGGCTTTAAAAGCCTCGTCTTCGGAAACCTCTCCCTCCTTTTTCAAGTCCTTTATCATGTCATTGGCGTCACGACGCAAATTCCGCACCGCAACCTTATGGTCCTCACTTATTTTATTGACAACTTTAACGAGCTCTCTCCTGCGCTCTTCCGTAAGGGGGGGGATGGCAATCCGGATTATTTTACCATCGCTGGAGGGTGTCAATCCCAAATCCGATTTCAAAATCGCTTTTTCAATCTCCTTGATTACCGAAACATCCCAGGGTTGGATTGAAATAAGGCGGCTTTCAGGCACCGAAAGCGATGCCATCTGATTCAGCGGCGTTGGGGTTCCATAATAATCCACCCGGATGCCGTCCAGGATTGAAAGAGAAGCACGCCCGGTCCTGATTCTTTTAAATTCGTTTTCCAATGAGGTAATCGATTTTTTCATGTTATCGCGGGTTTCCTGGTATATTTCGTCTAGCATGACCTCGTACCTCTTTCGTTGATAAGCTGCAAAAAGCTGCCTGCCCTTATTGTAAAATCAACCGGTTATCATCGTGCCGATAGTTTCGCCGCAAACAACCTTTTTGATGTTTCCCTTTTGCTTAAGGTTAAATACCGCCAGGGGCAAATGATTATCCATCGCCAAAGAGATGGCCGTCATGTCCATGACTTTGAGCTGCTTTTCCAGGACTTGCATATAACTGACATGCCGCAACAGCTTGGCCTTCCGGTTTGTTACCGGATCCGAATCATAAAGTCCGTCTACTTTGGTGGCTTTGAGGATAATTTCGGCATGAATCTCTTGGGCCCTTAAAACCGCTGCGGTATCAGTGGTGAAATATGGATTTCCCGTACCGGCGCCAAAAAGCACCACCCGCGCCTTTTCAAGGTGACGGATGGCTCTGCGAAGGATATACGGTTCAGCCACTTCATGCATGGATATCGCCGTCTGGGTTCGCGTTTGAATACCCCTGCTTTCAAGGGCATCCTGCAAGGCCAAACTGTTGATGATTGTTGCCAACATCCCCATGTGGTCGGCGGACGATCGATCCATACCATAAGAACTGGCAGCAATGCCCCTGAAAATGTTCCCGCCACCGACAACCAGGGCGATCTGAACCCCGAGATCAAAGACCAAACGGATCTCTTCGGCCACATATTTGAGCATCTCGGGGCTGATACCGAAGCTCAGATCTCCCATCAGGGCTTCTCCGCTCAGCTTGATTAGAACCCTCTTATAGTGAGGTCGCGGCAAGGATGATCACTCTCCTAACTGGAAACGCACAAAGCGCCGGATGTTTATATTCTCACCTATCTTGGCGATTAATTCATTTAGAAGATCACCGACGGTCATATTGGCGTCACGCACGTAGGCCTGGTTTAACAAACTGTTCTCCTGGATAAATTTTTTGAGCTTTCCCTCGGCAATTTTCTCCAGAATATTATCCGGCTTTCCGGTTTCCTTGGCCTGGGCACGATAAATCTCCTTTTCTTTTTCTATGATTGCCGGCGGAATATCTTCCGGTCGAATCCCCAGGGGATTGGTGGCCGCGATGTGCATGGTAATATTTTTTGCAAATTCTCGAAAATCTTCATTCTTGGCCACAAAATCAGTCTCGCAGTTAATTTCCACCAGTACCCCGAGCTTTCCCCCCATATGAATATAGGATTGGATGATGCCCTGGGTCATGGCCCGGCCGGCTCTCTTGGCGGCTGTCGCCAGGCCCTTTTTTCTAAGGAAATCAACGGCTTTTTCCAAATCACCGCCACATTCGGCAAGCGCTTGTTTGCAATCCATTATGCCGGATCCGGTCTTTTCCCGGAGCTGTTTTACCATATCAGCACTAATATCTGCCATATCTACTCTCCTGCTTTCTCTGCTTCGATCTCTTCTCCCGTATTTTCGTCTGCGGCATCACCTGAGTTTTCAGCTGCCCCCCGTTTGATGATTTCAACAACCGGCCCATCTGTGCCGTCTGAAATAACTTTTCTTTCTCCCGGTTTTAATTCTGCACTCGCGGCTGCAACTTCGGCTTCGACCTCCATGTCCTTGTCGGCCTCGGCCTGCTGTCTTTCGACCATATGTTCCTTGCCCTCGATACAGGCATCGGCCATTCTGGAGGTAATCAACCGAATGGCCCGGATGGCATCGTCGTTGCCCGGGATGATGTAGTCAATGTCATCCGGATCACAATTGGTATCGACAATGGCGATAATGGGAATGTTGAGCCTGTTTCCCTCGCGCACGGCGATGGCCTCGTTTTTTGGATCAACGACAAAAATTGCGCCGGGAAGGCGGGTCATCAGTCGTATGCCGCCGAGATTGTTATCCAACTTGGTGCGTTCCTTTTCCAGCTTTAGCCTTTCCTTTTTGGGGAAAAGGTTGATTGATCCGTCGTTTATGATTTCATTGAGGTAATTGAGACGGTCGATACTCTTCTTGATGGTTTGAAAGTTTGTCAGCATCCCACCCAACCAGCGGTTGTGCACGTAAAACATTTCGCAGCGGTTGGCTTCTTCATATATGGCATCCCGGGACTGCTTTTTGGTACCGACAAAAAGTACCGAATGACCATCAGCCACGGTCTCAACCACAAAGTCATACACGGTTTTGAACATGCGAACCGTCTTTTGAAGATCAATGATGTAAATACCGTTTCGGGCCCCAAAGATATAGGGTTTCATCTTGGGATTCCAACGTTTGGTTTGATGCCCGAAATGAACTCCGGCTTCCAGGAGTTCCTTCATCGTAACATACGCCATGAGTTTCTCCTTTCGTCATTGGTTTTTCCGCCGCCTTCCTCTACCCTTCTTCCGACTTCAGAAAAGCACCTGAAAGAAAGTCCGAAGGCGTGTGATCTAAAAAATTTCCTGTCTCTAACAAACTGAATCTTAATTCGCAAGATATTTTTGGGCTCTGCGGCCTGTTTCGTGCACTTGGCCGCCCAGGAGCGCCATATTAGATTTTTTGTCGTTGTTTGGACTTGCAGTTTTAAACATCAGCTGCCGATACTCGAAGCTGGACCGGCCCTGTGGAATTCCGCTTACAGCGGATCCCGCGAAGCGGGGATTCCACCGGGTCAAGATACTGGATAGCACCGCATAAACCGTGTACCGTTGAGTTATCAAGGATCCAGTATCGAGCATCGAGTATCTGATCGAATCTAGCGTTACGAAATTTACTGCTCCTCAGAGCCACAATTACCGGGCGCGGTCTTGCAGGCAGCGATCCTATCCGGCTCTCTTGTGCATCACGACAACACGATCTTTGCCGCTGTAATCTTTAGAAAATACTACCCCATCATACTCACCGCTACGATCAATAATTCGCCGCACCGCTTCTTTCTGATCGCACCCGATTTCCAGCAACAGGGTCGCGCCTGGCTTGAGAAAATGATGCGCAGCCCCGATAATATGCCTCAAACACCGCAGCCCATCCTTATCACCGTCCAGGGCCAACAGGGGTTCATAATTGTAAATCTCCGGTTGCAGCCGGGGAACGGTTTCGCTGGGGATATAAGGTGGATTGGATATAATCATGTCAAATAACAGCGTTTCGGCTTTCACGGCTGTCAGCCAGTCGCCCACAAAAAAATGGATCAGACCATCCAAGCCGTGGCGCTTGGCGTTACGCCGTGCCACCCCGGCAGCCTTCCTGGTAATATCGGAAGCGTAGAAAATATGCTGAGGCTGCCTGGAGGCCAATGCCAAAATGATCGCACCGCTCCCCGTGCCCATATCCAAAATGCTTTTGGATGCCCTATTGGAACCATCAGCCAGCAATGAAAGCGCCGCTTCAACCAGACACTCGGTTTCCGGTCGCGGAATTAAAACATCGGGATTGACCGCAAGATCCATTGACCAGAATTCTTTGGACCCCAGGATATACGCCACCGGCTCCATCCGGGCCCTGCGTTTGATCAACGCCTTGAAATCCCCCAGCTCAGCGTCGCAGAGGGGCTGATCGTAACGCAAATACAGATCAATGCGCTCTAAATTAAGCGCACGGGCAAGCAGTACTTCAGCAGAAGCCCGGGGACTCTCCACTTGTCTGGTCGTGAAATAAGAACTTGTCCATTCCAGCAGTTTCAATATGGTCCACTTACTGTTGTTGTGTGTTGACTGACTCTGCATCCTGGAGCGCCTGGGCATGATAGTACGTGGTGAGCTGCTGGATAACGTCATCGAGGTCACCCTGTAAGATGCTTTCCAGCTTGTAGAGCGTAAGGCCGATACGGTGATCCGTCACCCGTCCCTGGGGAAAATTATACGTTCGGATCCTTTGACTCCTGTCTCCGGTGCCCACTTGGTTTTTTCTTTCCTGGGATCTCTTCTCGTTTTGCTCGCTGGTGATTCTGTCTAAAAGGCGAGCCCGTAAAACTTTCAAAGCCTTGCTCTTGTTTTTCAACTGAGACTTTTCATCCTGACAGGTAACCACCAGTCCGGTGGGAAGATGCGTGATACGGACCGCCGAGTCGGTTGTATTTACACTCTGGCCACCCGGGCCGGTGGACCGATAAACGTCAATTTTAAGCTCATTGGGATCGATATTCACTTCCACTTCTTCGGCTTCGGGCAAGACCGCCACGGTCACTGCTGACGTGTGTATCCTGCCCTGGGCTTCGGTGGTCGGCACTCTTTGAACGCGGTGGGTGCCGCTTTCAAACTTGAAGGCTCCGTAGGCTCCCTTTCCCTGCACCGAAGCGATAATTTCTTTTAATCCCCCAACACCGGTTGGATGATGGGTCAGGATATCCAGTTTCCAGTTTTTACTCTCGGCATATCTGGCGTACATTCTGAAAAGATCGCTGGCAAATAGCGCGGCTTCTTCACCGCCGGTGCCGGCCCGAATTTCTATGATCACGTTTTTATCAAAATTGGGATCCCTGGGCAAAAGCAATTGTTTGAGCACCAATTCAAGTTCCTCTTTGCGGTCGGTGAGCAGTTCAATTTCTTCGCGGGCCAGATCTTTTATTTCCGGGTCGCCATCTTTCAAAAGTTCCATACTTTCACCGATGCTTTCAAGAATCTGCTTATACTTTCTGAATGCCGCAACGATATCGCTCAGTTCAGCGTGCTCCCGGATATACCCCTGATAGACTTCCTGATCCTTGATAATTTCAGGATTACTCAATATTTCTTCCAGTTCCACAAAACGATTTTCAACGCCATTAAGCTTATCAAACATAAATTTTTAATCCACTTTTTCTGTAATCAGGATATTCCCGTCAAATACCGGAAATATGCGTGATACCGTATCAACATGATTTACACGGAGAAATTTATTAACGGACCGGCCGAGGCCACCAACCGGCAAACAAAATCGGTCGGTTTTTGCTTACAGCCGGACATGGTGAAGAGGGGGGGCGTGCAGTGCTATTGGGTAGTGGTCTGTTGTTTCTGAAATTTTTCATATTTCCGGCGGAAACGCTCGATGCGACCTGCGGTGTCTACCAACTTTTGCTTGCCGGTAAAAAAAGGATGACAGGCCGAACAAATTTCTACGCGAATGTCTTTTTTGGTCGAACCCACCTCGATGGTGTTGCCGCAGGCACACTGGATGGTGGTATCGTAATACTTCGGATGAATATCATTTTTCATTTTAATTTCAACCCCCTATAAGTAATTTTAAGCATTCATGGATCCCAGGAATCCCTTATTATCTTTTGTCCCGTTCATTTTTTCAAGCATAAATTCCATACTGTCAACCGTATTTAAAGATGTCAGAAGTTTCCGCAGAATCCAGACACGGTTGAGTATATCTTCGGCTAACAACAACTCCTCCTTGCGCGTACCGGAGCGCTTGATATCGATGGCCGGAAAAACCCGTTTGTCAGCCAGGCGTCGATCCAACTGGATTTCCATATTGCCGGTGCCCTTGAATTCCTCAAAGATGACCTCGTCCATCCGGCTGCCGGTATCGATCAGAGCGGTTGCAATAATTGTCAGGCTGCCGCCCTCTTCGATATTTCGGGCGGCACCAAAAAACCGCTTGGGGCGCTGCAGCGCATTTGAATCCACCCCGCCGGAAAGAATCTTGCCGCTGGGGGGCATCACTGAATTATAGGCACGCGCTAAACGCGTAATGCTGTCCAAAAGAATAACGACGTCCTTTTTGTGTTCAACCAGCCTTTTGGCTTTCTCGATGACCATCTCTGCCACCTGAACGTGTCGTTCAGAAGGTTCGTCAAATGTGGAACTGATCACTTCGGCCTTTACCGTGCGTTGCATGTCGGTGACCTCTTCCGGGCGTTCGTCGATAAGCAGGACAAATGCGACCACCTCGTTATGGCTGGCGATTATCGCGTTGGCGATGTATTGCAGCAGCATGGTCTTTCCCGAGCGGGGCGGCGAAACAATCAAACCCCGTTGACCAAAACCAATGGGGATCATGAGGTCCATTATTCTGGTGGAGAAGTTTTCGGGTTCGGTTTCTAAATTCATTTTGCGGTTGGGATAAAGGGGCGTGAGGTTATCGAACAGGATCTTTTCCCTGGCGATTTCAGGATCTTCATAATTCACCGCTTCGACTTTTAACAATGCAAAATAGCGCTCCGACTCCTTGGGTTGGCGAATCTGGCCGGAAACCGTGTCACCGGTTCTCAGGTTAAAGCGGCGAATCTGGGAGGGCGAGACATATATGTCATCCGGACCCGGTAGGTAATTGGAATCCGGTGACCGCAAAAAACCAAATCCGTCCGGTAATATCTCCAGGGTTCCTTCTCCGTATATCAACCCGTTTTTTTCGATCTGCCTTTGGAGCAAAGCAAACATGAGCTCCTGCTTACGCATGCCGGCAGCCCCGTCAATTTTGTACTCCTTGGCCATCCTGGTCAATTCGCTGATTTTTTTGTCTTTAAGTTCAGCTATGTTCATAAAACATGCACCCCACTATTTGAGTTCGTAAATAATGTACTTCGGTTAAATCGGATATATATTTAAAGAGCCGTTACTGCTGCAAGACATGGCTAATTGGTGCAAAGGTCGACGGAATTTTGAGGGTGTTCCAGTATGTTATTTGAATAAGACCCTACAGAACTGAAGTTGGATATTAAATAAATGACACTTTGTAATATCGTATCCCTTAACAGGCAATTACGGACTGGACATGTCGGTAAATTTGGAGGAATATGCGTGCTAAGTGTTAAATTAGAAGAAACAGAGTACCCTCTCCAATGGGCGGGCTTAATGCCTTAGAAAATGTGAAAGTGAATTATATAATTATACCATGATGGCCTATCTGTCAAGCGATTTTGGCTATTTTGCGTAATTTTATTCATTTAAACAGTTATGCTTTCTTTCGATACGGACATAATTGACAAGAACCGCTGGAAAGGCGCCTACATTGTCGGCGGATCGGTCAGGGATCGGTTGTTGGGACGCAGGCCGCTGGATTTTGATATCGCTGTTTTCGAGGATGCCAAGGGTTTTGCCAGGCGCATGGCCGCACAAACCAACGGCCGCTGCGTTGAGCTGGGCAAAGAAGATTATATGATTTACCGGGTGATCGTCGATAAAATGGTTTTTGATATTGCGCCGGTCAATGGCGCCTCGATCAAGCAGGATTTGAAGGGCAGAGATTTTACGATTAATGCGATGGCTTATGATGTGGAAAAAGGAGAAATCATTGATTGCGTAGAGGGAAGGCAGGATCTTAACGGTCAAAAAATCCGCATGGTATCCCGCTCGGTTTTTGCGCGGGATCCGGTGCGTCTTATCAGGGCATACCGCCTGGCTGCAACCCTTAAGTTTGAAATTGAACCCCGGACGGCATCGGCTATATGCACAGATGCCGCTCTCATTGCGAATTCCGCCGGAGAACGGATCAGAACCGAGTTGTTTAAAATTCTGGAGTGCGTTGACGCCCACGATTATATTATTCAGATGGCCCGAAGCGGTTTGCTGTTTGCTGTTTTTCCGGAATTGGCGGCAATGAAGGGATGCATTCAAAACAGATACCATCGTTTTGATGTTTTCGAACATACTTTACAGGCGTTATTTTATCTTGAAAAGATATTGGAAAACCCGACAGTATATTTGCCAAACCCAACCGTTGCAAAATTCGAATGGACCCCATTGCATCAGGCAGCCCTGTTGAAATATTGCATATTATTGCACGACATCGGCAAGCCGGTTGCACGAACCAGAGCCTCCGACGGCACGGTGCATTTTTACGGTCACGGGAAAAAAAGCGCAGAAATGGCCGAGCAAATAAGTCAGCGCCTGAAACTATCCAAGCAATCGGCGGATTATACGGATTTTATTGTGCGCAACCACCTCAGGCCGCTATTTCTATTTAACAGCCGACAAAAAGAAAAAATAAGCCGCAGAGCAATCACGCGTTTTTTGATGAAATGTGGTACCAGAACACCGGACTTGATGTTGCATGCATGGGCAGACATCAACGGTAAAGCGGCGGGAGGTCATCAAAGAAACGCGGCGTTCACAGATTTTGTACAAAAAATATTAACCGATTACTATTCGGATTTTACACGCCGAAGCGAAAAACCGGCTTTAATCACCGGTACTGACTTGATCGAAATTTTCGGCCTGAAGCCCTCGCCGGTGTTTAAAAAAATCCTGAAGCGGGTTGAGGAACAAAGGCTGTGCGGTAACATCGAAACCGTGGACGAAGCCGTGGCCTGGGTACGGGATTTTCTGGCCGGCAACTAAAAGTGAAAGCGAGCTTTGAAAGATTTTGAGAGCTCCGCGCCACTTCGTTGCACAAAGGGAACAGAGGGATCCTGGTATAATGTTAATTTGATTGTGTTGCGGGTTCCGCGTTGCGTGTTGCGCGTTATAATTGGAAATATCTCATTTTTTAACCCGCAACCCGTGACTCGCAACCGTCGCTTTAGTCCCGTTATTCCATCAATGACGAAGATCCTTATTCCACGAAGATATTTTCCTGTCCTCAATAAGTTGTAGAATTTACAAAACGTTCAAGATAAGTTGTCCAGTGCGGAAAATATCCTGTCCCTTATCTCTTCGACCTTGCCGACACCCTCAATTCGAATGTACCGTGGGGCCTCTGATTCACCGGATTTTTCCCATTTTTTGTAATACTCGATCAGGGGTTCCGTCTGATCATGATAAACTTCCAGGCGTTTACGCACGGTTTCTTCTTTGTCATCGTCACGCTGGATCAGGGGCTCACCGGTAACATCATCCTTGCCCTCCTCTTTGGGGGGATTGAAAATGACGTGATAGGTCCGTCCGCTGGCCAGATGGACCCGCCGGCCGCTCATCCGTTTAATGATTTCCCCATCCGGTACATCGATGTCAACTACCGCTTCTATTCTCACTCCGGCGTCTTTCATGGCATCCGCTTGGGGGATGGTGCGGGGGAATCCGTCAAACAAAAAGCCTTTTTCACAATCCGGTTCTTCGATTCGTTCTCTCACGAGGCCGATAATAACATCATCCGGAACCAGTTTACCGTCATCCATGTACGCTTTGGCCTTGTTACCCAGGTCGCTGCCAGCCTTCACCGCCGCACGCAGCATATCGCCGGTTGAAATTTGAGGTATCTGATATTGTTCCTTGACGTAGTTGGCTTGAGTGCCTTTGCCCGCTCCGGGGCCTCCCAGCAGAATCAATCGCATGCGCTTTCCTCCTTTTTGGTTGCTGATGGATACAAAGAAATCGGCAGAATATGAACCGAAAGAGCATTTTGTGTCAAGACAATAATGGGAATCGCTGACTGCACCCATATACCAGTATCCTTGCCACAAATAATGAACAACCAGAACCGATCAGGTTTTCGTTTGAACCGGGGGTTGAAAATATCTATTTGTGAATTAGAATTTACTTGCTATCCAATCAATTATTGGTTAAAAAATATAATTTGTGACTATAAAGTAAATAACCATCGGCGGGATATTGGTTGAACAATAATCCTGATGGGAAAAAGGGGGCGAGATATTTGAAGGAAATTACGGTCAAAGTATACGACAACGACATCGAAAAGGCGATGCGTATTTTGAAAAAAAAGATTCAAAACGATGGCCTCTTCAAGCGTCTGAAATTAAAGAAAAGCTACGAAAAACCCAGTGAATTCAGGCGTCGCAAACAGCGCGAAGCGCTGAGAAGAGAGAGGCTTGCAGCTGCACGGAAAAACAGATATAGAAAATAATCCCCCTTTATGATTGTAAAAGAGACCCGGTAAGGATCAGCCTTCTGCCGGGTTTTTTGTCAAAATGACTCGTACAAGCCCATATGTCCAATGCTTGCAGACCATGTATGGTCTGAAAAGATTCGGTATCATACTCGGCCTCTCAACGATCAGGGGGATACTCAAAGGGCTGGGCAATCCGCAGGACAAATATGCAAGCATTCACGTGGCCGGCACCAATGGAAAGGGATCGGTGGCATCTGCTCTGGCCGCAATTTTAAGCGCTGCGGGGTATAAAACCGGCCTTTACACATCACCGCATCTGGTGCGCTTTAATGAGAGAATCGCGGTAAACAATCGTCCCATATCCGATAAAAATGTGGTGGCCGCCTACCGGGCAGTCAGACATGTTCACCGTGGCAAGCGGGAACCGACTTTTTTTGAGTTTTCCACCGCCATGGCGCTGTATGAATTCGGTCGTCAAAAAGTGGATTGGGCGGTGATAGAGACCGGCATGGGCGGGCGTCTGGATGCGACCAATATAATTAAGCCGGTTTTATCCATCGTCACTAATATATCTGTTGAACACAGGGATTATCTGGGAAATACCATTGTTCAGATTGCCGGCGAAAAGGCCGGCATTATCAAAAGACGCATCCCTGTGGTCACCGGTGCTCGAAAGAATCAGGCCTTGGCGGTGATTGAAAAAGTGGCTGCAAAAAAAGCGGCCCCTGTTTATCGCCTGGCAAAAGATTTTAAGATCAGAAGAAATTCAAGCGGTACCTTTACGTATTACGGGATTCAAAACACCTGGCGGGGGCTGAAGGCCGGATTGCGGGGCAGCCACCAGGTGGAAAATGCGGCCCTGGCCCTGGCCGCCTGCGAGATTCTGCATCACAAAAAGATACACCTGCCCGTTGACCGTATTCGACAAGGGCTTGAACAAATTCAGTGGCCCGGCAGACTGGAAGTGGTGTCATCAGAACCTTTAATTCTTCTCGATGGGGCCCATAACTTAACTGCGGCCCGAAATCTGGTAAAATATCTATCGAGCAATCTGGAAAATCGGGATATAACCCTGGTCATCGGCATTTTGGACGACAAGCCCTACCGGGCCATGCTGAAGTCCCTCGTATCGGTTTCAAAACGGGTGATCGTGACACGGCCGAAAATCGACCGGGGTCTGCCCCCCGAAACCCTTTATGCTGTTGCTAAGAAAATGACCTCAAAGGTTGAGATCATTGCGGAGGTTGAAACGGCAGTCAAATATGCCGTTAACAGAGCTGACCCACGGGATGCCGTTTGCATCGCGGGGTCCCTTTACGTGGTCGGTGAAGCCAAAGAAGCCCTTATAAAGATGGGCTACCCATAGAAAAGAGCGTTATCACCATTTTAACTCCCTGTTGATCCTTTAAATCCTGTCTGCAGGGAAAAAATATCCAAACTTGACATCCCAGTGACAATCATTTAACGGTAAATAACATTATGCGCCCGTAGCTCAGGGGACAGAGCGTCAGCCTCCGGAGCTGAAAGCCGCTGGTTCGAATCCAGCCGGGCGTACCAAGAAATCAAAAGGGTTAACCGATCAGGTTCACCTTTTTTTAGACAATAAGTAAGGGGTCAAGTCTTCATTTTTCACATCGATGCCTTGCAATAAGTAAGGGGTCAAGTCTTCATTTTTCA
>JASFTQ010000040.1:0-20469 GCA_050053515.1 Desulfobacterales bacterium | reverse complement strand
TACACCAAACAAAATAGAAACTTATAATTTAAGGGGCGTCCCTATAATGATGCCTCTTACCATAATATGATTGAGAGCACCGGCAGCATCTGTGCGGGCTTTACGTGGCATGCGCGGACTATATAGCATACACCAAACAAAATAGAAACTTATAATTTAAGGGGCGTCCCTCTAATTTACTATAATCTATAATGAAACAGAAATGGCTATCAAATTGCTCAAAAGGGCATTTCGGCTCAACCCTATTCCACCTCCTCATTATTATGACTTTCTGGCAATGGCTCACTCAAATAATGATCAACATGAAAAGCAATAGAGCTGTCTAAAAAGGGCCTTGAGGACAATCCTGATCAGATTGGAATATATTTTACTTTAACTGCTTCCTACAGTGCATTAAATCGTATCGAAGAAGCCCATAATACAGTTGAAGAAATTCTCAGAATAAATCCGAATTTTGCTCTTGAATATTATTGGAAGACGCTTTCATGTAAAAATCAGGAAACTTTGGATAAGTATATCGAGGCACTCCGCAAAGCAGGTTTGCCTTAATAGATATCGCAAAGGTCAATTTGCTTATCACAAACTTTTCGTGACTTCAAAATAGTGAGTCCAACTAGGTGCAAAATAACCTTCCAAGATAGCCTGTGATCATCCATATCATACAACAAATTGTGATCTTGTCAGATTTGGTCGTGGTGGCGAGACGGTATCGAAGGAAGGTTTGAACCTGATCTGTGCGGCGTTATTTATTTAACACTTCGCCTATTTTCTGTGAAAGGCGGCTTATATCAAAAGGTTTTTGCAAAAAAGCCGTACAGCCGAGACCCATTATTTCTTTGACTTGCTGATTGGAGCTGTATCCGCTGATGAGCAGCACCTTTATGTCCGGGTTAATTTCTTTTAACTGCTCAAAGGTATCTCTGCCGCTCATTTCCGGCATGATCATATCGAGGGTTACCAATCCGATTGTATCCATATGTCCGCGATAGATCTCCAAGGCTTCCTTGCCGCTGCGGGCCAGCAATACTTCATAGCCTAATTCCGTCAGCATCAATTCTTCCGCCATGAGGGACTCCTCTTCATCATCGACGATTAAAATTCGCCCATTTCCCTTGACCAGATCAGTACGGGCCTGTTTTTCTTTTACAACTTTGGCATCTGAGGCCGGCAGATAAATCTCGAAAGTGGTCCCCTCCCCTATTGCGCTGTGAGCCTGTATGATTCCTTTATGGTTTTTGATAATCCCATAAGCTGACGCCAAGCCGAGTCCCGTTCCTTTACCCACCTCTTTGGTGGTGAAGAAGGGTTCAAATACTCTTGACATGGTATGCTGATCCATTCCGACGCCGGTGTCCGTTACTGAAATTCTGACGTACTTCCCCGCCTCAATACCATGGGGTTTGCAAAAGTCATGACCCAATTTGATATTTTCAGTCTGAATGGACAAATCACCACCTTCCGGCATGGCGTGCCAGGCATTTACATAAAGGTTTAACAAAACCTGTTCAATTTGTCCCCGATCTACCTCTACGGGCCAAATTTTTCTTTGACAGCTTGTTTTTATTTTTATTTCCTTGCTTGTTCTCCGAAACATGCGGGAACTGGTATCAACAAGGTTATTAAGATTTGTCGGCCTGATCTGGTATTTGCCTTTGCGGGCCAGACCCAGAAGCTGATTGGTCAGGTTGGCGGCACTCATCACGATGTCTTCAATGGCCATAATATGCCTGTAATCGGGATTATCGGCATCCCAGTGCAACCGCATAATCGAAACGCGACTCTCGATTCCCATCAACAAATTGTTGAAGTCATGGGCAACACCGCCGGCTAAAGTTCCCAAGGCCTCCATTTTCTGGGCATGGATGAGTTGGTTTTCAAGCTCCTTTTTCTCACGCCCGATTCGCAGTTGGTCGGTTATATCCTGGACCTGGACGACAGTTCTTTCTTGTCCCTTTGAATCCTTAAAGCGACTCACGCCGATTTTTACCCACTTTTTCTCAGCATTTACGGCAACAAGTTGATATTCATTTTCAAATTGCACGCCGGCACCGTCTTTACCTTTTTTAATTAACTGAGTCGCCGGCGTTTTACTTTTGTCATCCAGAAAATCCTCAAAATTACATCCGACAATTTCATGGGGTGCCAGACCGATAATTCGGGATAATTCTTTGTTGGCATAAAGAATATTAAGGTCCTCATCCAGAATAGTGATCCCATCGTTTGAATTTTCTACAACCGAGCGATAGCGTTGTTCGCTCTCGCGCAAGGCTTTTTCCATTTCGATGCGTTTGCTGATATTCCTGGCAACGTTTAGAATGACCTGTTTGCCCCGGTATACAATTGGCCTGGAGTGAATCTCTACAGGTATGGCGCTTCCATCTTTTTTAATATGGCTTGTCTCCATCGTAAGCTTTGCTGCCTGCTGTATCGAAGTTTCGTTATTGAGTTGTTCAATAATCCGACCGGCGTCTCTTTCGGGAAGGATCTTCGTCAGGTTCAAATTAAAAAAGGCTTCGGGTGGGTAGCCCACCTGTGAATAGGCGGCAGCATTGGCATCCAGAATTTTGCCCTTGCCGTCCAGAATATAGACGGCATCATCGACATTTTCCAGCAATTCTTTGTAGCGGGAACGCTCCTGGGCCTCCTTAAGATTCGACAGCATGACGTTAAATGCCTGGGACATCTGGTCGAATTCCCAGTAACTTTTTTTACTATCTTCGAATCCGGCTGCCTCGAGATTATTCGAGATCTGGATAGCTTTGTCGGTCATCTCCCGCAGTGGCTTGACCATCCTTCTGCCCAATAGAATGGCTGTAATCATCGAAACGACCAGAATTATGGCTGAAAAAAGAGACATCAACAGGGTGACTCGTTTTTTCTCTTTAAGAAGGCCTTTCAGGGAAGATAAATAATATAAATTATCGTAGCCGGGTATTTTTGATATGGTCAGATCTTGATCAATGGGATGGAATTCGAAATTGGCGGGCATCATAAATCGGTTTCTGGCCGGCAAAGGCAAATTATTGCCGGATATCAGGCATTGCACAGAGTCGGCGGTGATCAGAGATAAATCGCCTTCAACGGTCTGCCGGATCGTTTCGATTAAATTCTGGTCGCGGGTTAAATCAAAGAGGGCGTATGCCGTGCCCATTGGATCGGTAACATGTATAATGGGACTTGAGAGTAACCAGATCAGTCTTGTTGCTTGCCCCTCTGCAAATATTCCGCCCTGCGGATAACTCGCAAAAACCGTATCGATTAATGTTTTTGTTATACCGGGATATGTTTCGGGAAAAATGGTTTTTTCATCACCCTTTTTGACAAAAAAATATACGCCGTTTCCGGAAGGATAGGACAGGGTGATTCTTTCCTTTAGCTGGGATTTGGCGCCCAGCATCAGGGTAACGCGAACTGTATTATCGTAGCTCAGATCCCTTAACACCTGCCGGATGTGAGAGAAACGATTTTCCAATAAGATTTCAACCTGCCCTCTTTGTGCATATAATTTTTTACGAAACTCCGTTTCTACCCTTTTGTTAAAATAAATGTTCAGGCCGGCTAAAATGATGACGACCGAGACAGTCGTCAAGGCTACGATGGTAATCATAAGAATGGTAGAAAAACGCTGCCGCTGGCCGTTTTTATTTCTCAAAAAGCCGCCAATTTTGGCTATGTAATTTTTGGTCTTCATTGTCTAAACAATTGGGCGGCCACTTCAGGACCGCTTCACTTCCCTGTTCAAAAGGGAGCTATCTGGAATAGATATATCCCTTTCCGGGCTGCCAAGCACTGCCGAACGGCATAACCCCCGCCCTTAGGGCGGAAAGCTTCACTCACGTCCGTTTCCCCGGCCGGATAACCGATTAATCATATACAGATTCTGCCGATAGGTCAATTGACTGTTGGCAATCTTAAGTATATAATATTATCAGTACTTTAAAAAGCTTTATTTTTTATCAAAAACATCATGATTGAGATGAAGATCATTTACCCCGTTATCCTTTCGGTTCCCGGCCATGCAAGGAATCTGCCGCTCAAGTCCAGAGGAAAATATCTGAGTCGATACGCCAGAGAGGCTCTCGCTCTCTCGGCTCAAAAGAGTGGGGTGAAGCTGGGTCAACTTTCCAAAAACCCGGAGGGCGCACCTTTGCCGTTTGATGGAATTTACTGGTCGTTGACTCACAAACCCAGATACGTCGGTGCTATCGTTGGACCCTGCCGGGTTGGAATCGACATAGAATATGTTGATACACGTTCACCGGTACTTTTTAACAAAACAGCATCTCGGGATGAATGGGCTCTGGGCAATAATGCCTCATGGGAATTGTTTTACCGCTACTGGACGTCTAAAGAGGCAGTGGTGAAAGCCGCTGGTGGTGGAATCTTAAGAGATCTTACCGAATGTCGCGTAATTCAAATCATAGATCAGAATAATCTTGTCATCCATTATAAGGATAGCCGGTGGCACATCGAACATTATTACTTCGACGACCACATCGCTTCGGTGGTTAAAGATTCCTTCGTCATTCAATGGACGCTTCTGTAGCCAGGGCATTCATAATATATTGCGTTTAAGCCGTCACTTGAAAGGGGCTCATGTCTAGTGGCATGATGCCGTAGTAACGAAATGGAAATACACCCCCTGCCTGCGCCTCGGGCAATCGGAATGTTATTTTGACAATCATGCCATGGCACGGGCCGCAGGAAAATCTCGTTAACAATCAGCAGATATTGTCCCATACAACTATTGAGCCATTGATACCATTGATTATTTTGACTTTATCATTTCAATAGGCTATGTTAAGTGCTATTAGAAAGATAATGGCCTTCGGAGCGGGAGGATAATATGGAAATTCTCGGCATCGATATTGGATTTGGGTTTACCAAAGCCACAAATGGTAGAGATACCTTGATTTTTAAGTCCCTTTTTGGTGATGCGACCGATTTACAATTCTGGATGGATTTCGGGGAACACTCTCTCACGGACTACTTCCATGTTACCATTGGCGGCAAATCCTATTTTATCGGTGACCTTGCGGAACAGCAGTCGACGGTTCTGAACTTCACTCTCGATCAGGAGAAACTGATATCCGAATTCGTTAAGATATTAGCCCTTACCGTTACGGGTACCTTTTTAAAAAAAGACGCGCCGATCAACGTCCCGATCAACATCGTGTCCGGACTCCCTATTGGTTACTTCAAGCAGAATCACCAGCGATTTAATGAAATCCTCACCGGACACCACAAGGTCATCTATCATCAACACGATGGCAGTCAACTGGTAAAAGAAATTTATATTAATAAGATTCGCATGTTGCCTCAACCGATCGGCAGCATTCTAAACCTGCTGATGGATGAAAACGGTCAGATCATAAATACCGATCTCGCCAAACAGAAAGTCGGGATAGTCGACATTGGATTTCGCACGACCGATTTTACGATTATGGACCGTTTACGGTATATAGATCGCAGCAGCCGAACCATGGACACTGGAATTTCAAAGGCATTCAGTGTCATTTCAAACAAGCTGCGGGAAAAATGCGGAGTCAATGTCGAGCTGTATCGCCTGTATAAGGCGGCTGAAGCCGGCGCTATCAAAATGAAAGGACACGGTCTAAACTTTTCAAAGATCCGCGATCAGGTATATGCCCAGCTGGCAGGGACAATTGCAAATGACATCGATCGCCTATGGGCCGAGGACTGGGACATCGACACCATTATCCTGACCGGTGGCGGTTGCATGGACCTGGCTACATATCTGCAGCCGTTGATTGCCGGCAATGTCCGGCCGATTATGAACAATGTGGACGCGCGGTTGAACAACGTTCACGGTTACATCAAATATGCAAAGTACATTTGGGGAGAATCGGTGCCGGAACCTCCCCCACCGCCGCCACCCCCCGAACTGGAACCCATCGAGGAGGAAGAAGCCGAAGACACATTGCTGGAAGAACAACCTCCTGAAGATGCGCTGCTGGAGAAGCCAGCCGCTGAGAATGCACTGGTTGACGATGATACCCTAGAAGAAATCGAGGAATTGGTGGAGGACAGCCTCCCGGAAGAGTAAATACGACAAGTTTAGCCAGATGATAAAGAATTCTCCACAGCCGGTGATTTGAGCCTTAGAGGGTCTCCTTGCCGGCTTTTGTTTATTGTTCCAAACAGATAATTTCAGAGAGCTTGCCGCAATCGCGGTTTTGTTCAAGGGTGGCCTTTCGTCGATAAAAATTTTCGCCCTGCCTGCCCCACGGGCAATCGGAATATTATTTTGTCAATCGCTCAACCTCAAGCGACTGAAGGTCCTGACCCCATAGAGCAAATCCAACCGTACCTGCGATACCAAATCCAAAGGCCGCTAAAAAATTGGTCGCCGGGCTTATTTGCCAGAGAAAAGCGCCGCCGAAAGCAGCCGTCGACACGACGATGTCCCGCAAAAGATAATAAAGACCGAACATACCGGCCTTGCGGTTTTCCGGTGCAAGATCCATAATCAAGGCCTTGCGGGTGGGTTCGCCGAACTCTTTGAGACCCCGCAGAATGAATGCAAAAATCAGCCATATAAAAGACTGACTGAAAAGCAACACCAGCGGGAAAAAGGTGAAAAATACAAAGGTCACGGTGACAAAGGGCTTTTTGGTGCTTTTATCGGCAAAATAAGCCACCGGGATATATACCAGCATGGCGGTGCCCATTTCAACGCTGGTCAGCAAACCGAACCGCACGGCGCCTACCGGATGAGCGATTGTTTTCATACACCAAACCACAACAAACGCGTAGGGTATCTGTTCACAAAACCTTACCAGGATATCGCAAAGGAGCAGGCGCTTGAGCGACGAATCCATCAAAGGAAATAGCTTTAACGGGTTCTTTTCAGGGCGGTTAACCCCGGCAGTGCCAACGGGTTCGACCGACTCGTCGGCAATCAGCTTCTGCTGCAAGGCTGTTGCCACTATTGCTAAAAGAAAGGCGAAAATAAATGCGGCCCGGACACCATTGCGCTCCCCCCACTGGCTAATACAAAAGCCGCCTAAAATCGGTCCCAACGCCATGGGAATCCTGCGCACCAGGGAGTGCATGGTAACGCCCATGGTTCGTTTTTTCATGGGTAGCACCCTGGCAATCAGACTCATGGTTGCCGGCAAGGATATGGCTGTCCAGGATAGAAAAAATACCGCTCCAGCCAAAACGGCTTGCCACACAGGTATCAAAATGACGATAAGAAATCCAGCCATGGCCACCATATTGAAAAACAACAGGGCGCGTTTGGTGCCGAATCGATCCGAAAGATAGCCTCCGGGAAACGAATATAAAGCCGATAACAAGTTGTCGAGACCGTTGAGAATTCCGATTGACAGGGCGCCGCCACCAAGTGCCATCAGATAAATCGGCAAAAACCGCTCGGCCATTCTTTCTCCCATACCCACAAGAATGACCATGAACAGCACACCAACCGTACTTTTCTGCAAACCAAAAAAATCCGCCATTGATGACCGGTGAGGCATGGCAGTCGTTTTTTTTCCCTTGAATGAAGCACTTTGCAGGCCACAAAAAACCACGAAGGGCAGGGTATTGCGGCGAAGGCGCATAAAAAAAGGCCATTTGGGGCATACAAATGGCCCTGCTTGAAGGCAGCCCTGATAAGTTCGGCTACTCGGCCGGCACCGTCTCGCAAATCGCGGTCGGATCTGCCAGAAGTTTCAGCTCCTCGTAACGGCTCTTTAATTCCGCTTCGAGGCGAATGGTCAGTTGTTTGGATTCCTCGGGGAAGGTCTTTTTCAAGGTCGCATACCTTATTTCTCCGCTGAGGAATTCCTGCAAACTGCCATCCGGTTCCTTGGAGTCCAAAATGAAAGGATTTTTACCTTCGGCTTTCAGCTGCGGGTTATAGCGATACAGGGGCCAGTAACCACATTGAACCGCCAGTTTTTCTTCTTCCTGGCTTTTTCCCATACCTTTTAATATGCCATGGTTAATGCACGGCGAATACGCCAAGATCATGGAGGGACCCTCATAACTTTCGGCTTCGACAAGCGCTTTCATGAGCTGTTGCTTGCTGGCCCCCATAGCGACACTGGCGACATATATATACCCGTAGCTCATCATCATTCTTCCCATATCTTTTTTGGAGGTTTTTTTACCCGAGGCGGCAAACTTGGCCACCGAGCCTGTAGGTGTCGCCTTGGAAGATTGCCCGCCGGTGTTGGAATAAACCTCGGTGTCAAAAACCAAAAGATTAATGTCTTCACCCGTAGCCATCACATGGTCGATTCCCCCGAAGGCGATGTCATAGGCTGCGCCGTCGCCGGCAAAAATCCAGAAAGATTTTTTGGTATACAGTTTTGACATTTCTGCAATCGCGCCTAAAAGCGGGTTGTCTGTGTGCTTTGCTAAACGGGCTTTGAGTTGATCGCCGTGTTCTCTGGAGCCCAGCGGATCTTTCATGTGATCCAGCCAACCCTGCATGGCATCCCTGAGATCCTTGTCGATCCCGCCAGCCATAGCTTCCCGCATCAAATCAGCCAGTTTACGGCGCTGATGCATGATGCCGAGTAACATGCCGTAGGTAAATTCGGCGGGATCTTCAAACAAGGAGTTTCCCCAGGTGGGTCCAAAGCCGTCCTTGTTCACACAGTACGGAATGGCCGGTGCCGAGCCGCCCCATATCGAACTGCAACCGGTGGCATTTCCGATAATCATACGCTCACCAAATAGTTGGGTGAGGAGTTTGGCATATGAGGTTTCGCCACAACCGGCGCAGGCCCCCGAAAATTCAAGCAGTGGTTGACAGAACTGGCTGCCTTTGACGGTGTTGCGGCTCACCAAAACGTCTCTTAGCGGCAACTCCAAGCTAAATTCATGCAAGGGCACCTGCAGCGGGGTCTGCGTATCCAGCGGCTTCATAATCAAGGCTTTTTTCTTGGCGGGGCATATATCCGCACAATTGCCGCACCCCATACAGTCCAGGGCATTCACCTGAATGCGGAAATAATAATCCTTGAGATCTTTGCCCACCGCTTTTTTGGCCTCAAATCCCTCGGGCGCAGCCCCAAGTTCCTCTTCGGTTAATAATACCGGGCGGATAGAAGCATGGGGACAAACCATGGCACACTGATTGCACTGAATACAGTTGTCCATGATCCATTCCGGAACATTGATTGCCACACCGCGTTTTTCATACTTGGAGGTGTCCACCGGAAATATACCGTCCGGTTTAAAGGCGCTAACGGGGAGTTTGTCGCCTTGTTGAGCTATAATGGGCCGCATAACATTTTTAACAAAATCCGGTTCGTCTTTGGCCGGTCTGGCTGTCTGGACAGCATTTGCCCAGGAGTCGGGATATTTAATTTCGACAAGATTATCGATGGTCCTATCAACCGCATCATGATTCATTTTTACGATTCTCTCGCCTTTTTTGCCGAAAATTCTTTCAATCTCCGCTTTAAGGAGCCGGATGGCCTCTTCCACCGGAAGAACGTTGGCCAGTTTAAAAAACGCCGTCTGCATAATCATATTGATCCTGCCGCCCAGGCCCACCTCGGATGCAATTTTAACCGCATCGATATTATAAAACTTCAGCTTCTTGCCGGCAATCACCTGACGCATGTCGGCCGGAAGTTTTTCTTCCATGTCTTCCGCTGTCCAGGCGGAATTGAGCACAAAAGTGCCGCCGTTTTTGATACCTTCGAGGACATCATAAATATCCACATAGGTGTCTTTGTGACAGGCGATGTAATCGGCAGCGTCGATGAGATAGGTTGACTGAATCGGTGTCTGGCCGAAGCGGAGGTGGGAAATGGTAACGCCGCCGGATTTTTTGGAATCATAGGCAAAATAAGCTTGGGCATACATCGAGGTGTTGTCGCCAATGATCTTGATGGCACTTTTGTTGGCGCCAACGGTGCCATCCGCGCCCAATCCCCAGAATTTACATTGCACTGTCCCTTCAGGTGCCACATCAAATCCCGGTTCGACCGGCAAGGAGGTATGGGTGACATCGTCGGTAATGCCAACCGTGAAATGATTTTTGGGGGTTGCCGAATTCATATTGTCAAACACCGCCTTGACCATACTGGGGTTGAATTCTTTAGATCCCAAACCATACCTCCCCCCGAGGATGGTCGGCTGTTTTCCCTGCTCCATGTAGGCCGTGCACACGTCTAAATAAAGCGGATCACCCAGTGCGCCCGCTTCCTTGGTGCGGTCGAGAACCGTAATGCGTTTGGCGCTGGTTGGAATCGCCTCCAGGAGGTGTGGCGCAGAGAATGGACGGTAAAGACGCGCTTTGACCAAGCCCACTTTTTCTCCCCTGCCCGCCAGGTAGTTGACGACCTCTTCAATTGTCTCACAGGAAGAGCCCATGGAAACGATTAGATTGGTTGCTTCAGGATGACCCACATAGTCGAACAATCGATAGGACCGGCCTGTAAGATTTCCGACTTTCTGCATGTACTGGTCGACAATTGCGGGTACTTTGAGATAATATTCATTTGCTGCTTCGCGGCCTTGAAAATAGATGTCGGGATTCTGGGCAGTGCCCCGGAGTTCAGGTCTTTCCGGATTTGCGCCCCGGGCGCGAAATTTGGCCACGGCCTCCCGGTTGACCAGCTCGGCCATGTCTTCATAGTCGATTAATTCGACCTTCTGAATTTCATGGGACGTTCTGAAGCCATCCATGAAATGCAAAAATGGAACGCTGGATTCAATAGCGGACAGATGGGCCACTAAACCCAGGTCAATGACCTCCTGTACCGAGGCTGACGCCAGCAGTCCAAAACCGGTCTGGCGGACCGCCATAACATCCTGATGGTCCCCGAATATGGAGAGGGCGTGGGCGGCAACGGCGCGTGCGGTCACATGCATGACAGCCGGCAACAGTTCGCCGGACATTTTGTACATATTGGGAATCATGAGCAGTAAACCCTGGGAAGCCGTAAACGTCGTTGTCAGAGCCCCGGCGGCCAGGGATCCGTGCACGGCGGCAGCGGCCCCGGCTTCGGATTGAAGCTGGCGCACGGTCATGGCTTGACCGAATATATTCATGCGCCCGCCGGCAGCCCACTCATCCGCAATTTCGCCAATTGGCGAAGAAGGGGTGATCGGGTAAATGGTTGCAACGTCGCTCATGGCATAAGCCACATGGGCTGCAGCAGTATTTCCGTCAATGGTTTTCATTTTTTTTGCCATAAAACCACTCCTGATCTCATTATGTTTGAATCAAGCGAAATAAGTTATTCAAATCCGTCTGTTTTGTAAAGGAAAAAATTTCTGACTTCAGTAAATTCCAGGGTGGCAGACAAAAAGGTTGAGAGCTTTTGGCGATGAGATGGAAAAATCAAGGGGCTCCGCCGTCGACGTAGTGGAAAAGCGAATTGGGCTCACCATTCCGGTTCATCCGGGCTGGATTAAGGCGATTGAATCAAGCCTTCAAAAAAATCGTGACCTTTATCATCAACAATGATAAAGGCCGGAAAATCTTTGACGGTGATCATGAATATGGCCTCCATTCCCAACTCAGGATAATCAAGGACCTCAACGTTTGTAATACATTCTTTAGCCAATCGGGCGGCCGGTCCTCCAATGGATCCCAGGTAGAACCCACCATATTGTTTGCAAGAGGCCGTTACCTCTTTTGACCGGTTGCCCTTTGCCAGCATAACCAGGGAAGCGCCCTGCTGCTGAAAGCTTTTGACGTAGGGATCCATACGCCCGGCCGTTGTGGGCCCGAATGAGCCGGATGGATATCCCTCGGGGGTTTTGGCCGGACCGGCATAATAGATGATGTAGTTTTTAAAATACTCGGGCAAATCATCTCCGCGCTCCAGCCGCTCTTTTAATCGGGCATGGGCGATATCTCTGGCCACGACGATCTTGCCGGTCAGCAACAAGCGCGTTTTAACCGGATATTGGGTCAAAATGGCCCTTATTTCTTTCATGGGTTTATTCAGATCGATGGCGACGGCGTCATCATCACTGCCCCGCGGCTCGGGCAAATATTTGGATGGATTCGTTTCAAGCTGCTCCAAAAATATTCCGGCGGTCGTGATTTTGGCTTTAATGTTTCTGTCGGCACTGCAACTCACACCCAACCCGATGGGACAGGAAGCACCGTGACGCGGTAGGCGAACAACACGCACATCATGGCAAAAATACTTGCCGCCGAATTGGGCGCCGATTCCAAGCTCCCGGGAGATGTTTAATAGCTGATGCTCGAGTTCTAAATCACGAAACCCATGTCCAGTGTCACTGCCCCGCGTGGGCAAATTATCAAGGTATCCGGCCGTGGCCAGTTTGACCGTCTTGAGGTTTGTCTCGGCCGAGGTGCCGCCAACAACAAATGCCAAGTGATATGGCGGACAGGCAGCAGTGCCCAAAGCCTTCATTTTGTCCGTCATAAATCCGATCAGTTTTTGCGGTGTCAGTATGGCCTTTGTTTCCTGAAATAGATAGGTTTTATTGGCCGAACCACCGCCTTTGGCAATAAAAAGGAATTGGTATGCCGCTCCCTGGCAGGCGTACAGATCGATCTGGGCCGGCAGGTTACAGCCGGTGTTTTTCTCATCAAACATGGTCAGCGGGGCGTTTTGTGAATAGCGCAGATTGTTGCGCGTGTAAGCATCAAAAATGCCGCGGGCAAGCGCTTCTTCATCCGAAAACCCGGTCCAGACCTGTTGTCCCTTTTTACCGATCACGATGGCCGTACCGGTATCCTGGCACATGGGGAATACACCTTCAGCGGCAATCACTGCATTTTTAAGCAGCTCAAGGGCTACAAACCGGTCGTTGGCGGAACTTTCCGGGTCCGCGAGGATCTTGGCCAGCAATGCCAAATGAGACGTTCTCAGCAGATGGGATGCATCTTTAAATGCTTGTTCGGACAGCAACGACAATCCTTGCGGCGCAACGACCAATATCTCTGAGCCGTCAAAATACTTTCGGGCAACAGAATCCCGGGTGACCAGCCGGTATTCGGTGGTATCCTCGCCCTCCGGAAACATCCCTTGAAAAATAAAATCGACCATTTTTATTCTTCCCGTTTCAAGTCAGGCAACCGCATAGTGAAAGTTGAGCCGCTACCCAATCGGGTTTCCACTTCGACGGTGCCTTGGTGTTGGTCAATTATTGTTTTGACCGTCATCAGACCGATACCGGTGCCCCGGGTGCCTTTGGTACTGAAAAAACTCTGGAAAATTTTATTTTCGACCGCCTCATCCATGCCGCAACCGTTATCCATCACCTGGTATTCAACCCCCCAGCCCCCGGCTTTATTCGTTTTCAGCACCACCTCTTTCTTGCGCCTCCCCGCTTTTTTGTCCAGACACGCATCGATGGCATTCGTCACAAGATTCAGCAGGCAGCGGTGAATGGCATCGGCGTCAAAGAAAAAGGGCTCGAGGTCGGGGTTCAAAACCAGTTTAAAGTCGATACCTTTTTCCTCACTGATCGGTTTCAGCAGGTCAAAGGCTTCCCGGGCCGGTTGATTGGGGTCATTCATCTTGGCGTGTATCTTTGTAAATTTACCGCAATTCAGTAAATCCAGTGAAAGGTTTTTAACTTTGTCGACATTGCCCTTCACCATTTCCCAACCCTCACGCAAATATTTCCTGTCATCCCGCTCGAGGCCCTGCTCTAATATAAACATGCCGCCTTTGAGACCGCCGGCGATATTCTTTATGGTGTGGGAAAGCCCGGCAATGGTCTGGCCGACCGCCGCCATTCGCTCGGCTTCCAGAAGTTTTTTGGCTTTCTCTTCCACCCGGCGTTCAAGATTTTCGGTGTACTCTCTGAGCTTTTGTCGCAGTGAAATCCGCTCCTGGGCCCTTTTTAAAGCAATCTCCAGGATATTTTCGTTGATCGGTTTGGTGACAAAATCGGTTGCTTCATGTTGTATACTCTTTATGGCCAGGTCCATATCCCCATGACCCGTAAACATGATAACTTCGGTGTCGGAATTTTCTTGTTTAATTTTTTGAAGCAGCGTGATGCCGTCCATATCGGGCATCTTGATATCGGTAAGAACGATGGCGGGATTGGTTTTTTGAAAGATGCGCAGCGCTTCCTCGCCGCTTTCGGCCGTAAGAACCTTATAGCCGCTGTCGGCCAGAGAAATGCTCAAAACCTTGCGGATGCCCTCTTCGTCATCAACCAGCAGGATGGTATGCGCCATTGCGGATCACCTGACTTGGGGTACGGGGAACGTTACCACAAAACACGCGCCCCCCTCTTTACGAGGAAGTACCTGAATCGTTCCACCAAAATCCTTTATAATCCCATAACTGATGGAAAGCCCGAGACCGGTGCCCTTGCCGACATCTTTGGTGGTAAAAAATGGGTCGAATATCTTGTCGGCAATGGCCGGGGAGACACCGGTGCCTGTATCACAGACCTCAACGATGACCTTTTCCTTTTCAGATCGTGTGCTCAGGAATATTTTTTTGTCACCGTCCCCGTCGGCGACGGATGCCAGCTTGTCCATAATGCCATCCCGGGCATTTATCAACAGATTGATAAAAACCTGCTCCAAACGGTCAGGATCGGCCATGATGGTCGGCAAGTTCTCGGCCAGATTCCAAACAACCTCGATACCCCGGACCTTCAGTTGCTGACTGAAGATTTCGTGGGTTTTTAGCAGCACCGTGTTGACCTGGGTGTCTGCAAGATTCAAATCTGATTTTCTGCCGAACTCCCGCATGTGATTAATAATCTTGCTGGCCCGGTCCACATGGCTGTCGATTTCCTCTGCCATGGTGAAAAGAATCGTGTCGTCTATCCTTTGCTTTTTATTTATTTTTTTCATAAAAAAGCTGCTGGCCGTTTTAATTACCGCCAGCGGCTGATTCAGTTCGTGGGCCACACCGGTGGCCATTTCACCCAAGGTCGCCATCTTGCTGGCCTGTATCAGTTGCTGTTCGGCTTCGAGCCGTTGGGTAATATCGCTGGTGGTCACCAGCAGTACTTTTCGACCCGGATATTCGGTGGGAGAAACCCGGATATTGACATATAGGGTCTTTTCTTCCTTGTGGAGCTGTTTGACCTGGCTAATCTCGGCAGAGGTCTTTAGCTCTGATGTCATCCGGGGTTTATCTTCTTCCGGAAATAAATCCAGAAAGGACTTCTGTTTAATTTCTTGTTTGGAATATCCGTAAACGGCTGTCACACTGTCATTGCAATCTAAAATTTTCAGTGTATCCGTATCCAGCACAAACACCGGATTGGGGATGTTATTGAAGATTTCGTGATATTTTTTCTCCGATTTTTCCAGCTCTTGCTCAAGTTGCTTACGATGGGTAATATCCAGATTCATCTCCATGACCGCCGCAATTTCGCCGTCTGCATTTCGGATGGGAGATGTCTTCACAATCCAGTAGCTCGGCCTGCCGTTTTTGCTCATCCCGCTTTCCTCGCTGTAATGGGATTGTCCGTCTTCGAATGTCCTTTCAACCGGGCAAATCTCACATTTTTGCTTGCGTCCTTTGTAGGCGTAAAAACAATAATCTCCCGGTTCAGGGGCAAACTTTTCGGCAAACTCACGGTTGTATCCGATCAGTTTGTAGTCTCTATCCTGAACAGTGACGATGCAGGGAACATTCTCGAATAATTTTTGATATTCTTCTTTTTGGCGGTTGAGCTCGGCCTGTTTTTTACCAATATCCTCACTCATCTGGTTAATGGACTTCGCCAACTGTCGCATTTCGTTGTTGGATTCAATGTTGATTTTATTGGAATAATCACCCTTTGAAATGAGACGGGTGCCGGTAATCAGTCTGCTAATCGGCTTTTTCACAAACCTGAACACCAGCACAAAGATAAATAACGAAGTCAGCAGGATAACAAAGATAGCCAGACCGATGATCCCTTTTCCCAAAAACAAAAGTTCTTTTTCGGTATTTTCCAGCGATAAGACCACATCGAGAGCGCCCAGTATTTTTTTCTCCGGAGGATGATAGTGGCAGGAATTGGCGGAACAACCGTACTTATTATAAATAGGGCTGATAATTCCGAGCAGATTGGATCCGCTGGCTGAACGGAGCAACCGGGTTCTATTTTCAAGGTCAAGCTGCGTCAAGGGCGGATCGGTTCGGTGACAAATATCGCAGGCTTCAGCCTTGATATTGGTTTGAGTATCGACTTCATCGGATAGATTGGAGTATTTTATCTGCCCTTTTTTATTATAGATACGTACTGTTTGAATATCCCGTTGCAGGGATATGTTTTTGATAATCTGGTTAATATCCTCCCTGGAATTCAGCATCATGGCATAATGGGTGCCAAGAATAATCGTATCACTCAGTTTTTCGGCACCTTCTGCCATGTCTCTTTTCAGTCTTTTTTTCTGATATTGGATATTAAAATAGGCCCAGGTGGAGATGGTCACCAACAGTGTCGCCCCAACGGAGATAATCAGCTTTGATACCAGGCTGTGACGAAGGTTATCAATAAAGGCTAGCATCACATCACCACCATTTTTGCGCTTGCGACGCTATCACGATCACATGCATGTTTTCTATTTTTGATCCGTTTTTGCATATTTAGCTGTTTCCGGCAGTATTTTCGGTATTTTTATGCGAAAGCGGGAGCCCTTGCCGGGGGTGGACTCTACTTCGATCAGGCCGTCATGCTGCTGAATAATTTTATTGGAGATAAAAAGACCCAAACCGGTGCCCAGGGTTCCTTTGGATGAGAAAAAAAGGTTAAACAGATTTTCCCGGGTTTCCCGATCCATGCCGATACCGTTGTCGGTGACATCAAATATGATATGGTTGTTATCCTGTCTGGCGCCAAAAACGACCTGGTACTTTTTCTGTGAATTATCTTCCATGATTGCTTCCAGCGCGTTTTCCAGGATATTCATCAGCGCTGATTGAACAATGCCCGCATCAACTTCAAATACTCCCAAGGAATGATCAAAGTCGCGAATAAATTTAACCTCCTGAGCCCGTAATTTGGGTTCTATCGTCTGGGCCACTTCCTCAGCAAAACTCAGGACATCAACCTTTTCCCATTTGAGATCCCGCTCCTTGGCATAATACAAAATGTCCTGAACCATACCACGTATACGGCCGACCATCAGTTTTACGATTTCCCAGCCCTCTTTGATTTTTTGCTGATTTTCTTTGGCAAAACCTGAATCCAGCAGATACATGCCTCCATCGAGGCCGGTCAACAAACCTTTGATGCCGTGGGAAACGGTGCTGATGAGAAATCCCAGTGATGATAGATGATCCTGAAGCTGACGTATCTGGGTGATGTTGGTTGACATTTCCATGACTTGTTCTATCTCACCGGCTGCGTTTCTGATGGGTGCCGTCCAAACCAGCACATGGTATTGCTCACCGGTCTTGGCGGTTACCACCATCTCTGACTGATGGGATTTCCCGTCCGCAAATGTTTTGGCCACCGGACAGTCCGGGCAGGTTTCGCTACGATGTTTATAGACCTCAAAGCAGCGGGTACCGGCCGCTTCAGGGAAATCATCTTTGAAACGCCGGTTGGTGGCCGTCAGACGGAAATCACGGTCCTGCACCGTTATATAACAGGGCACCTCATCGAAAAGCTGCTGGTAAAGTCGCTGCGTGGTGCGCAGCTCCTCCTGGAGGCGATTGATCTCAGAGATATCGGCTGCAATCTCGAGCACCAGTTCGAGTTGGCCCTCCTTGTTTCGAATGGGTGCCGTATAGACAATAACCGGCAACACGTTGCCATCCGCGTATTGAATATTTGCTCTGCTCCGCCGCCCTTGGCCGGTCTTAAAGGTCTTGGCGACGGGACATGATGCGGCACTGCGATCTTTTCCGGTGTAAATCTCCCATGAAGAACCGGCGAGTTTATCTCCCAGACGCTCGCGGTAGAGTTGATTGGTTTCAATAATCTTAAGCTCGCGGCTGTGAATCGAAACAAAGCAGGGCATCTCGTTAAAATAGCGTATGCCGCCTTCCAGGTCATCGGCGATATCCTTAATGGCGGATGAAAGACCCTCAATCGCTTGCCCGACGGCAAGTTTTCTTTCGGCTTCGATTAATTTGGCAGATTGTTGCTTTACCAGTGTTTCAAGGTTTTCGGTGTAGGCCCTGAGTTGCTCCCGCATCGTAATCTTTTCATTGGCTCTTTTCAGGGCAATCTCCAGGACGTCGTCGTTGATCGGTTTGGTCACAAAATCAACGGCATCACGCTGCAGACTTTTAATCGCCAGGTCCATGTCGCCATGCCCGGTGATCATGACAACTTCGGTATCGGGATTTTCCGCTTTAATTTTCTCGAGCAGCGCAACACCGTCCATACCCGGCATTTTGATATCGGTCAGGACGATGGATGGTTTGTTCTCTCTGAAAATTTGAAGGGCCTTTTCACCATTTTCAGCCGTATAAACTTCATAGCCCCTGTCAGCCAGAGAGATCCCTAAAACTTTGCGGATGCCTTCTTCGTCATCAACCAGCAATATCTTTTCTTTCATACAGGCTGATCCTTTTTGCGGTCACCGGGGTAATCAGTGTGTCGATAAAAATTTACCCCCTGCCGGCACCTCGGGTAATCGGAATATTATTTTGACAATCACTATAAATCTTGGCGGATATGGTTATCGGCGATGATATAGCATTCAATAGACGGCGTTTTTTATTCTTGCCATACACTGTAAGCCGTGCCTATTTAATTTGCAAGGAATTAACCTTTTGAACCTCTCTATATCAAGGTGGCAGCAAAAATGCCCGCCGGTTGCCTGATCGAAGGCGAGAACGGTACTACTTGGCCGCAGTTTTATCAGCCAGAATCGTTTTTATGGTATCAATCAGTTCCTCCGGATCAAGCGGCTTTTCAAGGTATGCGGCGGGCAAAGGGATGGGTGCTTTGAGTTTGGCGTTCAGCATTTTCAGGTAATGGTAAAAACTTCTTTTTTCCACTGCTGAAAGCATGATGACCGGGACAGTCTTCAGTTTCGGATCGCTTTTGATCTCCCGATACATTTGAGCGCCGCCTTCACCCGGCATCATCACATCCAATATCACCAAATCAGGAACGGTTTCTTTGGCTTTACGGATGGCCTCGCGGCCTTCTTTTGTAACGATCGATTGATATCCACTGGTCTCGAGCACCGTTGATATAAAGATTCGTTGGTCCATTTCGTCATCCACGACCAGAATCTTTTTCTTTTCCATCAAGCGACCCCAGGGCAAGTTTTAACGGTGAGCGTCGGGTGGTTTTTAGAGGGCACCCATATTGAGACCACCTTACGGTCCGAACCAGGAAAATATTGACGGATCATTTTTTCTAAAAGGCCATCCTCCGAGTGAATACGAGCGGGCTAATCAACGACATTCGCCACCTTGTCAGGATGGTTTACACTGGCCACGGGACAGGAGGCCCTCAACACCACCTGTTCCACGGTGCTCCCCAAAACTGCCTGTTCGGGGTCGATGTCACGGGTGTGATGGGCCATTACAACGAGGTCGCCGTTTTGCTCTCTGGTAAATTTCAGAATTTCGACATAGGGAATTCCTTCCCAGATCTCGACGCCGTAGTTGTCATAACCCTTCATTTTAGAAATATATTTCTTTTCAATGTTTTGCCTGGCGGTTTCGATCATTTTCTCTATCTCTTCCTGCCCCCTGACCTGACCGGCACTTCCATAATTAATGTCAAAGGCATGGAAGATATGAAGCTTGGCCCCGACTTCTTTGGCCAACTTGTAAGACCACCGAAAGGCATAATCGGAGGCTTTCGAAAAATCGGTACAATAGACGATATTGGAAAACAGTTTCCAACATGTTGTACAGGGTCTGCTGATAATCACCACGGGGCAGCGGGCGGCTTTGGCCACGCGCTGCATGGTGCTGCCCACCACGGCGCGATAACGCGCGGCCCCCACATCCTCTGCACGGGTGTGAGCCCCCATGATAATCATATCGACGTCTTCTTTACGCGCTTTTCGCAGAATTTCCCGGTGGGGCACCCCGACAACAGCCTCGATGACACTGTTTTCACTGTCTTTTAATAGGACATCATAGGTGTTTTTCATCTCATCTTTGACCCATGCGACGTAATCGGCATCGTGCTGTTCGGTTTCACCGGTTCTGACGTCGGTGATAAACGGGCTGAATCCCCGGGTGGGGATCCCCAGGACATGAAAAACAAATAATTTGGCATCCCATTTCAATTCCAAATCAAACGCTACTTTGGCGGCGTTGTCACATGCCGGCGATGCCGTGGTGGCAAACAGTAATTTATCAAACATCTTTCATCTCCTTAATTCGCAAGCCTCAGGGGCGCCATGAAAGCTGAGTTCCCAGGCAACGCCATCGATAAATTCAAACAGGCTGAATACGGTTTCAAATTCGAAAACATCTATTTTATCGCCAAAAACCACATGTTTCAACTTTCCCAGCCTCAGTGGCATGTCCAACAGGCTTTCTAAGCGGGATGATTTAAGCTCGCTGGTCTCGGATCCGGATCCGCACTGCAGGGAATGATATATCTCCA
>JASFTQ010000039.1:0-20472 GCA_050053515.1 Desulfobacterales bacterium | reverse complement strand
TCCCCAATGGCCCGCCCGCTCTCCACCGGTATATCCCATTTTTCGGCTTCGGTCGATAAGTTGCTCTGCCATGGCCAGAGACTCTTCGTAGCGCCCGACCCAATAGTATGCTTGCATCGTGTGTATAAAGTAATAGACTGGTGTATGCGGATGCAGCCGCATTGCTTTTTCACACATTTTGACTGATTCTTCAAACATTCCTGAACGATATAGAGCTTCCCCAAAAAGAATATGTACTTCCCCATCGTTTGGACCAAGAGCTATGGCTTTCCGCCCTTCCTCAACTGCCTTCTCATGCTGTTTTTGAAGCAGATGAATGTGTTGCCATAGCGAATGGACCAATGGATCGTTATCATTCAATGTCACAGCTTTTTTTGCCAGTTCAATGGTACGCTTTAAGGATTCGCCTCTGGAATCGGTGTAGCCATACCGAGCATCGATAAAATGGGTCCAAGCTAGCATCGTTAGGGCATGTGCGTAATCAGGGTCTATTTCTAAAGCCTGCTTGAATAGCTCCCGTGATTTGGTCATAGCTTCTTTTGTATAGTAATAAAAAATACCGAGCCCTTTGACTGCGTAACCCCAAGCTTTAAAATTGCTCGTTGAATCGTACCACATGCGGGCTTGCTCTCCATGAGTCAGCTTCATCTGGAGCGCAACCGTAATCGCCTGAGTGATCTCATCAAGCAGATTAAAGAGGTCTTTAAGTTCCCGTTCGTAACGTTCTGACCACATGTGCCCGCCTGTTAATGCATCAATGAGCTGGGCTGTTATTCTAATCCTTTCTCCGGACTTCAAGACGCTACCTTCCAGTATATACCGTACACCCAACTCTTCACTGACTTGCTGAACTTTTACAGGCTTCGCTTTGTATGTGAATGATGAGTTGCGGGCAATAACAAACATCTCCGGTATGTAGGAAAGAGCGGTAATGATGTTATCGGTGATTCCATCAGCAATATAATCCTGTCCGGGATCACCACTGATATTGTCAAACGGCAGCACTGCAATGGAGGGCTTTTCAGGGAGTGGAAATGCCATTTTTTCTACTGAGGCAGGCTCGGTCACAGGTGGACGGAAATAGAAATTCCAGATTGCCCAAGCCCCAACCACAACCAGAACCGCCCCAGCAGTCAAAGCTGCCTTCTGCCAACGTCGCAGCCTTGCCTTTTTCTCTCTAACCACAGGGGCTGCGGCCTCGGGCCCAATTCGCATACGATACACCCGAACCGGCTCCTTAATGTTTTTGACAGTATGTTCTCCCAGGGACTCATAGCTTAGAAATAGCTTGTTCTTGATGCTGTCATAAACGGTGCCGGAGATGCAGATCCCTCCTGCCTCAGCAAGTCCTTCCACACGGGCTGTGATATTAACTCCATCCCCATAGATCCGCTCTCCCTCCTCGACTACATCGCCAAGGTTAACACCGATACGAAATTCCATCCTGCGGTTTTCAGGCAACTCAGCGTTCCTTACCCTGAGCTCTTCCTGGATCTCTACAGCACAACGCACCGCGTCCACCACACTTAAAAATTCAGCCAAGAGGTTATCGCCCGGGGAGTCCACCACTCGGCCTCGATGTTTTTGAATAAGTGTGGACAACAACTCCCGATAGGCTGTCAAGGTTCGGATGGTCGCATCCTCATCCTCGCCCATGAGGCGGCTGTAACCTTCGACATCGGCACTGAGGATTGCGGTGAGTTTACGCTTAAAGCCTTCGTCAGTCATGAGATTCCTCCCTGTTGTCACGGTTGGTTAACAATGTGAGAAATCTAACTCAGGAGCAAATCAGAGGAATGAGTTGTGAAAAGCAGGATCTGGATCGCTTTGCGAAAATGAGTATGAGCTTCAGGTCAATAAGAGCTGGAAATCAGAACCAATTTAAGATCATATACATCATTGAATCGTAAAAGGTCAATGCAATTTCAAATCTGGGGAGCTGCAAACCTGATACATAATTTAAGATATCGTTTTGATATCAAAGAAATAGTGAGGTTTCATGTATATTGAGATGACCCAAGTTACACGAAAACCTTAAAATATATACGGTATCTGCAATTTTTAACACAAATATGTAATGCCGATCGGTTAGAGGGTGATCTACAATTTTGGAAGGGCAGATTTTTTGCAGATATGCATTTGAATAGCTGTCAGGTTATATTTTAACCAGAATTACGATATGGTAGATAGAGTTTCAGTTAAACGGTCCAAGGTATCCTTTATGAGGTAAAAGGGAGTCGGGTTGCGGCCCCCACATCCCACATTGATATTATCTTGTCACTTCATTTTGAGCTATCGGGGGTGCAGGTTCCAAAGACAACATAGGCCTTCTTGTCCCCCGAGGCGGCGAGCACGATACTTCCTGTTTCCTTGGAGATTGCCATACTCCAGCCCAAACCGTCGTTTACCCCCTCGACACCTTCTTCGGTTCCCTGCAGGATCAGCTTGTTTTCGATATGTTCGATCCGCTTGATTTTGCTGGTTTTTCTAATTCGGCTATCCGGGGATGGGCGAATGATTTTTTGTTTGAAGTCTATGATGAAGGTGTGCGGCAGGCCTACAGTTTCAGGGTCTACATCATGTATGTTTTCCCTGGAATGGATTTCAATAATTTTAATGACCTTACCGAGCAGTGTTTTTGATCCGTCGAAGTCCTCTGCATAGACGTGAAAATGTGCAGTAGTGAGGCCAAATACGGTAATCAATATCAGGCCGATTCTGGACATTATTTTCTCCTTCACGAGATTGCTTTTTTCAAAATTTCTGCCAGCTCTTCATCGGTTAAGATTATGGGGTTTCCTTTCATACTGCTGGCATTTTTTGACTTGGCGACCACAAGAGGGATATCGGCATCTTTTATACCGAATACAGACAAGGAAGGCACCTTTAATTCTGTGCAAAGGTTTTGCACCCATGCCACCCCGTCAGCCGCCCGGGCCCTGTTGTTACCCGTTATGATTCGAGCAACCTCATCATAGCGGGACAAATGCTCGGTGTCGGGTGCCCGCGATTGGAGCGCCTTGACGTTGGCTTCCATGACAAACGGCAACAATCGACCACATATGAAGCCATGGGGGGCGGAAAATACGCCACCCATAGGGCCTGCAAAGCCGTGGACCGCACCCAGTTTCGCATTTGCCAGGGCCAAACCGCCAAAAAGACTTGCCAGGGACATGTTCTCACGGGCGATTTCGTCGCTTCCGTCCTCATAGGCTCGTTTTAAGGAACACGCAGCCCGCTGCAATCCTTCGCGGCATATGCCGTCGGTCAAAGGATTTGATTTGTTCGACACATAGGCTTCCAGGAGTTGGGTTAGTGCATCCAGACCGGTACTGGCGGTTATGTCCGGTGGCATCGAGTGGGTTAAACAAGGGTCGACCACTGCCAAGTCGGGCAGCATCATCGGACTGCGCATGCTCACCTTGACCTGATGTTCAGGGGCGCCAAGCACCGCATTGCGGGTGACCTCGGCGCCTGTGCCGGCAGTCGTAGGAATCGCAATGTATGGCACGGGAGACTGAGATAGTTTTTTACCCCGGCCGATAATTTCCAGGTAATCCAACAGATCACCGGGATTTGTAATCATTGCGGCAATCACCTTGCCGGTATCGAGAACGCTTCCGCCGCCGATTCCGATAACAACATCGAACGTAACCCTGCGACAGCGATGCAGCGCCGCGCTCGCCAATTCCGTTGTCGGTTCCCCTGCCACATTGAAGATATCAAATTCAATCTTTTGTTTTTTTAGTTGGTCCAGCAACGGCTGGGTGCGATCCGCCGTGCGACCGGCGACGATAAACGCCCGTCGGCCTATTTCGGAAACTGCTGGGGCAACTTCTCTCACTGCACCCGGACCGAAAATGATCCGGCTGGCGGTAGCAAATTCAAACTCCATCTTCTCTTAATCTCCATTTTGCGTCAGGTCTCACAAATAACTCATAAAGCTGAAACATTCCCGGAGCAAACTCCCGGAGAGCGTCCCCTGAAAGGAATTTTGCCATTATATTAGTTCACCTACCCACTAGCGGGCTACGGGGAATGCGCTCACTATTGCGAGGCCAGTGCTAGGTTTGAAAGGTTTTTGCGAACGCCATTGAGCATTTTGGGGTAAAGACGCTCGCTGCAGCAGGGCGTTAAAAATCAAAAGCTGTTTGAGACCCGAGCGCAAGCGAGCTCGAATTCTTTTGATTTAGCCCTGCAAAGCGGGCGTTCCCAAATGGTCGCAGGCGCGAGCAAAAGGCTTTCAAACCGATGTAAGACATTTCTTGGCCATAGTATTAACCCCACCCCTGCTCGTCAGGGAATATGTTGGCGCATTTTATGGCCGTGCGGGGTTCGGCCATCATGTCGGCCACGGTATCGCGCCATTTTTGATAATGTGCCGTTTCTTTATGCCGGCCGGGGTCATCCGGTGTGCGGTAGACTTCGACAAGTACAAAGCGGGTGGGGTCATCCAGTTGTTGAACGACATCAAAACGGGCGACACCGGGTTCGTCAAGGCTGTTGCCGGCGTTTTCGACAGTGGCGGCCTTGAACGCCTCTACTTGATCGGCTTTCACATGTACGAAAACATGAACGATATACATATTGTCCCCCTTTCGATTATGGCGGATGTCAAAATAATGTTGCGAAGGAAAGCAGAATTAAGCTTGAGGTGGCGAGAAATCTATTCTTCTCTTTTACTGAAGTAAAGATGGGCCAGAGCGGCCAGTGAAGTTCCCACGATCAGCAAAAAAGAGATGGCGTTGATCACCGGCGTGCTCCCGTCTCTCACCTGAAGATAAAGATTAATCGGCAGCGTCGCTTGCGAGCCGACCAGAAACAGCGTGGTATTAAAATTTTCAAAAGACATCAGAAACGCCACCGCGGCACCACCAATAATAGCCGGTCTTAAATACTTAAGTGTAATATGAACGATAACTTCGAAACGGTTGGCCCCCAAATTCATGGCGGCTTCTTCCAGCGTCCGGTCAAATTTCTTCAACCGGGCCGACACAATTAAAGTTACCAGCGTGGCAATAAATGAAAATTGCCCCAAAACCACCAGCCAGAATCCGGGCCGGAACAGACCGACGTCCAGGTTCCAAACATCTTCAAAAAAAATGCCCAGGGTTGTGCTGAACATCAGAATCGAAATCCCCAGAATCACCCCCGGTATAACCAGCGGTGCGAGCATCAGAAAATATAAAAGCTCTTTGAAACGAAAATCTTCCTGTTCAAATAAAAACGCACCGCAAGTTCCTACAACCACAGAAATAAGGGTTACAAAGAAGGCGACCCGCACGCTGACCCATATGCTGTCCAGATTAATCTGGTCGTGAAATATCCCGACGCGTTCCAGTCGGTTACCGGTGAACCATTCCAGGGTAAACCCCTTCCAGGGGAGTGAAGGAAACTGGGAATCGTTAAAAGCCAGCACACAGGTGACCAGCAGCGGCGCAAAAAGAAAGATAAAGTACAGCATCACATAAAGCTTGAAACCGAAGGAATACCCCCTGGACTGTGGCAAGGATCGAATCATTGCACGACACTCCCTAATTTTTGCCTGGAAAGTTTTAACCCCAGCCAGATAACGATTGACGAGAGAAACAAAAGCAGAAAACCGAAGGCCGACCCCTGATTCCAATTAAAGCTTGCGATAAACTGGTTGTAAATCTGTTCGGTAAACCAGAGCGAATTTTTACCGCCCATCAGGTTCGGTGTAAGATAGTTGCCCAGGGTCAGCATGAAAACCACGATTGAACCGGAAACAATGCCGGGTGTAGCGTGGGGAATGATGATTTTAAATAAAATGGTCCACATGTTTGCCCCCAGGTCATAGGCGGCTTCTATCAAGCTGTTGTCCAGGCTGTCCAGCACTGCCAGCAGCGGCACCACCATGAAAAGCATAGACGTATAAACCAGACCCAGGATCATGGTGGAGTCCTGGTAGAGCATCTCCACCGGTTTGCCCAGAAATCCCAGTTGTAAGAGAAAATGATTGATCACGCCGCTTTCCCGCAGCAAAATCATCCATCCATAAACCCTCACAAGTTCACTCACCCAGAAAGGGAGCAGCAGCAATAACGTCAGAAACCCCTGGAATCTGGGTTGTACTACCTTGGTGATATAAAATGCCAGAGGCAGTGCAATGATAAAGGTGAGGAAAGTCACCAGAATGGAATAAATGGCGGTGCGAACAAATGTCAGCCAGTAAATTGGTTCATCGAAGAAATTAAAGTAGTTGGAGAGACTCCAGGCCATTTCACCGAGGTCATCCTCGGTTCGAAACGACATGATCAGCAGGTCTATCTGGGGCAAAACGATCAGCAGCACAAGCCAGAGAGACACGGGTGCCAGAAAAAAAAACAGACCCCATCGAAATTTGCGTCTCATATTGCTCAATCTTTATTTTTGGGAAAGCAAATACCGGACTGCGTGCTCCAACCCACTTCGATTTTATCGTTTACCTGAATGTAGTCGTACTGCCGGTTTTGGGGCAGTGCCACCAGCAATTCAGTTTCGGCATCCAGGGGGTTTGCCAGCAGCCGGCTGTTGGCGCCATCAAAAAGAATCGATTTGACGACGACTTCAAATCGGTTCAAATCGGCAATGCCGGGATCGGGTTGAATCAGCATAGCTTCCGGCCGAAGATAGAGATCCACCGGTGTGTCGGGTTCAAGCGGTTGTTCGAGCTTTGTGCGAAATACGGTACCATTGGTGGTCTCGAGTTCCGCTATTAACGCTTCGCATTTCAGAATCTTACCGGACCAGGCGTTATTGTCACCGACAAACTGCGCCACAAAATTAGTAGATGGACTGTTGTAAAGATTTTGCGGCGTGTCGATTTGTTCAAATCTCCCTTTATTCATAACCGCCACATGATCGGACATCACCAGGGCTTCGGACTGATCATGGGTGATGTAAACAAATGTTGTTCCGACCTGGGATTGGAGTTTTTTCAACTCCACTTTCATCTGTTCCCGGAGTTTCAAATCCAAGGCACCCAACGGTTCGTCCAGCAGCAGTACGGCAGGATCCAGTACGAGGCACCTGGCAATGGCCACCCGCTGCATCTGACCGCCGGAAAGCTGACTTACTTTTTTATCCTCAAATCCGGGTAGGTCAACACGCTCCAGGATACGGGATACCTTTTGTTTGATTTGTTTTTTGTTTTCCCTGCGCCGTTTGAGGCCAAACGCAATATTTTCCGCCACATCCATCATGGGAAACAAGGCCAGTTGCTGAAATATGAGGTTGACCGGCCGTTTATTCGGGGGAATCCCGACCATGTTTTTGCCACGAATTTCGACGGTTCCCTCGGTGGGTTCGGTAAGGCCGGCGATCATTCTGAGCAAGGTCGTTTTTCCGCAACCGGAAGGGCCCAGTATGGAAAAAAAGCTTCCGTCTTTGACGTCAAAGGAGACATCGTCTACTGCGACAAAGTCTTCAAATTTTTTGGTGACGTTTTGAACGGATAGGTCAATCTGCATAAGATTTGGGGTAATAAGAAAAGTTTAAACTGTTAAAAACCGCAGGGGGCTGTGATCAGCCCCCGTTGCAAACGTTCAGTGCGTCCTTGCGCAATAATTCAACTTAAACGAGGGGGCGGGGTGTCTTTTTCTCGACAAGATGATCGCCCCCTTGCTTCTAAGAGGCAGAGGGCGATTGCCGCCGAGAAAGGCAAAACACGGCGTCGCTTATTGTCGGCGTGAACATTTTAAATCGCCGGCAGTAAAATGCAAGGCAGTTGCCGCTGTCAGGCTTGGCAGGCAACAACCCGGCATCTTGCCGTGAAAAAAACACCCCGACCCCTGAATTTATTTAGCGGCTTTCACTTTATCCAGAATCATGCCTTCAATGGCTTCGAGCTTGGCAGGCACAGGCGGATACCATTTGATATTGGCGATTGCTTTCACCGGGAAACTGCGTTCGAAATTTCCCCGTACAGAGGCATCCAAATATTGAACGGCACCTTCCGAGGCGGTTCCATACTTCTCGGCATTTGTAAAAATTGCAGCATTCTGAGGACGCAGCATAAAATTGATCCATTTGTAGGCCGCATCCGTATTTTTGGCCTTGGCCGGAAGCGCAAAGGTGTCGATCCAGCCTAATGCACCGCTGCGGGGAGCGATGAAGTCGATGATCGGGTTTTCTGCGTGCAATTTCCATCCGCCGCCATCCCAGGCCATGGCTAAGTGGACTTCACCGGATCTCATCGATTCCAATAGGGCGTCACCATTGGTCCAGTAGTTTTTTACCAGGACTTTTCCGTCGATCATGGCCTGCCCGACTCTTTCCATCAGCTCTTGGTATGCTGCAGAGTTACTGTACTTGGCAAACGGATTTTGCCCCAAAGAAAACGCCAGAGCGATCAGTGTCGGCCTTTTTAACCGATAGCTGACTCTTCCTTTATAAAACGCATTCAGCAAATCGGAGTAATCCTGGGCATTGGGCGCATATTTTTTGTTGACGACCAGACCGGATGTTCCCCAACAGAAAGGTACCGCATGGGGCTTTCCGGCAACCATGGTATTTTCCTTAACGGCGTCCAACATAGAGGATATGATCTGGGATGTATCGACTTTTGACAGATCAATGGGCTGATAAATATTGTATTTTTCCTGAACCGATGAAATCCGATCCTGGCTTGGTTGGGCCAGATCAAAACCGGCACCCCGGGTAGCACGCAACTTGGCAATCATTTCCTCATTGTTGGAATAGGTTACTTTCACTGTGATTCCGGTTTCATTTTGAAATTGATCGACCAGATTTTTAGGGGCATACCCTTTCCAGGTCAGCAACTCAAGGGTGTCTCCCGCTAAGGTAGTGGAAATCTGGAATACCAGGCAAAATGAAACCATGACTGCTATCCATAGCGATTTTTTCAACATGATTCGCCTCCTTTTGTGGGTGGGTTATGAAGCTTAAAGATATCAGAACATGAAACTCGTTTCGAACAATCTATAATCAACAATTTTGTTGCAAGTCAATCGATTTTAAATGACGCTGACTATCCGTGGCGAGAAAATTTGATTTTGATATATTATGCTCATCAACACTTCTTCACCTGAGACAATTATAATGATGTCATCATACCAGAATGTAGATAAATATATGCAATAAGTAATACCATGTTATAAAACTACACATCAAACGGATGAACTTTTAGAAGAGATGATCAGTCACTCCCTCCGATAGTCGCCCGGATGACCTTATATCCCTCATTTTCATAGGTTGTTGCAATCTTCTCCTGCAGATCCTTTCCCGGTGTCAGCGCAACCATATAGCCGCCCATTCCCCCGCCGGTGACTTTGGCACCCAGGGCACCATTTTCGAGTCCGAGCTTACACAGGTAGTCCAAAACGTCATGAGAAAAACCGATTTTTCTTACAATACCGTGATTTGCGGTCATCAGCTCTCCCACACGCTCCAGCCGGTATGACCCGAGGGCCTTTTTCATTTCAAAAACCTGGTCCGTGATGGCCTTGAGGCGGAACGAAAACAGATCCGGGTCTTCTCTTTGATTTCTTTCGGTAATACCGTCCATTAGCTTTGTATCGGCGGTTATGCCGCTGTTGGCCAACACGACTTCGAAGGGTTGTCGCACCTTTATTTTAGCAAACGTTTTTTCCCCATTTTTAATATGGTACAAAATGATACCACCGTAGGTTGAAGCTGTATTGTCAACACCGCTGGGTGTGCCGTGATAGGCAAATTCTCCTTCCCAACCGATGCGGTTGATGTCTTCTATGGGAAGGTTCAGGTTGAATTCTTCATTCAAAGCCCTGGCAAGGGACACACAACTGGCGGCGCTGGCGCCCACACCGCTGCCGGCCAGCAATGTTCCCCCATAGATAATCTTGAGGGGCGTTTTTGTGACATCGATTTTCATTACCTCAAGGATTCTGTTGATAGATTCCACCTGGTCATTTTTTTTCTTGTCTTTATAGCCCGGAACCTCAATGCGATTATCTTCAAGGCTCCAGCCGTCACCCGGGATCCTTTCCACCGTGGCCTCCGTTTGAAATGGGAGCGCGGCTACAATCGCCGGGACTTCACGCAATACAAACTGATCACCGATTAATATTGTTTTGCCAAAAGCTGTTCCTTTACCCATATTAGTCTCCTTTAGTTTCTTTATTCTTGTTTGAGAATTGTAGTAAATTATTTAAACTTGAGATCATACTTGAATATGGAAATACGAAATTCGAATATCGAAATTCGAAAAAAATTCTAAGCACGAATGTTCTAATGACAAAAACTCAAGTTATTTGTTTAAGAAATGCGGGTTTAGGATTTCGAATTTGTTTTGGGCTTCGGATTTCGTGCTGCGAAATTTTGACCGTAAAAAACAGGGTGATTTTCGGTCAAGCACCACTCAGGATATTTTCCATCTCCTCGATCAAATCTTCTTCTCTCCCGATAGCGACCGTGGTGGCGGCCGTTAAGGTGTGACAGGCGTCGGAAAATCCACCGACTTTGGCCGTTGCATCCGGCAGCAGGACATCGAGCCCCAGGCATCTCCCCGCACGAATTTCTTGCGCCATACAGGCAGATACCCGCATAGAGATTTTTACTTCATTAAAAGAAATACTTCCAAAACCCGGTATTTCGTCTGGGATAATCTGAAATCCGGCAATGTAGCGTCGGGGCTCAAATAAATCGGTGTCTTTGTAAACATCGCAAAAGGCACCGATCATTTTTACCCCCATGGGAGAAAATCGATCTTTGACATGAAACCACTGGATATGCGCCGTCTTGTTTAACCCCCCCGCCTTTAGTTTGGACACTTGATCTTCAAATCTGCGGGTTTGTAGGGCTTTGAGTTCTTCAACCATTTTTTTCGAATCCGGTGTTATCCCTTCCAGGCAAACCCGAATACCCATATCCGGTCCTTGCTGATAATAACCGGCGGCACCGAGAGTATCCAAATCGGCGCCCAGTGCCTCGCAGGGAATCAAGTCCTTGTTGAATCTGATGAAATATTTTTCACCGTTTTCGACATTTTTGATTTCCATCATGCCCTGTCGAACGGCTTCCAGAACGACCTCTCGATTCTGATCGACCAATCGGCCATCTACAAAAAATCCATCCCCCACGGCGCCGATGCCGGCAATATGGGCCATGTCCTTATTTTGGGGATCCATTAACCCGGCAAAAAGATAACAGGTGGTGGAAGCCGTAATATCCCGATCACCTTTGAGTCCATACAGATCGGGATCCAGATTGTGAACCATTGGATCGGTAGCCGGTGCAGCCACATGGTGATCCAAGATCAGGGTTAGATTACGGCCCCGATTCAGCTCGGAAATTATCGGTGCAATCCTGCCGGCAAAATCCGTAAAAACGAGGCACTTGTCTTTCTGTTCGAATAAATTTTTTAACAGCGCCGGGTAGGGTTTTTCGAGACAATATCGACGAACCGTGTAATTTTGCCTCTCAAACGCCCGGGTGAGGATGGCCCCCGAAGTCAGACCGTCGGAATCATTATGATGAAACAGCTGGATTTGCTTATCGGGCCATTTTTTCACTTGCCGGATCGCTTCTTCCATTGACTCGATGAGTTGATTAAACATTTTAAACTCCATATACATTCGATTAGCTGAAACCCTGATTCAAGCCAACCGCTTCCAGGCTGTGTCGCAATTCGTAAAAAGCGGTCACTCCGGACGAACCCCGCCCTGCGGGATGAGATCCGGAATCCATCGTGGTTACATGATCTTGGCCACCGGGATGCCGGGTCCGTCATCCCCAACCTGATCCGGGACCGGAATGACACAAAGAATAATCACTTTTTTCTATTACGACGCAGCTTCTCTGCGAATGATCGTTTACCCGGTCTCGAACGAATACCTCGTCTGCAAAGTCCCTTGGAATGCTGCGAGAGCTTCATTATTGCCCAAGACGCATAAACGCATTAACTGCTCCCAAAGCCGTCGCGATGGCCAGACCGGCACCGCATTTCATACGGATCCAGTCTTGATGGGCCAATATGGAACCGGCTGCAAACAGCGCCTGATATGCGGGGTGGCCCGAACTGTCGAGGGGGCGGAAATTATCATCAATTTCGAGGCCTGCCCTGTTGATGGGATGTCCCCGGGGGTCCAGAAAGTCTCTGTGGTGCCACAGGGTTCGATCCTTCGGCTGGCGGACCGGCAGGTCAAGAATGGTCTCCCGGATCTGTTTTCGGCTGGCCTGCAGCCCGCCGCCGATAAATCGACCGCTTGCCAGGATAATGCCTTTGGATTGTATGGCATGCTGTCTCGTTTCCCTGCCGATACTGATGTCAAAATCACCGTTGGCTTTGTGATGGACGTCCAGCACCCGCTTTTGAGAAAAAAATTTTATTCCAGCTGCTCGCAACTGGCGCTCAAAAGCTTCTTTAAGCCGTAGTCCGGGCACAGACGGGGGCATGGTGGGAATTTCAAACACCGCAGCTTCGAGCATTTTTTCTAAATCAGAAACAACCTCTTTGGGCCGGTATAATCCCAGCATGGCCGGCAAGCCGATGGTCCGGATGCCTTTCCTGGCGTGTGGTCGCACGGCCCTGGCAAGCTTTTCCCGGGTTTCCGGTAATATCAATCCACTGGCCATGTGTTCGGTAAACACTTCACTTAAGTGATCGGTTCCCGGAAATGAAATACGGGCTGTACGCAAGCCCGGCCATTTCTTTTTATAGTTTGCGGCAATTTGACCGGCGCTAAATCCTTTCAGCCCACGTATGTCAACCAGCAGGCAAGGAGGTTTTTCCCTCAGAGCCTTGACACCGTTCCACATGGAATGAGGAACACAGTATGTCAGCTTTTGCGTTCCCAGCGGCGTGAATATCCGCACGTTGCGATTAATGTGCCGGTGATATGGAAGCCCGGCGTCTTTTAAAAATGAAAGCAACTCTTTGAAGGCATTTTTGATATCTTCTTGCTTCAATCGTGCATAAGGATGATCGGGGATGTCCCGGACCACTGCTTGGATGCCGTTCCAAGGATCAGCCCATAGATGCCCTTCAGCGATAGGATGCACCCCCATTAAATCCAGCAGGCCACTGGCAAAAACGATTTCCCCGGTGCCACCCACCTGAACCGCAGAAAGTCCTCGATTAACAGCAAATGCCGCTGCAGACATGCCGGCGATACCGGCGCCGATAATACACAGGTCGGATTTTATGGGTTCAGCGTTCATAGGTTCAGGGTTCAAGGTTCAGGGTTTCCTTTCTTTCCTTGACCTTGTTCGTAGGTTATCAGGTAATTAATAAAACCTCGAATAGCAGCGCGTGTGCGTCCGGCATACACATCTTGAAACTCTGCTTCCGTTAGGTACTGCTGATCCAATGCTACGTAAAGCTCACTTTGGATTTCGGTGCAAGACCGTTTTGCATATCTGAGAAAACGAACAAACTCCGGATTTGTCTCCGAATCAAATCCTTCGGCAATGTTGTGCATAGATGAACCTGCTGCAGCCTGGATTTGTCCTTTCAATCCGAAGTCGCGAGCAAACCGGTTTTTACTCGTCAAGCCGTAGACTTTGCGGGCTAGCTCGCGGGCTAATTGCCAAGCCTCAATATCCTCAAATCGTTCTATTCTCATAATCCTGCCTTTAAGAGTTCACAAATCAACGAATCAAATTTGAGGTGAATTTTAAACCTTTGAACCCTGAACCTCTGAACCCGAAACCAATTCTATCCCAAAAAACCCGCAATGCATGGCTTCCAGAAGTTCGGCTTGCACCAGCTGTCTGTCCCAGAGAATGGGATGTTGTCCCTTCCAGCGGTGACTGAGAAACGCCCCGATGTCTTCTAAGCACTGGTTTGAATCCAGCTCGCCCCGATCATGCAGGTAGGCGGCAATTCTGACGCTGCAAAACGTGCCCTGGCAAGCCCCTTTGCCGATGCGGCTGCGCAGTCCGATTGACGTTAAATCCGGTTGACCGTTTTGTTCACGAATTGAAGCCACGATGGCGTCCACAGCACTTTTCGGAACCATCTCGCAATCGCAAAGCAATATATCTTCCCGCTCGTGTTCCTGCAGCCAAAGTTTGGGGGCCAGTCCGGGCTGGGTCCATTTGACGGGTTGGGTTGCCGGCAGAGGATCTGTTCGGGTCCGGCAGGGTTCTGAAACCCCCAGGCGTTGACATACCAGATCTGCTGTTTTTTCTGCCATTAATCGGTAAGTGGTGAGTTTGCCGCCGGTAATTGTGGCAAAATTTTCCAGACCGTCTTCTGTATGGTCCAGCAGGGCAAAACCCCGGCTGACGCCCCGATCATCTCCGGAAGATTGTGCAGCCACCAGCGGTCTAACCCCGGCATAGGCTCTGATATAGCGAGCAGTTTCCAAAACGGGAATCATGTTTGCGGCTTCACTGACGATGCTGTCTATTTCCTTAACGGTTGGGTGTATGTCGTCGAGACTGTCTATTCGGACAGAAGTTGTTCCAAGGATCGATACCGTGCCCCCCGGCACCAGAATATCGGCGTTGGCGGATGGGCGCAAGCGGTTGACCACCCGTTGGGTGATTCTGCTATGGGTGACTAAAAGACTGCCTTGAGAGTAAAGTATATTGACGGTGACTCCGGCTAGTCCTGCGATTACACCGGCCCAGGCGCCGGCAGCGTTGACGACCTGCTCGGCTTCGATCAAAAATTGCTGGCCGGTGACTTTATCGTGTAACCGGGTGGCACGGATTTTTATTTTATCCTTCTCAAATCCAACCACTTTCGTAAACCGCAGCAGGGTGCATCCCAGTTCCTGGGCCTGGGAAATATTTTCCATGGAAAGTTTGAATGGATCGATGGAGGCATCTTCCACCATATAAGCAGCGATCAATTTATCAGACAGGGCCGGTTCCAATTCTTGGGCTTCCTTTGGAGCCAGTTCCTTTAGCGGAAGATTACATTGGGAACATAATCGGGGAAAGTCCGCCACATACGATTCGTCGTCCCCTTCAACCGCCACGAATAAGCCACCGGTGTCCTCGATGCAGTGAGCAGCCAGTCTTTTCAGAAGCTCTGCTTCTTCGCGGCACTCCATCGCGCTGCCCTGATCGGAAGAAACATAGCGGGCCCCACTGTGCAAAAGTCCGTGGTTGGCACCGGAGGCGCCGGCGTTGATATCGTTTTGTTCTACCAGGATGCATTGAACACCTCGCAGGGCAAGATCCCGGGCAAGGCCGGTACCCGTTACGCCACCGCCGATGATTAACACCTGGGTTTGTATGGTGGGCATTTCAAAATATTCCTTTGTAAAGGTTGATTGTGAAAGATTTTTTACTCTCAATTTATGGAATGATCATTCAAATTGTCAAGTCCCGCGACAGCAGCGGATCGCTGGTGATCACGCCGTCAACGCCCATATCAATCACCCGTTTGATTTCTTCAGCTGCGTCGGCATTATACGGAAAGACCCGAAACCCTTGCGCATGCATCAGTTTCACCTGTTCGGGGGTCAGGATTTGGTGATTGGGGTGCCAGGAAACCGCCTTGATCCGGTGGCATATATCGATGGTATTTTTATCGGCCGGCTGCCGGGAGATAAACCCCAAGGCACACCTATGGTTGATGTCTTTTAATCGCTGCAGGATATTCAGGTCAAAGCTGGAAATTAAAATGAAATCTTCGATCTTCCGATGTCGAACAAGTTCTATCAGCTGATATTCAATGGCATCTTTCGGATTATGAGCTTCGTGTGAATGCGGCTTAATTTCAATATTAACGAAAGCCCTGCCATTGGCTAAATTCAGAACCTCTGTTAATTCAGGTATCCGTTCTCCGGCAAAATCCGGATGAAACCAACTGCCGGCATCCAGTTGTTTTAATTGCACGAGAGTGTAGCCGCTGACCCCTCCCCGGCCGTTGGTTGTGCGCTCCAGGGTTGCATCATGAATAACCACCAGTTTGCGGTCTTTACTCAGGGTTACATCGAGTTCGATCATCGGCACATCGGCATCCAGCGCCGCTCGAAAGGCAGAGATGGTGTTTTCAGGATAGCGCGCGCGATACCCGCGATGGGCAATTATCCAGGGCGGTTCGAATTTTGTTATATCAAAAAATTTTTGCATGAAAATTATCCGAAAATACTCTAAAGAATATGCCAAAGAATAACCCCGACGCGTTCGACGGGGTTTTAAAATATATTGATATCAAAAATTTTCTATAATCTAATTATTTCAGGGGTGGGGGTATTATTTGCACGGCAGGATGCCGGGTTATCGCCGACCGTGCCCGATAGCGGCAACAACCTCACATTTTGCTCCCCGCTGATGGCATCCGGCCCTGTCCCGCGAACCGACACCGCGGTTTGCCTCTCCAAGCGACAATAGCCCCTGGCCAATGTAAACTGCCGGGGCGTTCAGCTTGTCGTGCAAAAAATACCCCCACCCCTCAATTACTTTCCAAGGCGATTTCCGCTCTGACTATCAAATAAATGCAGTTTTTGAGGGGGCGCATTTAACGGCAAAATAGTATTTTTTTCGAAATGTTGAACATCCGAAAGCCGGATCGTCAGGGAGGTTTTATCTTCTCCGAAATGTCCATGGACCAGGGTATCGGCACCAAGAACCTCTACGTGGTCTACCGTCAGGCTCATATCGACCTGCCGCTCCCCTGCGAGCTCGAAATGTTCGGGGCGGATGCCGAGGGTAACCTCTTTTCCGGCATATTCGGGGATACTTCCATTTTCGATCGGCAAATGAATCCCGCCGGGAATCTCAACTGAGGAACCATCGGGGCTGATGCGCACATTGAGAAAATTCATAGCCGGAGACCCGATGAAACCGGCAACGAAACTCGTCGCCGGCTTCTCGTACACTTCGAGGGGTGTGCCGATTTGTTCGACGTAACCATCGTCCATGATGACCAGGCGGTCGCCCAGGGTCATGGCCTCGACTTGATCGTGGGTGACGTAAACACTGGTGATTCCGAGTGTTTCATGAAGATTTCTAAGTTCCAGGCGCATTTGAACGCGGAGTTTGGCATCCAGATTGCTCAGAGGCTCGTCGAACAAAAACACCTTGGGTTCGCGTACGATACAGCGGCCCATAGCGACGCGCTGACGTTGACCGCCCGATAGCTGTCGCGGCTTCCGCTCCAGAAACTCGGTCAACTCAAGGATTTCCGCTGCTTTTTGGACTCTTTTTTCAATTTCCACCTTTGGCATGCGCCGTATCTTTAAACCGTATGCCATATTCTTGTACACCGTCATATGGGGATACAGCGCGTAATTCTGAAACACCATCGCAATATCGCGGTCTGCCGGTTCCAGACGGTTGACGACTTTGCCCTCGATGGTTATCTCGCCTTCCGAAATCACCTCAAGACCCGCAATCATTCTGAGCACGGTAGATTTACCGCAACCCGAGGGCCCTAAAATGACGATAAACTCACCATGTTTGATATCGCAGCTGATACCGTGGATAACTTCAGTTTTCCCGAAACTTTTGTGGACATCGTTCAAACTTACATCGGCCATGAGAGTACCTCGATAAACTTTCCTAAAACGCGATAACTCCTGTGTAATGATAGTTCACTTTTCCGTTTCCGTCATGCCTTTCACAAACTGCTTCTGCATGAAGATCACCACCAGCACCGGTGGAATCATGGCCAGCATGGTGGAGGCCATAATAATCTGCCAATCGGCCTGGCCTTCGCCGACATCCAGCATTCTTTTGATGCCAATCAGAAGTGTGTAGTATTTTTCGTCGGTTGTGATCATTAACGGCCAAAGATACTGATTCCACCCGTAGATGAAAAGAATCACAAACAAAGCGGCAATGGAGGTGCGCGACATGGGTACCAGGATATCGAAGAAAAATCGGAGGGGCCCACCCCCGTCGATTCTAACAGCCTCGCACAGTTCATCGGGAACCGTCATGAAAAACTGGCGAAACAGAAAAGTGGCTGTGGCTGACGCGATTAACGGAAAGATCAGGCCCGAATAGCTGTCCAGTAATTTCAAATCCGCCATCACCTCATGGGTTGGCAGAATTCGAACTTCCACCGGCAGCATCAAGGTGATGAAAATCATCCAGAAAAATAACATACGGAAGCGGAACCTGAAGTACACAATGGCAAAAGCGGACAGCAGGGAAATGGATATCTTCCCGAAGGCAATGCCGAGTGCCATGATCAGGCTGTTGAGCATCATGCTGCCCACGGTGGCGCCGACTTCTCCACTTCCGACGGTAAGGGCCTGGTGATAATTCTCGATCAGGTGACGGCCCGGTAAAATCGGGAAAGATGAAGTGATGGCTTCAAGGCTGTGGGTGGAGGCCACAAATGTCGTGTAGATGGGAAAGGCAATGATTAAGCAGCCCAGAAGCAGGATTGCATGGGTCAAAAAAGTGAACCAGGGTCGATGTTCGACCATCTTTTACTCCTTCAGTAATGGACTTTTCTCTCGATGTAACGGAACTGGATCACCGTCAGTGAAATGACTACGGCCATCAGGATGACCGACTGGGCGGCTGAACCGCCAAGATCTAAACCAAGAAAACTGTCGTGATAAATCTTGAAAACCATAATATTGGTGGCCTCGTTGGGCCCGCCCTCGGTGATGGCGTGGATGACGCCAAAGGTTTCGAAAAAGGCGTACACCAAATTCATGACAAGTAAAAAAAAGACCGTCGGTGATAACAGCGGAAATGAAATGGTCCAGAATCGTTTTGCCGGGGAGGCCCCGTCAATGGCGGCAGCTTCGATAAATGACTTGGGAATGGCCTGGAGTCCGGCCAGAAAAAATAGAAAATTGTAAGAGATTTCCCGCCAGGCCGCAGCGATAATCACCAAAATCATGGCCTGTGTGCCGTTTAAGTTAAAGTTCCAGTCAATTCCAATGGCTTTTAAAAAGAATGAAATCATGCCAACGGTGGGATTGAAGAGAAAGTACCACAAGACCGCCGCCGCCACCGGTGCAACCGCATACGGCCAAATGATAAATGTCTTGTAGGTGGTCGCCCCGCGAATGGCCCGGTCGGCCATCACCGCCAAAAGCAGCGCAGTCGACATGGCCAGGGCCGCCACCGAAAAACTGAAGACCGTGGTAGCCTTAATCGAGTTCAGATAGATGGGATCCGTGAAAATATATTTAAAGTTATCCAAACCGACGAAAACGGTCTTGAGTCCAAAGGGGTCTTGCTGTACGACCGATTGATAAAGGGCCATAAAAGCCGGCCATATAAAAAACACCAGGGTAATGATAATTTGGGGTGCGACCAGGAAATAGGGGAGGGCTTTGTTCTTGAAAACAACTCTTTTTTCCATAGGATACCAGACCCGGGATAAAAGGTGGGCAGGACCCGTTTCAATTTAAGAACGGGTCCTGCGGGGATTAGTTTTCGCTATCTGTTGGCCCGTTCGAATTTACGCAGCAATTTGTTGCCGGCGTCAACCGCGTCGTTTAGGCCTTGCTCGGCGGTTTTTTGCTCGGAAAAAATGGCTTCCAATGTGTCATACATAATGTCGCGCATCTGCACAAAGTTGCCGAAACGCAATCCTCTGGAATTCGCGGTGGGTTTGTTGAGAGTCATTTGCTTCAACGCGGTTTCCATACCGGGTTTCTCGTCATACACCCCCTGGCCCTTTGTCAGGTAATAGGCATTGGTGGTAATGGGTAAATAACCGGTAAACTGATGCCAATCTGCCTGGACCGCCGGAGAGGACAGATAATTGAAGAAAGTGGCCACCCCGTCATACTCTGCTTTGGAATGACCGCCCATTACCCACAGGCTGGCCCCGCCAATGATGGTATTCTGAGGCGCTCCGGAGGCATCCGGCCAATAGGGGAGCATACTGGTGCGGAAGGGGAAATTGCAAGTCTTCACGAATCCGGCGTACCCTGCCGATGACTCCGTATACATGGCCACTTCTCCGGAAGAAAATAAGGCATTACCCTTATTACGGCGACCGCCGTAGACGAAGATCTTATCTTTCTGCCAGTCGGCTAGTTGCTGAATATGTTTTACATGCAAGGGGCTGTTAAAGACGAATTCGGTGTCCAACCCTTCAAATCCGTTGGATTTGGTACCGATGGGTACATTGTGCCAGGCGCTGAAGTTCTCCATGTGGATCCAGGATATCCAGGCCGTTGAGAATCCGGCCGGGTAACCGGCTTTGATCATCTTGCGGGCATAGCTCTCAACTTCCGGCCAGGTTCTGGGTGGTTTATTCGGATCGAGCCCGGCCTTTTTAAAAGCCTCCTCATTATAGTATAAAACAGGTGTTGAGCTATTGAACGGCATCGAGAGCATCTCGCCTTCAGGGGTGGTGTAATACCCGGTCACGGTAGGAAGGTATGCGGTGGGATTCCAGGGTTGGCCGGATTCGGCCATGACCTGATAAACCGGTTTGATGGCCCCTTTTGCGGCCATCATGCTTGCTGTTCCCACTTCAAAAACCTGCAATATGTGGGGTGGACTTTTTGAACGGAAGGCGGCTATCCCGGCGGTCATGGTGTCATGGTAGTTACCTTTATAGGTGGCCACTACTTCATATTTGTTTTGCAT
>JASFTQ010000038.1:0-20724 GCA_050053515.1 Desulfobacterales bacterium | reverse complement strand
TAGACACGCGCCAGGCGTGGGAATACCGAACCGGCCACATCAAAGGTGCCCTGAACTTTCCCATGGAACCCACCTGGCTGTCACGCTGGCGCAAAAGGGGAGACCTTGAATCAGTTCTGGGGCCGGATAAAAACCGATTCATAGTGTTTTACTGAGCGGGATTAGCATGAGTCCGCAGTGATTCAGCGGCCCGGGTGGCCGTAAAGCTTGGATATAAAAAAGTTTATCGTGATCCTCTGGGGTATCCGGAATGGCATGCCAGAGGCCTGCCGATTGAGCGGACACCGGCGGGGCTTGTCCAAACAAGTCCCGATCCAGAAAAACCCGGTCCGCTGAGAGGTTGGTCGGTGATCTGGACGCTCCTCGGAATCTTTGCCGGCGGTATGGCCCTTAACCTGACCCCTTGTGTCTATCCCTTGATTCCAGTTACGGTTTCATATTTTGCAGGCCGCAGCGGGCAGGGCCGGGCCAAACTGATTGCTCATGGCACATGTTATATTTTGGGGTTGGCTGTTATGAATTCAGTTCTCGGTGTGACCGCTGCTCTGACAGGCGGCCTCATGGGCGCTATGCTGCAGCATCCCGTAATTTTAGCCCTGGTGGCAGCCGTATTGACCATCTTTGCGGCCAGCCTTTTTGGCTTGTGGGAATTACGACTGCCGCAAGGGCTGACGCAGGCGGCATCAAAAACGTATACGGGATACTTCGGCAGTATATTCATGGGTCTTACGATGGGAATCATCGCCGCCCCATGCATCGGTCCTTTTGTTTTGGGATTATTGACCTGGGTGGCCGGTTTGGGGGACCCCTATCTTGGATTTACTATTTTCTTCACGTTAAGCCTTGGTCTAGGGTTGCCGCTTTTCTGTTTGGCCATATTTTCAGGACATTTGGAAAAACTCCCCCGCAGTGGAGAATGGATGCTGTGGGTACGAAAACTTATGGGTTGGGTTCTGGTATTCATGGCCGTCTACTTTATTCGACCCGTTTTACCTGAAACGACCGGTATCTTTGTATTTGCTGCGGTTGCTTTAGCTGCCGGTCTTCATTTGGGATGGATCGACAAGAAATCTCCCATGGTTGGACCGTTTTTATGGTTGAAAACCGGAACTGCAATCGCGGGTATGGTGATAGCGACGTTCCTCATCGGTTCCTGGATCGTGCGCGGTCCCGGGGTGGAATGGCAATCCTATTCACCATCGTTGCTGGCCGATGCGAAAAAACACCATAAGCCCGTAGTCATCGATTTTTATGCAGACTGGTGTGCACCTTGTCGTGAGCTCGATGATGCGACCTTCCACAATCCTGAAATTGTTAAACAAGCCAAGCGGAACTTTGTAATGATCAAGGTTGATCTGACCCGCAAGGGGAATCCGGTTCACGAACGATTGCTGCAAGAATATGATATCAAAGGTGTCCCCACCGTTGTACTGTTGGATCAGGATGGCCGGGAGCGACGTGATTTAAGAGTGGTTGATTTTCTGCCGGCCGATCAATTTTTGATACGCATGGCAGAAATCAGAAGGATGTGATGTCCCTAGTCCGTTGTCAGTGGCCAGCGGCTGTTGTGGAGACCACAGAAAACGGGCAATTAACAAATGGCAACCATGGAGGAGAATATGTTGCAAGTCAGATTTTTTATGAACTTGCCCAATGGCAAACCCTGAAAACATTTTAAGAAAATGATACCCAGGCTGGGTGACAAATACGATATTGAAATTAAAACCACTTCAAAACCAAAAGAAGAATATATGACCGATGAATATTTTGAGCTGGACCTACCGGTTGCGCCGGCCGTAATGGTGGGTGATGAAATCGTGGCAGAAGGTAGGGATGTCTCGGAGGAAAAATTAGAGGCCGTGATCTGCAAACATCTTGGCCTAGCAGCAACCACTCCTCGAAAGAGGGCAATCCTGGATCGTTTTAAATAAGCAGCTGAAGGGGGGCTGGATGGCTTTTGTTGAAAAGTTTCTGGGAAAACGGGTGGAGATACCGGCAGATAGAAACTATCATGTCAAACAGGGGCTTTGGGCAACATCAGTAGATCAAAAGATCGTCTTCGGACTGACCGAACCCGCCCTGGTGCTGATCGGTGGGATCAATGACCTGGACTGGCTGGTCCAAGAGGGTCAAGCGGTTGTGGAAGGAGAGGATGTGATATTTGCCATCACCGGCAAAATCCTATATATTCACACACCTGTCAAAGGGTATATCCATTTCAACCATAATGCCAAAAAAAATCCCGCTCTGGTGGTGAATGACCCCTATGAAGCCGGCTGGTTGTTTGAAATAACCCTTGATGCCCCCAAGCAGACGCTATTGCAATCGTTGGCGGATCACCACCGTTATATGGAGAGCTTGAGAGCAACGGAAGGATTCAAAAATCCCGAAGGGTTAACAGGCGGAGTATCCGGCATCTGCAAGGCGGTTTATTCAGGAATTCGAGACCAAAAAATTTGAGTGTTTTCAATGTAAAGCCTGTTACGCTGCAAAGGCACGCACAGGAAAAAATAAAAAGGGCACTGCCAGCGGAGGAAAGGATGAAAACCGATCAGCAAGGAATTTATGTAGAAATTGTTGCCAAGAAAAAGGGCTGTATGCTTTGCGATCTGGCGATTGCAATCCTGGAAGAAATTTCGCCTGAGTTTGAGGAGGGCATGTTGAGATGGGATGTAGTTGATGTAGGCGATCGGGACGGCATTGATCGATTCGATGCTCTCAAAGAAATATGCGGTCGCAGACCGGCAGTCCCTTCAATCGTCATCAACGAAAAAATCGCTTTTGATAATATTCCCGATAGGGAGTCTCTCTCTTCAGCTGTTCGACAGACAATATACACGGAAAGGTAGTTCCAGGCTGCATCTTTTAATTGCGCTTTAGCTCTTGGATAAACACTCAACCCGGTATTTTTTCATAAATGGATAATGAAATTGTCATCCGTGTGGCCTCCTTTTTGCCGGCCTTCATACTTATCGCCTTATGGGAATTCCTGGCGCAACGACGCTCCTTGACCGTTTCCAAAAGAAGCCGCTGGATGAGTAATCTATGATACATCATGCGGATCTGGATTATGATGTGACGACCGGATTGCGTTTCCACCCCATCGAAATAATCCTGTCCATGGTCATTAAACTTTCCGTAGTGGTTGTCCTCGGTCCTCCCGTCTTGGCGGTTCTGATATTCGAGGTCATTTTAAATGCGACGGCCATGTTCAACCATGGTAATATCCGCCTTCCTTTAAAACTTGACGCGTTACTGAGATATTTCGTTGTCACCCCCGACATGCATCGGGTGCATCATTCCGTGATTATCCGTGAAACCAACAGCAATTTTGGTTTCAATCTGCCGTGGTGGGATCGATTGTTCGGCACGTATCGCGGCCAGCCTGAAAAAGGCCATGGGGCTATGACCATCGGCCTCAGCCAGTTTCGGGATGCTAAAAGACTTACTTTACCGTGGCTACTGATCTTGCCGTTCACCGGGAATCCCGGAAATTATTCTTTTGGCCGTCAAACCGGAAAAGCATAATCTCTAAAATGTGTATATCCGATAATCACTTTGCCTGTAGCTTCTATTCTCCAAAGAAAATGCCTGTCAATAGTGAGCTTGAATTAAGAAATAGAAACAAATAAATATGCGAGCTGTAAAGATGGAAAAAGAATTCACCATGAAAGACAAAAAAAAGATCAAAGCGGGTATCCGGAAAAAATACGCAAAGGTTGCTACAAGTCCGGATGGTCTATTTAAATACCCGACAGGCCGGGCGGGGTTAGAAGCATTGCAATACGATCCCGCACACCTGCGGGCTGTGCCTGAAGCCGTGGCAGCCTCTTATTGCGGTGTGGGCAATCCCTTTTCATTAGGACCGATCAAGGAAGGTGAATCAATCCTGGATATCGGGTGCGGAGGCGGCGTGGATACGATATTTGCCGCGATGATGACCGGCCCGGGGGGAAAAGTAGTCGGAATTGAGCAGGTGTCTGAAATGATAGAACGGGCCAGAGAGAATCTTTCATTGACGGATTTTAAAAATGTCACCCTAAAGGAAGGATCGGCCGAAAATTTGCCCTTTTCAGATCAGGAATTTGATGTTGTGATCTCAAATGGGGTTTTTAATCTTGTCCCCGATAAGGCCAAGGCCCTATCAGAGGTATACCGAGTTTTAAAACCGAACGGCCGACTGATGATTGCCGACCAAATCTTAACTGGAGAGCCTCTCAGGGAGAAAAAGCAAATACTAAAAAGCTGGTCACAATGAGAGGGCGGGGCCATACCGGGAAAGGATTTCCTGGCAATGCTTCAACAGTTGGGATTTATAAATGCAGCGCTTGTCGCCGAAACCGGGTTTAACAGCTCTCCGAAAACAAAGGGCGTTTTGCTCCGGGCTATAAAACGCGAGACATACCTGGAAACTGCTTTTGCCGCTTCAAAAATTTCCAATAATAAATCTGGTGCATCCCATACGAATCTTATCTCAGAGAGCCAGGAGCAAAAGGCATGACCGGACTGAGCTTCTTAACTCTGTTCTGGATGAGCAGCAAGACATCAAAAAAAAAAATTGCACATGCCGGATGACGTGACAAAAATTTTACTTTTTTTGGCCCAGGGCTTTGAAGACCTCGAGGCCATTGCAGTATTGGATGTCTTCGCCTGGACCCAATATCGGGAACCCATACGCAAGGCCATCGTTACCACAACCGGTTTTCATGAAACCGTCACAAGCCGCTGCGGCCTGCCTCACAAACCGGATCTCTTGTTGCCGGATATCAATCCTAAAGACTATCAGGCCCTGGTATTACCCGGCGGGTTTCACAGCCAGGGTTATAACGAAGCCTATGATGCCAGAATCCACAAGCTTGCCCATCAAATTCATGCCCGCAATGGACACATCGCTACCATGTGTGTCGGCATTTTGCCGATTGCCGATGCCGGCCTGTTGAAAGGGAAAAAAGCCACAACTTATCCATACAGCCGACAGCGCGACAATATCGGACGATTAAAATCCAATGGGGCCATAGTGGTGGATGAGCCGGTCGTTTTGGATGGTCGGATTATCTCCTGTGCCGGACCCGGCTCTTGCCTTGATGTGGCTTTCTTATTGATGGACTGTTTGATGGGATCTGAAACCACGCAAGAAGTACGTAAATTTATGATCTATAAATAAACAAGGGGTCGAGGTGTTTTTTTCACGGCAAGATGCCGGGTTATTGCCTGCCAAACCTGACAGCGGCAACTGCCCTTTATTTTACTGCCGGCTGTTTAAAACTTTCACGCCAACAAAAACCGACACCGTGTCTTGCCTTTCTCGACGGCAACAGCCCCCTGCCCGTTGGAAGCACCGGGATGATCATCTAGCCGTGAAAAAAACACCCCGACCCCTCAAATAAATGAAATACTGAGACCGGTTTTTTCCGCAATTTACTCACTGGACTGATTTAAAAAGTGTATTAATATAGAATAATATCGTCTTATATGAGCTGAATCAGTAATTCTCAAATCTCACAAAGGTTATTCAAGCAAGGAGTGAATGGGCATGAACAATTATTCGAAAAAACTCGCGTTGGTATTTGCTGCCGGCTGTTTGGGCGGTCTTATCAATAGTTTGGCGGTTTGGATTTTTGGAGAGATCGGAATAACATCAGCCTTGGGTGTCAAAATTGCACCGAAGATATCTCCCGCCTGGCTGTATCCCCGAATTGTGTGGGGCGGTATCTGGGGTGCTTTATTCCTGCTTCCCCTGTGGAAACAAAAAATACTGATCAAAGGCCTGATTTACAGCCTGGGACCCACGATCATACAGCTATTTGTGGTATTTCCGGTGAAAGCCGGCAAAGGCGTCATGGGTCTTGATCTCGGCATCCTCACCCCCTTGTTCGTGATTATTTTCAATGCCATCTGGGGCCTAACAGCCGCGATCTGGTTGCGTTGGTCGAAACAGTAAAAGAGAAGTTTCCATCGAGCAGCGTAACCTTATACAGCACTTGGCAATTATTAAAAAAGATTAAGAATTTCTAGCTTTCCGCCGCTTGCGGAGCTACCCACCCCGATGAACGGGACTGCCTCAATCCTAGCTGAAAAAGCAGGGCTGACAGAGGAGTGAACCGCTCACCCGCTGAAAATTAAATCACCAAACCAAAAAGTTCTCCTTTAGGCGTCCTGCCTCGAATATCTTATCACACTGAACACCACAGGGCCGATTTTATAAATGGCATGTAACTTTTCGTTTCCTTCGAGCGCTTAAAGGTGTAATTTATAAATTTTTTATTTGACTTAGTTTTTTGATAAACCGTAATAATAAATTAACACCACTAGAACCTGAATTGATTGTGTCGAGCTGCAAAAAATAAGTTAAACTTTTTTACGAGGAGAGAGTTAATGTATATGTTTGCATCATCGACTGCCGCCGGGAATACTCGATCTGTGGGATTGCGTCTCCCATCATTATCACCCCTTGTATGGTTGAACATGCTGCGGGTTCTGGCTTTCAGCTTTATCCTGGTCCTGGCCCCCCTTAAGGCCGTGGGCATAAGTTTAGATGATTGCATTTTTACGGCCCTCAAGAAAAATCCCGGCGCTCATGCAGCATCCCTGCGAATAGAGGCAGCCAAAGCCCTGATCACGCAGACCAAAGCTGCATACTATCCCCAGCTGTTTTTATCCGGCAACTATAGTATCACGGATAACCCCACCCAGGCCTTCATGATGCAACTCAACCAACGTCAACTCGACATACGCGATCCCGCCTTCGACCCCAATGACCCGGATGGTACTGACAACTTGAGACTATCCGTGGAGCTAAACTATCGCATATACGACGGCGGCAAGCGCAGAATCCGGACATCCTTGGCCGAACTGGGCAAGGAGGCAGCGGCCGACCAGCTGGCTGCCATTCAAAACGAGTTGATACATCAGGTTACCCGCAGTTACTATGGTGTGCTGCAGTCACAGGATTTTATAAAAGTCCAGAAAGAAACCATTAAAAGCTTGGAAGAGAATCTCAGGGTCGCCAAAGAAAGATTCAGGGTAGGCTCGGTCGTTAAAACGGATGTTTTGAACCTGGAAGTCAAACTGGCCCAGGCCCATGAAGATCTGATCAGGGCCCAAAATGGCATGCGGCTCGCACTTATTGCTTTAAATACCGCCATTGGTGAGGATCTGGCGGGGCCGACCAATTTACCGGTACCCGTCAAAAGAGAAGAAGTCCCGCCCCCTGTCGAACGGGATTTCAATCTCGTTGAAAACCGACCCGAGCTGGAACTGGCCAAGCGACAGGCTTCTATAAAAGAAAAAAGATACCAAAAAGCAGTGCGGGAGTATTATCCAGATGTTAATGCGTTTGGATCTTATGATCTCGACAGCGATCTCGATGAATTGGAAAACAGTTATATCGTAGGAATCATGGCAAAGTGGCAACTTTTCGACGGATACAGCAGAACAAATGCCGTCAAAAAAGCCAAGACCGACTGGCAGGCCGCGCAGCAGGATGAACAAAACATCCGTAACAACTTGCGTTTGGACTTGCAGCGCGCTGGAATTCATTTGGCAGAAGCCTGGCAACGGTTGGCCGTGGTCCAAAAAAGTGTGGAGAGCGCCGGGGAGGCACTTCGGATAACGCGTGTACGCTACAAAGAAGGCGCAACCGATATAACCGAGCTTTTGACTGCGCAAGTGGGTTTGACTGCCAGCCAAACCCGGGAGGTAGTGGCTTATTATGATTACCTCATCGCCCTTTCCAATGTCAAAAGGGCGGGAGGGGAACTGGTTACCGAATATGTTAATCAAAACTAAGAAATCATGAGGAATGAAGGATGACCGAGAAAAAACATGACGCTGCCGCAACAACAAAATTAATTATTAAAATTCTGATCGGACTGCTTACACTGGCTGCCCTGATCCTTTGGTCGGGGGGTTTTTTCAGCACCAAACTTTCGCCCGGAGAAGTCAGCGCCCAGGCCGGCATACCCATTCCAACAGACAGTGAAACTTTTAAGGTGCAAACAAAATCCGTGGCGCCTCGCATTGACCTTGTGGGAACCGTGGCTTCCGGCGAAAAAATTTTACTCAGTGCCAGAATTAGTGCCTACGTGAAAAAAGTTTTTGTCTCGGCCGGTGACCGCGTCAAGGAGGGGCAGACGCTGGTGCGACTGGACAATCGTGAACTGCAGGAGCAATTGGCGGCCGCCGAGGCCACATTACAACAGGCCAAAACCGAATATGAGAGAACCCAAAAGTTGATGGCAGCCGATGCCACCACGGACCAAGCCCTGACAGCAGCCAAATCCACTTATGAAACGGCTAAAGCACGTGTTCAGCAAAATAAAATCATGCTGACCTTTTCCGAAATAAAGTCCCCTATCAACGGCAAAGTAACAGACCGCCGTGTCGAAGCCGGAGATTTGGCAAACGCCGGCCAGGTTTTGCTCGGAGTTTTTGCACCTCGAAATATGCGCATCGAGGTGCCCGTTCCCATAAGATTGGCGGAAAAGCTGCAACTGGGACAGACAGTCGACATCGAACTGGATCGACCCTCGCGGCCTTTTAGCGGCAAGGTCACTGAAGTTGTGGGTGAAGTCGACCCCATGAGCCGGACCCAGCGGGTAAAAGTCCACATTGAGGGGGCCGACACCGACGTCCTGCCGGGTACCTTCGGCCGCGTATGGATCAATGACGAGCCTCGACCGGCCATCCTGGTGCCGGCCTCGTCAGTCTACAGGATCGGCCAACTCGAAATGGTCCAGGTCGTGAAGGGGAATTTGGCCATCCGCCGGATGGTCAAGACCGGTCCACGCTACGGTGATTTGATTGAGATTCTATCCGGTCTATCCGACAATGACATGATATTAACCGAACCGATCAAGGGTTAAGGAGGTGCCGGCATGGCGGGTGGGTATTCGGTAATTTCCCGTATCATTGAAAATTTCCTGAAAGGAAATCTGGCGATATTGTTGATCATTATCAGCCTGGTTGCCGGTGCCATGGCCCTTGTGATGACCCCCCGCGAGGAAGAACCGCAAATCGTCGTCCCGCTGGCCGATATATTGATCATGTATCCAGGGGGCACAGCGGAAGAAGTGGAACAACTGGTGTCCTCCCGGCTCGAACGGCTCCTGTATCAGATAGACGGGGTGGAATATGTATATTCAATGTCCCGCCCGGGAAAGGCGGTGGTAACGGTTCGCTTTTATGTCGGGCAAGACCGCGAAGAAAGCCTGATTAAGCTGTACAACAAACTGCATCAAAACATCGACAAGGTGACCCCCGGCATAACCGGCTGGGTGGTCAAACCGATTGAGATCGATGATGTCCCTATCGTCAACGTAACCTTGTTCAGCGATATATATGATAGCCACGAGCTGTACCGGGTGGCTGAGGAGGCAGTCGATAAACTCCAGCGTATCGAAAACAGCGCCCGGATCACCATTCATGGCGGGCAAAGAAGGGTTGTGCACGTGTATATAGACAGTGAGCGCTTGACCGCGTACGGCTTATCAGCCATGGAAATCATGGGAGCTTTGAAAATTACAAATGTCCAAATGGAAAGCGGCGCGTTCGCTAAAAGCAACCAGGTGGTTAAGGTAGAGGCCGGATCCTTCCTTCAAAATGTCGATGAAGTTCGAAACTTATTGGTGGGCTTGCATGAAGATCGCCCGGTGTATCTTCGTGATGTTGCCGACGTGGTGGATGGTCCTGAAGAAATCAATACTTATTCTCATTTCGGATTCGGCCCCGCGGGCGACCCCCAGAGGGTAAGCGGCGGTTCAATTGAAAAAGCGATGGCGGCCGAATCCGCTGACATTAACTTGAAGACTTTTCCGGCGGTAACCATCGCCATAGCCAAGAAAAAAGGCAGCAACGCCGTATGGGTTGCCAAAGATATCGAAGAGATGATGGCCGACTTGAAAGGCCGGGTGATACCGGACGAAGTTCAGTATCGCATAACCCGCAACTATGGAGAGACCGCCAATGATAAGATAAACGATCTGGTCAAAAGCCTGGGGGAGGCGATTATTTCCGTAATTTTGCTGATTGCGTTTTTTATGACCTGGCGAGAAGGCCTGGTCGTCGCGATTGCGGTGCCGATTACCTATTCGATCACCTTGCTCTTCAACTACCTGTTTGGATACACGATCAACCGGGTGACTCTTTTCGCCCTTATTCTGGCCCTCGGCCTGCTGGTGGATGACCCCATCGTGGGGGTCGATAATATTTCCCGACATCTGTCCATGCGGCGCCTGCCAAGACTTCAGGCAGTCTCTAATGCTATGGGTGAGGTTTTGGGGCCCATCATATTGGCAACCCTCGCGGTCATTGTCTCATTTATTCCCATGTTTTTTATCACCGGAATGATGGGTCCGTATATGCGTCCCATGGCTATGAGTGTACCGCTGACGATGTTAACATCAATGCTGGTTTCATTTACAATAACACCGTGGGTTTCCAGTAAGTTGCTGAAGGTCAAAGGCAAAGCGGAAAATTCGTATGACGTCAAAGACACCGGAATTTATCGTTTTTATGAACGAATCATGCGACCCCTGGTGGAATCACCAATTAAAAGCGTGACCGTCATCGCTGCCGCGGGTGTGCTGCTGGGATTTTCTCTTTTATTGGCAGCGACGGGTCGGGTACCGCTAAAAATGCTACCGTTTGACAACAAAAACGAGTTTCAAATTGTGGTGGACATGCCCGAGTCAACAACCCTGGAAACCACAGCGGCTGTCACCCGAGAATTAGAGGATCTTCTGCGGACCATCCCGGAAGTTACTGATTTTACCACCACTATCGGCACGGCCTCTCCGATGGATTTTAACGGATTGGTCCGGCATTACTACCTCCGCAATGGACCGCATCTGGCCGATATCCGGGTGAACTTATTGCATCGCAAAAAACGTCAAATGGGCAGCCATGCGATCATCCTCCGGATCAGAAATAACATTGATGCTATCGCCAATAGAACAAATGCCAATATAAAACTGGTTGAAATCCCGCCGGGGCCTCCGGTACTGGCTACAGCAGTCGCCGAAGTCCGTGGAGAGGCCTACCATAGCTACGAGGACCTCGTTGACGCCTCTCGGGCCATAAAAAGCCGCATGCTCAAAGAGGCCGGCATGGTCGACATTGATGATTCGGTCGAAACCCATCAGCGTAAGGTCTTTTTCCGAGTTGACCGCGAAAAGGCCGGCTTGAACGGTATTTCCACCGAGAATATCGTAAACTCCTTGTATATTGCGCTCAGTGGCCGGGAGTCCGGTGCCGTTCACATCCCAACCGAACAAAACGAACTGTCCATCATACTGCGTTTGCCGCGGCAGCAGCGTTCCGATATCGCTTTGCTGGAAAAGTTGATGGTAAAAGGCCGCAACGGACAAAATGTGCAACTCGGTGAACTGGGATCCTTTGAGGAAAGTGTCTATGATAAAACCATATACCACAAAAATCAGAAACGCGTTGTTTACGTGATGGCCGAGATGGCGGGACGCGGTCCGGCGTATGCAATCTTGTCGTTGCAGAAACACTTCAAAGACAACCCGCCGCCCAAGGGAATTCATATTGATTGGCGCGGCGAAGGGGAATGGAAGATCACCCTGGACGTATTCCGCGATTTGGGAATCGCCTTCTCAGTAGCGATGCTGGCAATTTATGTGTTGTTGGTCTACGAGATGCGCTCTTATCTACTGCCGGTCATTGTTATGCTGTCTATTCCCCTGACATTGATCGGTATCATGCCCGGATTCTGGCTGTTGAACCTGCTTATGAATCGCGCTGTCGGCGGATTTGAAAACCCTGTCTTCTTTACCGCCACGGCCATGATCGGCATGATTGCCCTGGGCGGTATTGTCGTCCGCAATGCCATCATTCTGATTGACTTTATAAAAACCAATACCGAAAAGGGCAAGTCATTGAAAGATGCCATTATTGAATCCGGAGCCGTCCGCTTTCGTCCCATCTTTCTTACCACCGGAACAACCATGCTGGGCGCCTGGCCCATCACACTCGACCCCATATTCAGCGGTTTGGCCTGGGCGCTGATTTTCGGGTTGCTGGTGTCCACGGCATTCACCCTGGTGGTGATCCCGACGGTCTATTACCTGGTCTATGGATCCAAACCCGAAAGGCATGTAAATGAAGTTACCTAATGTTTGGCTGCAGCCAACTGTCTGATCTTCACAATTGCTCCGAGAGTTTGTTTGCAGACGAGGGCAGGCGTGCCTTTGTTCTACCGGTAGAAAAAGCGATTTAGGGACAACCTCATGCAAGTCTGCCGAGAAATATTATATAAACAATAATTTCTTTTGTTTCAGGATTTCATATACGCCATGTCACGCTTCAATAAGCGCTTCTTGGGCCAGGTCACCCACCGTCAATTCAACTAGCTTTCCGGCTGAAAATATTTTACATCTCGCTTTATCATTAGCAAGGCTTTTTAAAACAGCACGGGTAGATTTGTTGGAAAGCGCCCCGGCCACCCACACGGCGAGACCACGTAAGGTGGCGTCTTCAGATCTCAGGTGCGGTTGCAGAAATACCGCGGCATCTTCGACAACTTCGGGCCGGATGCGGGCAAGCCTTCCCAAACCCCAAAGAACGCCTCGCTGCAGTGCTTCGTGTTCCAAAAAGTTACCATCCGGTCGGATATATGAAACAAGGATATGGGCATATTCATCGGCAAGCTCTTGACTGCGGGCCATAATTTCCCCCATGGCCTCCGGTGAGCCCCACCCGATTCCACCAGACTCATCGTTTAAATTCCACATCAGGCGGCGCATTATGATTCGCGCAGATTCTAAATCGCTTTGGGCCAGACGGGCGACGACTTCACCAAAGGCCGTAACGCAACGCCATTTTACAGTTTCGTCAAGACTGAAAAGAAAGGAAAAAAGCGGATTGACTGCCTGCCGCGCCGGCAACCGGCGTATCTCTTCAAGACCTTTATTAAAATCTTGCCGGGTAAGAAGTTTAAGGATTTTTTTTTTGAGCTTCCTGCCGCTCAACTTTTCTTTGACCATAAATTAAAAAGTCATCATATCAGCGTCTTCATCCCAATAAATACAATCCGTCGGGCAATATTTGATGGCTTCCTCCACGGCAGTTTCATCATCCTCCGATATCTCAGAGACTTCGATGAATCCGGCCGCGTTCAATTTGAAAACGGATGGACACACTTCGGTACAGACCTCGCAAAGAATGCATTCACTCAACTCGATGTAAACTGTTTTCATTTAGATAAATGAGGGGTCGGGGTGTTTTTTTCACGGCAAGATGATCGCCCCGGTGATTCCAAGGAGCAGAGGGCTATTGCCGCCGAGAAAGGCAAAACACGACGTCGGTTCTTGCTGGAGTGAACGTTATAGACCACCAGCTGTAAAATGCAAGGCAGTTGCCGCTGTCAGGATTGGCAGACAACAACCCGGCATCTTGCCGTGAAAAAAACACCCTGACCCCTGAGAAAAATAGTGTTTAAATTTTCGTGCTCGGTGTTTAGAGGACCTCTACAAAACACCAAACACTAACTGTTCAATACAGCCCGAGCGATCTTTTGCCCGAACTGGTAACAGGCATCCAGGCCTTCGTCATCCGGTATATACTGAATCCGCAAACCCGGCTCCAACAGTTCAAACGTCATGGCTTCCAATTCCTTTTGGATCAATTTCACCGATTCGCCGCTCCAGCCATAAGATCCGAAAGCGGCACCGATCTTGCTGTGCGGTTTGAGGCCCTTCATGTAAGTTAAAAAGTCGCTTACAGTGGGAAACAAGCCATTGTTGAGCGTCGGCGAACCGACAATAATTGCCCGGGTGTCCAGGACCTCCGTCATAATATCGCTGCGGTGCCACTTTCTGAGATACATCGGCCTAACGTCAACCCCTTCAGCACTGATACCGGATGCAATGGCATTGGCCATTTTTTCGGTGCTGTGCCACATCGTATCGTAAACCACCAGGGCCTTTTTTTTAGGTTCCTGGCGGCACCACCGGACGTAGGCGTCAACAATTTTACCCGGCTCTTTTCGCCAGATAACACCGTGGTCCGGGCAGATAATATTAAACTCCAGTCCCAGCGCCAAAATTTTTTCCAACAGTTTTTGAATATGAGATGTATACAAAAGCAGAATATTGGCGAAATACTTCTTGGCATGGGGCATGATGCTATCGCCGATGCGATCGTCGAATTTTTCATGTCCGGCATAATGTTGACCAAACCCGTCGCTGGAAAAAAGTATTTTATCCTCCTTGAGATAGGTAAACATGCTGTCCGGCCAGTGAATCATCCGGGTTTCCAAAAATGTGAGCGTTTTTTTACCGATACTGAGCTCTTGTCCATCTTCAACCGCATGATAATTCCATTCTTGGCGAAAATGACGGGGCAGGTTTTTCAATCCCATCTTTGAACAATAAAGCGGCTTGTCTTCACCGATTCGGTGCATCACCCGAGCCAAACCGCCGGAATGATCCATCTCGGTGTGATTGCTGATTACCGCATCGATTTTTTTAGGATCCACGACCTGTGAAATATTGTAAATCAATTCATCTGCAAATTCGCTTTTTACGGTATCGATCAGCACAACCTTTTCACCCAGTATCAGATAGGCATTGTAGCTTGTACCATAAGGGGTGGAGTAGCCGTGGAAATCACTGATATTCCAGTCATTAACCCCAACATTATAAATATCTTTTGTAATCTCGATCGCTTTCATTTTTTTTACCTCGATTCATAGGTGTCCATTCCGCCGGCTGGGCAAGCTGAAAGGCTCCTGAAATTTGCACCCTGCTCAACAAAAGCCGGAATAATGGAAACGACGATTGAAATTCCGGAAACCAAAAGAACCAATGCCCTTTTCTGCCGGAAAACCTGTTTTATGACAAAAAAGGGCATCAAAAAAAGGTGCTGGTAAAAATTGTACCCGCTTAGTCTTCCTTCTCAAAATCCTCCTTGGAAGCACCACACACCGGACATACCCAGTCATCGGGCACATCTTCCCATTTTGTTCCGGGAGCCACACCATTGTCCGGGTCACCCAGCTCTGGATCATAAACATAGCCACAAACTCCACAAACGTATCTATCCATGCCTTACCTCCTTTTTCTTTTTCTAACCAATCGCTTTAGCTCTTATAGATTTTATGAAATGAAATTTCAACCCTTTATCGTTTGGTCATTCAAGGTTGGTCACGGTTGTTCTTCTTTTAATGAGCCTGGGCCGGCCAGGGGTTTAAACCTCTTCTTGCCCGCACCGCAAACCGGACAACACCAATCGTCCGGCATTTCCTTAAATTGGGTACCCCTGGGGATTTTCCCTTTTCGGTCACCCCTGTCAGGATCGTAGATACAGCCGCAATTTACGGTCTGGCATTGATACATGTCTTTGGGATCAGCCATTCAATCATCTTCCTTCTAGGTTAATTCGCTGATAAGCCGCTTCACTCTTTTCTCGATTTCATCACGCACGTTGCGCATAAAATCCTTGGATTCCCCGGCGGGATCCGGTAGATCCCAATCCAACATCTTCGCACCCGGCACGAAGGGACACTCTTGTCCACAGCCCATGGTAACAATTATTTCCGGCGGACTGTCTTCTATCGCCGCGTCAATAAATTTGGGGATGCGAAATGCCATATCCAATCCTATCTCATGCATGGTCTCGACCATTACAGGATTAAGCTTGTCTGCCGGTTGGCTTCCACCGTTTAATACGTCCAGTTTATCACCGGCATAGTGCTGGGCAAAGGCACTGGCTATTTGACTCCGGCAGGCATTTTCCCTGCAGGCAAAAAGCACCTTTTTTCTCCCCATGAGGGGCTGTAATAGTTTATTGACGGCATTTTTTACATCCTTCTGGACCCTAGGATGGTTTTTCATGTCGTTGGGGCCTTCAATGCTCCTGTACGTCAGGCTGCCTTCGTAGCTGGCTCCCACTGCATCAAAAAAGTATTGCGCCGTAAGGTGCATGCCCTCAAAAAGATTCTTACCCTTGGTGGCTGCAACGGCAAGTAAAAATCCCCGTCGATAATGTCGCGCAGGATCCTTCAGTTTAAGCTTATATTTTCTGGCCCACAGGGTCTGGCATCTGTCAATGAGGGCCTTGAGTTGGGCGGTTACATTGTAGAAGAAAACGGGGGAGGCGGCGATGACGACATCAGCCTGGCGTAAAAGCGGATAGATTTGGTGTTTCATGTCGTCATCTATGGGACAAAAACCTTTTTTTTCGCAAACAATATATTCTTTGCAGGGCATGATGTTTTGTCGAGCCACTTCGACGAGATGGGTTTTGGCCCCCAGACCTGCGGCTTCCTTCAGGAAGGTCGTAAGCAAATAATTCGTGTTCCCCTTCTTACGGGGGCTTCCCTGCAAACCCAGGACTAGCATATAACAGCTCCCTTCATTTAATGTGGCAATCGGAACAAGAAATCGGCCCGGACTTTTGACCGGCTCTTATCTTTTCACGATGACATTTGGTACACAGACGGTTCATCACGTATTTCTTGTCCAGTTTTCCCTCAGATTTTAGCTTGGCGATAACGCCTTTTTGCTGCGGAAAAAGGGCGTGACAAATATTACAGTCGACCAGAACGTCTTGGTGCCGGTGATGCGGGAAAGGAACATTTCCCCTGACGCCGCCTGGCAGTTGCAGCTCCTCGGCGCCCTTATTTTTCACGGCCGATGCAACTGTGGCAAATGTTACAGCCATTGCCAAAAACAGAAATAACAGTTTAAAATTCATTCTTTAATATGGCAGGATTTACAGGTGACCGGACCTGATTTTTCACCGGCTTTTTTCTTTTGTTTGTGGCATTTTGTACACAGTTTGTTCATGACATGTTTTTTCTTCAGCTTGCCTTCAGCCTTTAACTGTCTGATAATACCCGCCTGCTGTGGAAAAAGGCCATGACAAATTTTGCAGTCGCCTATCGTCTCTTGATGGCGGTGATGGGGAAAGGGCACATTGCCGGATTTTCCGCCGAACAGTGAGATCTCTTTTGCGCCTTTGTTTTCAACAGCCAAGGAAACAGCAGCCGTCATCAGAAGACCGATAACCAAAACAGCAATCGCTTTTGCTTTCACTTCAACTCCCCCCAGACTTTAACCAGCCAAACCAAAAACTGCGGGACACAAACTTTAACAACCCGGCTCTCTATAACTTGGGACCCTCTTGAAATCATATATTGCCCGGGTATTTCACAAGCCTAGGCGCCCATATATTTTCGATTTTTTCACGAAATGTTCGGGCTAGGATGGCGTCGTACTTGTGGCCTCCCCCGAGAGCGTGCATTGCTTGAAATCAATCGGCTTGCCGCAAGCGTTACAGGTGTGCGGTCTATCGAACTCGTCAGAAAATATTTCTTTTTCTGTGCCGCATTCCGGGCATTTGCAAGTAAAGGATTTCAGACTTTTAAAGGACTGGAATCCGGGACAATGTTGAGGAGTGTTTGGCATTTTTTTCTCCTTTTAATTGAATCTGGGGTCGGGGTATTTTTTGCACGGCAAGATGCCGGGGCGTTGCCTGCCAAGCCTAGCAGCGGCAACCGCCTTGCATTTTGCTGCCGGCGATTTAAAAGGTCCATTCCAACAAAAACCGACGCCGTGTTTTGCCTTTCTCGGCGGCAATGGCCCTCTGCCCCTTAGAAGCACCGGGGCGATCAGCTTGTCGTGCAGAAAACACCCCGATCCCTCAATTGAATCGCTTTATGATTCGTCCAGCGTTTTGGCGATTTCACGCCCATAGTCCTGCGCCATTTGGATCCCGCCACCCAGTGAACTGGATTTGAGCATTAGAGGCTCTTTGACCATCTTCATTTTTAAAATGTGTTGCATCGTATCGTAAATACGGACAGGCGCTTCCCCGCTCCATCCATAGGCGCCGAAGGCGCCACCTATTTTACCTGCAAGTCCTGCCTTTTCGGCAAGAAAAAGCAGGGTCTTCATTGCCTGCATCATCTCACCGTGATAGGTGGGGGAGCCCAAAACTATAGCATCATAGCCTCGTAAGTCGGATTCGTTTTTAACCTCTTTGGTGCTGAGCACTGTGGCTTCATGGCCGGATATCCGAACGCCCTCGGCAATCAACTCGCCGATTTGTTGCGTTTCACCCGTGCGGGTCGTGTAAACAATAAGAGTTGTGGCCATTTGGCTGCTCTCCGTTATTTTATTCTTGGATCTATACCCTCAGTTTCGCAGTCCGGCGTATAACAGGTGTTATTGAGAAATTCGCATTTCTCTTTGCATGACGGACACTCATTGGGCGGCGCGTCCGCTTCAAAGGTATATCCACAATTGTGGCATTTCCAACTGGGCATGGTATCACCTCCTTAATTGTTTTCGATGGCCTGTCGCCCACTGAACTCAAAAAAATTTAAAAAGTTCTAATCGAAGGGCGGCAAATCCGCAGCCGCCCATCGATTGTGGATAAATAATTGTTATTGCTCTCCTTGAGCAGCAGCTATGGCTGGGGCTCTTTTGGCCAGTTCACGATCCACCATGAACAGGCCGCCCTTGGCATCGCTCAACAACCGGAGTTGCTGCAGGACTCCCTCCACACTCTCTTCTTCTTCAACCTGTTCGCTGACGAACCATTGGAGAAAAATATTGGTCGCATGGTCGTGCTCCTGGGATGCTAATTCAACCAAGTCATTAATGAGCCCGGTCACTTTCTGTTCATGCTTCAAGGTAGCTTCAAATACCTCCAACGGTGATGCCCATTCAAAGGGAGGGGTGTCAATCTGCTGCAGGATAACCCGGCCCCCGCGTTGGTTTATAAACTCATAGAACTTCATGCCATGCGTTACTTCCTCCTGCGCCTGGGCATACATCCAGTTTGCAAATCCCTCCAGACCGGTGGACTTGAAATAGGCATGCATGGAAAGGTACATATAGGAGGAATACAGCTCGGCATTCAGTTGATCGTTTAAAGCCTTTTCTATTTTTTCTGACAGCATGATCTCTATCCTTTCCAGTGTCCATGCAAGTTGCAATATTCTCTGGCGGTAACCTGGTCGGCCGCCACATTGAACGTGGCCTCGGGTGTCTCTCCCGGACACAGCCATCGGCGATAAAGACGTCCGTCCGAAGTGATGATCTCAACCCATTCGATGAAGTGTTTCTCTTCCATGGGATGAGGGACTTCGCCGACTTTGACCTTAAACCCGTCGGCAAGTTTCTCAACGACCGGCACATGTTTTTCCAGGGCCGCATCCACGGTGTTTTCGTTCAAAAGGACCATGGGTTGGCCGCAGCATACCAGTTCGCCGGCACCTTCATGAAGCACTTCGATGATATTACCGCATTCCTCGCATTTATATACTTCTCTTACACTCGCCATTTTGACCTCCTCTTTTAGAATTATTCGTTGATGGTTGTTCGGTTGTTTAGATCCGTTTCCCTAATGGGGGTGCCCCTGATTGATCTACCAGTTTTCACCCAGCAGCTCAAAATGAGCCTGGGCATGGGCACAGGCCGGACATATGCCCGGAGCTTCGGTGCCTTCGTGAAGGTAACCGCAATTTCGGCATCGCCATACCACGGGCGTTTCCCTTTTAAATACACGCCCGCTTTCGATATTTGCGGCTAAACCCAGATAGCGCTTTTCATGCTGTTTTTCGGCATTCGCAATGGCCTTGAATACCGCGGCAATCTCACTAAACCCTTCCGCCTCGGCAGTTCCGGCAAATTCGGGATACATATCTGTGTGCTCATGGTTTTCACCGGCGGCCGCTTCTTTTAAATTTTCAAAGGTAGAGCCGATGGTTCCAGCCGGAAATGCTCCGGTTATTTCGACCTCTCCGCCCTGTAAAAATTTAAACAGCCTTTTGGCATGTTCCTTTTCCTGATTGGCCGTTTCGCTGAATATCTCGGAAATTTGCACAAATCCTGCCTTAAATTTCTGGAAATTTCACATTTATCTAGAACTGTAAAGACCAAAAGTAAAAATTTTTAATTTGATCCATATTCGCCGTGAAATCCATAACGCGTTTTGTGTGCAAACAGAAATATGAGTCTAAGATAATTTTAAAAACCAAAATTACAAGTGCCTCGGGTTAAAACAATACAATGATGTCTCATAAGACAACACAGATAATAGCGCTGAAGCTATGGATGCACGAAAATTGTTTGCAGATTGATTTTCTAACTATATTTTCGGACGGATATTGATGAGTCAGTGAGATGTGGGATGAAAACACGCGGTATTGAAATAAGCGTTGCCGCCATTCAATATGGCAGTATGAGGAACGCAATGCCTCCCTGCAAGCCCGGCCTTTTACGGCAGGCTTGCAGCGAAGCCAACCGCTCAATTCAAAGTGCCCTGAGAATTTTTGCGGCTCAGTAATTCACCGCGGGTGCTGATGACAACCTCTTCCAGGGGAATTTTTTTACCTGAAATCTCCAACCCCTTTTTTACGATCATGGGTAAGCCGGCGCAACAGGGCACTTCCATGACGACAGTCGTAATACGCTTTATACCCGCCGTTTGGAAAATCTGGGCAAACTTATCAATGTAACTCTGGGCGTCATCGAATTTCGGGCAGCCCATGGCAACCGCCTTGCCCTCTAAAAAATCCCGGTGAAGCGTCGGAAAAGCAACCGGTACACAATCAGCCAGTACCAAAAGGTCCGCTCCTTTCAGAAAGGGGGCTGTCGGCGGTACCAGCCGTATCTGAACCGGCCAGTGGGTCAAAGCCGATTCCTGAGCGGCTCTGACAGTTTTGGGTTGATTGGCTTCCTGACATGCAGTGGA
>JASFTQ010000037.1:0-20728 GCA_050053515.1 Desulfobacterales bacterium | reverse complement strand
GATCCGTTTTGCAAGTTCGAAGATCCGTTTTTCCGGAAATGGCCAGATGGTGATCAGGCGCAGATAACCCACCCGGATGCCGTCCTTTCGCGCTTGTTCAATGGGCCACAGGGATGTTCGCGCCGATATGCCGTAAGAGACCACCACAACCTCGGCATCCTCCAAGCGGTTTTCCTCCAGCTGGATGATCTCATCGCAGTGGTTGCGAATTTTGTTCACCAGGCGATTGACGTTCCATTCATTGGCTGCAGCATTCATGACAGGGTAGCCGTGCTCGTCGTGGGTGAGACCGGTGATGTGAAATCGAAAGCCTTCCCCCGCCGCGGCCATCGGTGCAACCGGGTCGCTGACACTGTCCGGAGGGATGTTTCGGTAGATTCTGTATTTATCCGGTGGCATGTCTCCTTTTTGCACCTGGGGGCGGTCGATGATTTCGATTTCTTCCACAGGGGGAATATATACCTTTTCCGTCATGTGACCCACTTCGGCATCCGTCATTACCAATACCGGTGTGCGAAACTTTTCAGCCAGGTTAAACGCTTGAATGGTCAGATCAAATAATTCCTGGGGCGAAGCGGGGGATAGGGCGATGATTTCATAATCACCATGGGACCCCCAGCGTGCCTGCATCATATCCTGCTGGCTCACAAGGGTCGGCAGGCCGGTGGAAGGACCACCCCGCTGGACGTTGACAAGCACGCAGGGGGTTTCCGTCATAATCCCAAGACCTAAATTTTCCATCATTAACGAAAATCCGGGTCCGCTGGTTGCGGTCATGGATTTGACACCGGACCACGAAGCCCCCAGCACCGCATTCATGGAGGCCAGTTCGTCCTCCATTTGGATATAAATGCCGTTGGTCTGCGGCAGCCGAATTGACATTCTTTCGGCAATTTCTGTAGCGGGGGTGATCGGGTAGCCGGCAAAAAAGCGGCAACCGGCCATAATAGCCCCCTCAGCTGCGGCATAATCGCCCAACAAAAAATGCTCACCGATCAAAAGGCCCTGTCGCTCATTCATTAGTTTTACTTGTTGGGGCTTCATTGCTTTCGACATAAATTGCAAAATCCGGGCACAACAGTGAACACAGTCTGCAGTCCGCGCAGATAGTGCTTTCAATGATTTCAGGGGGATGGTACCCCTTGGCATTGGTATGCTTGGACATTACCAGTACGCCCCGGGGACAGAATTCAACACAGAATCCGCATCCCTTACATCGTTCCTCTATAATGTGGACAACACCCCGGGGCACCCGGCTGCGGTCCTGATCCAAAAGGGGTCGCCAATACTTCATTTTTACCCTTCAAGTCATCGTCGTATTGAATCCGATTTGTACAGAATCGTCAATGCCGCCACTATGTAGTGGTGGCGGCGAGTTGCTATTCTATCGGACAAGATCTTATTTGTCAAAGGCTATAGCAAGATGCGGCGGGATATAATTTTAGGTGGGTTTGTTAATAATTCAATAACCGCTTACGGTGAATGGCGTTTGACAAAGAGAAAATCACCGCCTTCGTGCCCGGAATTTCTTATGATGTTGTATTCGGGTGTTTGATTCGAACTGCCGGCAACCATTTCTTTTATGTGTTTATAGTAGAGTTCTTCGGCGGTAAACTCCTTTAGTTCAATATTCTTTAAGCCCGATAAAAAAGCCTTTGCAAATACGGAGTGACCCTGACCACCGATGTCGGATACCGGTTCGTTTCCCCCGCTGGCAAGCAACGTTCTTGATTTTTTAGCCCGCATTTTCTGCAAATAGCGACTTCTTTTCCGGGCTGAATCCAAATCGGTTACACCTCTGCGTGTAAATGTCCCCGAGTAGCAGCTGTCCGAAACGATAACGATGTGTCTGGACGATATCCGCTTGATGTTTGAGGTGATGGTATCCACAATGATCCAGTTGGTGTCGTTGTCACGCTGGGCATCTGCCGGCAACCAGTATGCTTTATTCGCTGATTTGTCAAAAACGCCGTGGCCGGCATAATAGATAAGAAAATTGTCATCTGCTTTGAGTATCTTGCGAAAGCTGTTGATCGCGTCCAAAATATCGTTTCTCTTGGCATCGACCAGCAGTTCTGTTGAAAATCCATATTTTATCTTCAGGATGTTATCGATAGCCTCGGCATCTCTTATTGCAGTCTCCAAATCCCTCAAATGTTTATAGGCATTGTTGCCGATGACCAGGGCATAAAACTTTCCTGCCGCTGCTCTGGCGGTTTCTTTTCGGGGTTGGGTGACCGCTGCTTCACGCAGGATCGTAAACCTTTTGACCGCTCTGTTTTCGGCCGGATCCATGGCGCTGACGACGATGTCATTTCTACCCAACCGCAAATATACGTCGGCTTCGAAGTTGCCGGCCTTGTCGAACACAGCATCTTTGTGGTTCACCAAAATTTCGGCGATGCCGCTTGTATCGGTTGCCTTGCCTCTGATGCGGATCTTTTTATTTTTCCCCAAAACATTTATGGCCCGTGAGGTGTCATGGGAAAGGATCCTAATTTTCGGCGGTTTCGTGTCTTTTGGTTTTATCGGGGCCGGCTTGTCGTGCGGTATTTTCCGGGGTTTTTTGTCCGTCAGGGCGACAAGACTTTTGCCATCCGGCAATTCGAAACGAAGCGCATAGATTTTATAGCTAAAATCTCCAGCCATAGTCCCGCTGTAATAAGCACTGAATTTCAGGGTATTAGGGCCATGCCGCAAATGCTTTGTTTTTACATTCAACCGAATTGTCCCTTCAGGACGCTTGCCCCTCCCGAAGTTATAGGTGCTCCACACACTTTGATCGTTGACCCTGAGAGTCCCCCCCCGGATGATGCCCGCATAATTGCCGCGCAAACCTGATTGCCGGATAACTAAGGTGACTTTCTTGTACTGTTGTATGAGCGTTTGCGGCAAAGCAACCTCCACCTCGGCTGTTCCCAAAATCAGCCGTTCGGTAAAGGGCCTCGTAAAATCGTGCCATTGATACGTTTTTGTTTTTGCGGCGCTTTCGCTTGCAACGGCAAAAGTCAACCCGATGACCGCAACGAGGGTATAAAAATACTTCGTTTTCGTGTACATCATAAATTATCCTTTGGCTTTTTTAATCCCTATTATACAATAAGCCGTATTGACTGTAAACGGCTGCACTGGATACAAAAGCGAGTGACGGCCGTTAGGCTCCGGTGGCGGGCATCCTGAATTCAGCGGCAAGCGGTGCCGAATTGCGGGGCGTGTGGAATTTTTGCATAAGGATGGCCGCCGACAGGGCAACCAGCCCGGCGATGTCGGTCCAGTACGTCGGCCAGAAAAGCCCGGCGGCGGCCAGCAAGAACAAGACGGTTTCCGTCCAGGTGGCCCGGCGCAGAAAAAAGCGCTCCAGTGCGGAGGCAAAGGCCACCAACCCCAGGGTGGTTGTTATCATGGTCAGCCCTACCTGCCAGCTGAACAATGCGTGTTCTTTGCCCATCCCCAGCAGCGGGCGATAGGCCATGATAATGGGAATGATATAAATCCCTTTGGCGAGTTTCCAGGAGGTAAGAGCGGTTTGCATGGGGTTGGCCCCGGCTACGCCGGCGCCGGCAAAACTGGCCAGGCTTACCGGCGGCGTGACGTTGGCATCCTGGGAGTACCAGAACACGATCATGTGCGCCACCATCAAAGGCACTCCCATATCCAAAAGGGCCGGCCCGGCCAGGGTGGCCAGCACGATGTAGCTGGCCGTTACCGGAAGGCCCATGCCCAGCACCAAAGAGGCGGCGCCGATCAAGATAATCGCCAGGGCTTTGATGCCGAAACTGAGATCCAGCACCAAGCTGGAAAACTTGAGCCCCATGCCGGTCAGGGTGACCATCCCGACAATAATACCGGCAGCCGCACAAGCCACCGAGACCATCACGGCGTTGGTAGCCCCCTTTTCAAGGGCACGGACAACCAGCTTGAACTCCTTGAGGCTGTAACCGGCCAGGCTGAGACGTCTAGGATCGCCGGCCGGCAGACGCACGGCACTGATTGCCCAGCGGATTGTATTGGCAACCAGGCTGGCGGCCAGGGTGCTCATGACGGCCACAAAACCCGCCATCATGGGTGAATAGTTGGCCACCAGCACATAAATTAAAATGGCCACCGGTAAGATAAAGTGCAGCCCCTCCTTGATGACATTCCAGACGCGGGGCAGGCTCTCTTTGGGTTGTCCCTCCAAACCGTATTTTTTGGCCTCGTAGTGCACGAAGAACAGCACCGTCACGTAGTACATGATGGCCGGCGCCAGGGCTACCTTAATGATCGTCAGATAGCTGGTATTGGTGAATTCCGCCATCAAAAATGCACCGGCCCCCATGATGGGCGGCATCAATTGGCCGCCGGTGGAAGCTGCGGCTTCGATGGCCCCGGCAACATGGGGGCGGTAGCCGACTTTTTTCATCATGGGGATGGTAAAAGAACCCGTGGCCACGACATTGCCCACGGCTGAACCAGAAACGGAACCCATAAATCCGGAGGCCACCACCGAGGTTTTGGCCGGACCCCCCGAAAAGCGGCCGGTCAGGGCATAGGCCAACTCAATGAAGAAGTTTCCCCCGCCGGTGGATTCCAAAAAGGCGCCAAACAATACAAAGACAAAGACAAAGGTGGCGGCCACACCGATGGGCAGGCCGAAAATACCTTCGGTGGTGAGCCACAGTGTCGTGGCAATCCGCTCGATGCTGTAGCCTTTGTGGATGATCAATTCCGGCATGTAAGGCCCGTAATAGGCATAAAAGATTGCAGCCACACAGATACCGGTCATCACCAAACCGATCACCCGGCGGCAGGCTTCCAGCACCAGGATCGTGCCGATAATGCTTACCGCCAGATCACCGGGCAACCAGTCTCCCTGGCGTTCAAAAATGGCGGTAAGATTGTAGCATATATAAATGACGCAGCCGGCCGCAGCTAAAACCAATATCCAGTCCAGCAACAGCCAAAAAGTGAACCGGTCCTTGCGGGCCCCTTTGAAAGGGGGTCTGAGCAGAAAGGTCAGGGACAGGATGGCCCCCAGGTGAATGGAGCGCTGCACCAGGGCCGTCAGGGCGGTGATACCGGCGGTGTAAAGCTGATAGAGGCTTAAACTGACTGCCAGGACCATTACCAGCCGGGCTGTCAGCGAAACCAGAGTTTTGTTTTGGTCGGCGGGCCGAGGATTACCCGCCGGGACGGTCTGGGGTTTTACGGATCGATTTTCTGGCAAAACTCCCTCCGGCATCAATCGCTCCTCGCTTCAGGTGTAGCCGAATGAGGCCAAAAGCAACGCCACAGCCGGTAAAGCAGACTCACCGGCCGTGCGGAAAACAGAACGGCAGTGTGCGGTACCATGGCGGACAGATTTGTTTTAATACCCCGCCACACCACGGTGTGGTCTACCCCGGGGCTTCCCACCCGCAAAATGAAATTACCGGTGGGCATGTGCATATTCTCGATGACTTCATAGGGGCCGCGGCGAACCATACGACCCACACCCGGCATTCGGCCCATTCCGGCCCCGAATTTCAAATAGCGTTCTTCTTCTATGTATATGCGCCCGGCTTCATCAAGGCTGTGTTCTTCCCATATGGGAGCGTTTTCCACCGAATGATAGTAATGCAGGGTGAAGCGTTCACCCGGCTCAAGGGGCAGCACCAGCAGCGGCTGGCCTCCCTTTACGGGGGTCGCGCGCAGCTCTAAACCGCCGGGCGTTACAGCTAGAATCAACAGCGACAAAAACACCAGGCCGGCAATCGCCAAAAGGGTCATGCGGGCCGGCCTGGTCAATGTTTCACCCCTATGGCATCAGCTTGGCCGGCACGTCAATACCTTTCTCTTTGAGGTACTTGATGGTGCCCGGGTGCAAGGGACTCGGTGAATATTTTACCGCGTTTTCAGGTGTGGTGTACGCGGCTGAAGGATGGATCTTGCGCAGGTAACCGTTGTGTTTGTACAGTGCTTTAACCAGGTTGTAGACCAGATCCGTATCCAGCGATGCCTGACAGATCATCACGTTCCACACGCCGATGGTGGGCACGGCCTCATCAACACCCCGGTACACGCCGCCGGCCAGTTCCACTGCCGAGTAGGTCGCATTGGCCGCCAGGATCTTGCGGGTTTGCGCCGGTGTGAAGTTGATGATGTGGATGTCATGGGTGGTGGCCAGATCCAAAATTGAGCTGGTGCCGGGACCCACCGACCAGGTGCCCACTTCGATGGTTCCGTCTCTCAGGGCATTGGCGCTTTCGGTGAAGGACAAACGACTGTCCCTGTAAGAGTCCAGAGGGATGCCCAGGGCCTTGAAAACCGTCTCGGCCATGAAGTTGGTGCCGCTGCCGGGACTGCCGCTGCTGATGCTCTTTCCCTTGACCTGTTCGATGTTGGTGATACCGCTTTTTTTCAGGGTCACCACCTGGAGCAAGTTGGGATACATGATGGCCATGGAAAGAATGTCGTGTTTTTTACCTTTGAATTTGGACAGCCCCTGGAGGCCGGCCACGGCGACGTCGCCCATGACCTCGCCGATAACGGTTTCGCCCTTGTGCGCCAGTTTGACGTTTTCCACACTGGCGCCGGTAACCTCAGCCACCGCTTTTACACCTTTCACATACTTGGACCAGATTTCGGCCACACCGCCGCCATAGGGATAATATATGCCGCCGGTGCCGCCGGTGCCGATGCCGATAAAGGTGGTTTTTGCAACCGCCGGTACGGCCAGGGCCAGGACCAGACAGAGAAACAGGACAATACTTGCTCGTTTCATATGATAACCTCCCTTAAACTTATCAAGCCTTATTCGCTTATAGTACCGATCATCAATGTTATTGCTTTGGGCTTTTTGCCCATTCCCCCGACCGGATAAACAAATGATGCTGTCTGGCCGGGCTGGACAAGACCCTTTTTGACCTTTCTGGGTATCAACCCGCCCACAGCTTTGCCATTTGCCAGAAAAATGTTCACCCGATAGCGCTGGGGCTGACTGCTTGTATTTTTAACCCCCACTTTAAAGTGCAACGTCTCACTGCCTTCCCATTTTTTGAACATACATGAAAAATCTACCAGCTCCGCTTCAGAAGCGACCGCCTTGTCTAAGTTTTCCTCCTTCACGCAAGGGAAGATTTCACCGGGTTTGGGTTTTGGGGCTGCGCAACCTGCAAGGGCCAGGCCGGTCGCCGCCAAGATTACCAACAACCAGGTCGATACCCCTTTAAATTTCTTCATGGCTCCACCCTCCTGTTTTTGGTTGATAATAAACCGCTACCTGTCTGGAATCAAAAAACATACCCGCATCCCATTGTCAACCGGTTTTTACTGCCGTGTTTCTCCTGCTGCATTCATCGCTTCTATTATCCATGCCGGAGTTCTCCCTGGCCGGTCAGTTTGAGAACAAAAAAAAGCAGGGTCAACTACCCTGCTGCGCGAATTTTGCATAGGAAATGATAAAAAGAATAATTAAAGCTTTTGGGTTTCTCTGGATACGAGGAATTTTACTCTTTGTGGGGCTTACCTGTCACGGATGATCGTATTTTATCGCCAGGGATAACCGGTTATTTCCGGTTATCCCTTAGCGTTCAGATTAGTCGTTGCCAGCACAAACAATATTGCCGGCGCCGGGAGTGCCGAAATCACCGGTGCTGGCTCCCGGGCCTACCGGAAATAGGTTTGCAGTGATCTTTGGTGTCTCGCACCAGTTTGAACCGTCGTCGTTTGAGATACTGTTCAGTGCACCAGGATCAAGATTCATGCTCGTCCCCTGAGCCATGGGAAATAAATCATCGTCATCGCCAACAACATATACTACCTCGTCAATAGTAATATCGTTGCATTTAATAATTATTTCATCATTAGATTCTTCAAGGAAAAAATTTAATGGAGCAGCGGCTGACCGATAAACATAATCGGGTTCTGCCACCGCTACCCCGGAAACGGCGAGTATGGCAAATGTGTCGGGTTCGATCACGACGTCTGTCGGAATCTGATGGAAGTCGGTGCCTAAATCCGAAATAGTGCATCCACCAAGCGTAAACGGCGTTGCGGTTGGATTATATATTTCAAAATATTCACCAACGAATTGGCCGTTGGACGACGGTGTCTTCATGATCTCAGTAATAACCAAATCACCCGGGACGCTGGGTGTGAGGGGACCCTCCAACACGCGCACCACCATAGAGGTGCTGGATGCTAGCCCTTGGGCGTCCGTCACCGTCAACAAAACCACAAACTCTCCAGGGCTTGCAAAGATATGCGCCGTTAGTTGTTCGCTGTTTATCGTTCCATCCCCAAAGTCCCACTCAAAAGACAACGGCCGATCACCATCAAGATCAAAAGACTCACCGGCGTCAAAGTTCACTTGCAATGGGGCAACTCCTACGAGTGGGCTCGCCTGGGCCCTGGCAATCGGCGGAAAATTTATTGCTTCACAAATCAGACCGCCTTCGGCATCGAAACCCACCAGGACAGTGCCGCCGTCACACTGCTGACCCGGCGGCACCCCGGGGGGGCCTTGCTCGCCCTGGAGGCCCTGCGGCCCCGGCGGACCTGCAGGACCGGGTTCACCCTGGGGTCCGACAGAACCGGTTGGACCGGGTGGGCCGGCCGGTCCCCGTGGACCGGCAGGGCCCTGAGCTCCGGGTTCTCCCGGCGGTCCGGGTTCTCCCGGCGGTCCGGTTACGCGCCAGGCGATCGGGAATTCGAAGAAGCGGCATTGACTCGGATGGCTGACCACGCGCAGTCTGCCGGAAAATATCTTGAAACACCCGAAGATCACGTCGTTTTCGGCATAGGCCGGGCTGATGCTGGTAGACAAAAAAATAATCATCAACCCTGCGATTAAATATCCTTTCTTCATTGTTATTATCCTCCCCTCCGAAATCAACCGGCCTTTCAGCAAGTTAGCCTGACGGCCGCCAGGCTTTCTTCGAGCCGGTTTAAAAACCGCGTATGTGTAGTAATTTCGATATATTTGTAAAGTATGCAAATATTGTGCAAATATCTAGCCGAATGTATTACATGCCGGACGAAGAAAGCGGTCCCTTACGAGAAAAGCCGTCGACAAACCGGGCTCGATACCCTTTCGCGTGTCAAATCCCGGGTTACCGGTGGTTCAAAACGATCTCACACCAATCGTATGGACGCATGTGTCCGTTGCCGTGTGCTGTTTAGCCATACAGGTTCCACACGCATTAAAGCGGTTTTATAAATGGCGCCAGGCCATTGAGAAAAAAAGTACACACAATTAAGTACTTTTTTTCACAGTTAAACGCTGAAGAAAAATGCGGCTTGCAGGCATGTTTTTTGGTTGATATACAAAGAATCGTTGCGCTTATTTTCCATTGAATGATCACCACACCTTCGAGAGCTATAAACCAGATGCGCCAGAGCAGACTCAACCCATCCGGCCCTGCCGGGATTCATCCGCAAAACATATATTGCCACCTATTCATATCTTGTCTGAAAACCGGCTATCTGTTGCATTTGATGGCAGTTATCGCGTTGATGGTTTTTGGGGCGGATTATCGGAGGACGTGTACCCGCCTTGTTAACCGTAGGATCAGGGAATCATTTTAATGACACGGGCAAAAGCGCCGTTGATCAGGGTCCGCGGGCTCAGCAAACGTTTGAAGGACATCCAGGCTGTGGACCATTTGAGCTTTGAAGTTTGCTGTGGAGATGTCTACGGTTTTCTGGGGCCCAATGGATCCGGCAAGAGTACCACCATTCGCATGGTGCTCTCCCTGGTGAGACCGGACGGCGGGAAGATTGAAATTTTCGGATTACCACTGTACCAACAGCGGAAACACATATTGAGCCGGATTGGGGCCTTGGTCGAAGAACCTGACTTTTATGATTACCTGACTGCTCGCAGGAATCTCGAAGTGCTATCCGTCTATGCAGGCAAACCGGTGTCTTCGGCGCGGATTATGGAAGTCATGGAGCTGGTGGGCCTGAAAGATAGAGCCCTGAGCAAGGTCCGCACCTATTCCAAGGGAATGAAACAGCGTCTGGGAATCGCCCAAGCGTTGATACACGATCCGGAATTGCTGGTTTTGGACGAACCCGGCATCGGCCTTGATCCGGCCGGGGTCAGAGATATACGGGAACTGATCAGATATCTCAACAGGACCCTGAACAAAACAATTTTTCTATCATCACACCAGTTAAATGAGATCGAGCAGGTATCCAACCGAATGCTGATCATAAACAATGGAAAAACCGTCGTGGAGGGCACCGTCGACGAGTTGCTGCAAAAGCATCATTTCCCCACCCGATTTCAGGTCGACGACCCCCGCAGAGCGATTCGGCTTATCAAGGCCGCTAACCTTGAAATCAGTTCCTCAGAACTGGAAGGCGCCGTGCTGAAAGTTTTTTGCAAAAAGCAAATCGTGCCGATCATTAACAAGTATTTGAATGACAACGGGATCATGATTCACGCCGTAGAACATCAACAGCGGCTCGAAGACTATTTTCTGAATATCACCTGATATGTTGAGACTCACACGCATCGAACTCTATAAGATATTTGCCAGAAGGCGCAGCTATATCGCTTTTATTGCCATAGCCATCATCGTAGTGATCACAAAGCTGGCTGCGTTATATGAAGGCCAGGAAATGCTGGACTATCTGACCCGGAATCTTAAGGAATCTTTTTTGTTCCAGGGAAACCTTGTCAATGGGTACATGGTTTCCTATATTGTGTTGAATTTTCTCTGGGTACACGTTCCTTTTTTGATTGTGATCGTTACCGGTGATCTTCTGGCGGGTGAAGCCAATTCAGGTACCTTTCGCGTCTTGCTGACACGGCCTGTGAGCCGGCTTAGCCTGGTGACCGCAAAGTACCTTACGGCCATGGTATACGCCCTGGTGATCGTGATCTTTCTGGCGGTATTCAGTGTCGGATTGGGCCTGCTGATCTTTGGCAAGGGCGACCTGATGGTCTTTCTGGGAGGATTGAGTATCTTCCCGGAGTCTGACGTTTTGTGGCGTTTTGCTGCGGCCTATGCATTCGGCTTTTTAAGCATGGCCACCATCGCCGCCATGTCCCTGCTCTTTTCCAGCATGTCCAACAACTCCCTTGGTCCCATTCTCACCACCATGGCTATCATTATTACCTTTACCATGATATCCACTTTGGATTTGGAGGTGTTCAGGGTCATCAAACCGTTCCTTTTGACCAGCTATCTTGATACCTGGCAGCTTTTCTTTTATTTTGATATTAACGCGGAAGAGATCCTAAAGTCTGCAGTCATTCTGCTGTTTCATATTTTGATCTTTTATGTCGCGACCGGTTTCTATTTTTCCAAAAAGGATATTTTGTCCTGATGTTATTCTTCAACGGGCTGTTGCCCAAACATTTTTGAGCGGTCATTAAAAGGTTTTTTGCCCATGAATCTTAGCACAGCGCAAGAAAAGCGCTTTGAACCTGCTGGAGTACCGCTGTCAAGCGGGACGAGTTTTCAAGGCGCCTGGAGCAAGCTTTAGATTTATCAAAAAACGTTTTAGACTTAAGCGAAAATATGTTTGGGCAACAGCCCGTCATCCGTTGAACGAGCGTCAAAGAAATGAAACATTCGCTATCCATAATGATTCTGCTGATGCTGGGGGTCAGCCAGAACCAAACACATGCGCAGTCGGTAGATCCCGCCGAGGTACTTCAATCGGTTCTGGCGAAACAGGATCAGATAATGGATTATCAGGTTAATATTGAAATAGAGCTGGATGTTGATTTTATAAATATGCCGGTCAAACACGCAGTCATGTACTACAAGAGACCGCATAAGATAAAATATACTTCAGATGAATTCATTATGCTTCCGAAAAAAGGAATGCATTTTTCCCTTCGCAACATCCTCAAAGATGATTTTACATCGATATTTACCGGTTACGAGTACATTGATCAACGCCGGCACTACACCATCAAGGTCATCCCGGCAAAGAAAAAATCCGCCATTGTTCTTGCAACCATATGGGTGGATGCGGCCTCGCTCGTTATCTCGAAAGTGGAGAACAATACCCGCTCTGAGGGAAGCTACATTCTTGATTTTACTTACGGCCAAGAAAGTGAACTGTTGCCTGCCATGATCAAGATCGCCTTTGAGATGGAAGATTTTAATATACCCCTGAAGTTCATCGGAAAACCGATAAAATCGGGCGACAAAAAATTGAAGCAAAAAGGAAAGAAAACGGGGATCGTCTATATTCGCTTTTCAGGGTACAAAATCAATTCGGACCTCAGTGATGATATATTCGAGCAGGAGCCGGAGATCTGGACACCCAAATGAGGCGCTTGGCGGTCACGCTCAAACAGGCTGTGTCGTAATTCGTCATCCCCAATGAGGGATTCGTCCGGAATGACAGCTTTTTGCGGATTGCGACACCGTCTGTAAGCGGATGGGGGTCGGTGAAGGCCACTACAACCGATTGACGACGGATGTACAAAGGGGGGGTGGAATCGCTGCTAGCTATTAAATCTGTACCACAGGTGCCCGGCTATCAGCCATATGATACTTACCAGGAAATAGACGGGAAGCGGTATCAATTCAATAAAGATATTTACCAGAGACCAGACGACCAGGCCGATTAAAATTACGGCCGGCTTTATATCTTTGGGAACACTTCGCATTGGCTTTTTTGCTTCCTGTCGGCTTGCGGGTGTATGCCAGACGGTGTCGATAACTTCGCGGAGTGGCTTTTTAATATATCATAACACATAAAGTAGTGAAATATCAAGGTTTGTTTGCTATCTGTTGAAATTGCATGGAGGAAGACCTTATGAAAATTCCTGAAAAAGGGATGGCCAAAGAAGATATTTTTGAAACGCTCGCTAGCTATAAAAACAAGGATCTGGATTGGAAGTCCGGTAAAGTGCTGGGATACGTCTATTATCCCGGAAAAAAGGCCCATGACGTCATTGATAGAGCCTACACCATGTATTTAACTGAAAATGCATTGGATCCAACGACATTTCCGAGCCTTTTGCAGTTGGAAAATGAAGTGGTGGGCATGGTGGCCAATTTGCTGCGGGCAGACAAAGCCGTTGTCGGTAATTTCACCTCCGGCGGCACGGAAAGTTTGATTCTGGCCCTGAAAACCGCCAGGGATTATGCCAGAGCGACCAAACCCCACATCGAAGCGCCCGAAATGGTAATGCCGGTAACGGCCCACGCGTCATTATACAAAGCGGCCCACTACCTTCAGGTCAAACCGGTTGTAACGGCCGTCCAGGATGCTTCATTTCGTGCGGATATTCGGGCCATGCGGGAGGCCATCACCCCCAATACCATTTTGCTGGTAGGCTCGGCTCCCGAGTATGCTCACGGGGTTGTGGATCCAATAGCAGAAATCGGCGAACTGGCGCTTGAAAAAGATATTTTATTCCATGTGGATGCCTGTGTCGGCGGCATTCATCTTTCTTACATGCGCCAGCTCGGATACCCGGTTCCGGAATTTGACCTGACCGTACCCGGTGTTACCTCAATCTCTGCCGATTTACACAAATATGGTTATGCTGCCAAAGGCGCTTCCATTGTCCTTTATAGAAACAAAGAGCTCAGAAGACACCAGATATTTGCCTGCTCACGGTGGATGGGTTATACGGTTATCAATCCTGCGGTGACCAGCAGCAAGTCCGGTGGGCCAATGGCTGCTGCCTGGGCGGTAATGAAATATCTCGGAGATGATGGCTACAAGGAAATTGTCCGCGAAGTCATGCAGGCAACAAAAATTGTTACCGAGGGCATCCAAGCTATTGAGGGTGTACGGATCTTAGGTACGCCGGATATGTGCATGTTCGCGGTTGCTTCCACCTCGGAAAAAATAAATGTCTATCGATTGGCAGATGAAATGAAAAAGAGAGGATGGTATTTGCAACCTCAGTTTAAGCGCCAAAATTCACCGGCCAATCTGCACATCTCCATGAACCGTATAACCGTGCCCCAGGCAGAAGCATTTTTAAGAGATTTTGAAGAGACAATCGAAGAACTCAAAACGCAAGAAGTGGATGCGGAAACCAGGAATTTGCAAGCCGACCTTAAAAAGCTTTCCATCAAATTCGATGAACAAACTTTTTATAAACTTGCCGCCATGGCAGGAGTTACCGGGACCGAACTTCCGGATAAAATGGAAAAGATAAATCAAATCATGGAGGTTTTGCCCTATGATGTTTCAGAATGGGTGCTGATAGAGTACCTGAACAACTTGATGGCGCCACCTTGACAGGGGCTGCGACACGCAGGGTGCTAAAGCTTTGGAATAATGGGACAAGACCCATATTTCATTTATAGTGTTGGCCGGCTTTATGATCGTTTTGGACAGTAATGAGCGCAGTTATTTTTTAATGATTTGTATCTTACGTTTAAAATACGCCTGCGTGTCTTTATTAGAATCTTTTACACTTGTCCATTTGGGTTTTTTGTTGGAAATCAAGCCGATGGCGCTTAGCGGAAAACACCCCTGCGAAAGCCTGTAATAATTATCTTTGTTCTCTTCCACCAGCTGTAAAATTTCCAAAGCTCCCAGCAAATAGGCGTTTTCCTTTTGAAAGCAACCCGGGCTGGCGGTATCTTGAAAACCCCTTTTGGCCTTGTAAGCAGCAGACCAAGAAACATTTTTATCACCGCTCAATTTAAATATTTTTCGATATGTCTCGTAAAAAGAGGATTTTTGGGCACGGCAAGTAGCGATAATTAATGCATAATTATATGCGAGTTCCGATAAAATATGGGGGATAGAAAGGTTGTTGATCACCACAAATGTGGCATATCCTTCGTATTGCTTTTCAGTGCCGAGATATGACAACAACCACTGACGGTAATGTTTATGAGACATTGCATTGAACGCCTGGACAGCATGACCGTCAAGTTCATGCGTTAAAGAGCACTCCAAACCGGTCCTGGTTGATGTTGCGCCGGTTCTTATGACTACTTTCTTTTCGGCCTCGTAGATAGATACCTCTCCGCCGCTGGCTTCATCATATTCAACGGACCATCCATCCCAATTCCGATTTTTTAATTCTTCCAAAAATTTATCACCAATTTGACGATCCGTGTAAATTTCACTTGAGGCCTGGGCCAAGGAGGTTAATTTCTGGTATTCCGCGATCGTTTGGCTGATGTCAAATTCACTTGATGCGCCGAAAATTATACCCGACAGGGTTGACAGGTCTTCATAATTACCCTGTCTCCACGCAATCATGATATCAGCGACAACCAAATAGACCGCTATGAACTCGTCGATAAGGGCATCTTTGTCTTTTTCTTTCTTCAAAGCGTCTTTTATCCCTTCATAGTCTGTTACCGTTAGTCGATCATTGTATGTGAATACAGGGTTATAGGGTTTATTATTTTCAATGTGCTCAAAGAATCGCTGGCGTTCACACGCAAAATTTACCGGGACAAATTTTTTATAATAATCAAGTTCTCTTTGAAGGTAGGCAAAATTCATATTTAAGGCACACAAGATTTAGGCTATCCTGGAAATAGAGTCGGTGAGTTTCGATCATAGATGTTCTTGTTCTCAGCCCTTCACCGTAAATCCTTGATTTTTTGCAAAGCCTAACAACTCCCGAAGCATTTCCTTTTTGGACGGTTTCAATGATTGGCCGGCCATTCGGATGAATGACTTGCGAATAAGCACTGGCCCCAGCCATCTGTCAGTGAGCCTCCCGATCACCATCACCACCCGGAAATCTGCTAACTGACGCAGGAAATCGAGTTGCGTCAAAGCATCTGCATCAAACATCGGATGAGATGAAACAAGATATACGATGTCCTCCTCTATCGTGTTGGCAGCATAAAAAAGATCCTGCAGACTCTTCACGTGCTGCCAGGGGACCATGGCGACCGAGGGAAGTTTAGGGGGAATTTCTCTTGATCTGCCGAGGGACCATAGCAGCAGTATGACTTTTCGAAATTCATCATGCAGTTCGCCGCCAATCTTTGTCATCTTCTGAAAAGTCTCTGAGGTACGCTGGCGACGCAGAAGCTTTATTGCAGCTGCCGGGTTACGGTAAGCAATCTGTTTGGCTCTCTGCAAAACTTCCCGGACCTGCTCGGCATTTTTCACAGCGGTACTTTTCCGGTGAAAAATTTTTCGAAAATAGGGGACGGGCATACGTTTATGCGTTTTGTTAATCGGTTCAAACCAGAACAATCTGGTATTCTTTTCTTTTGATCACACCGTCACTTTCGAGTTTAATCAGATGACTCTCCCTAACGGTGCACCCCGGGAAAAAATGAAGAAGAGGATTCGGGAAAAGTGCCCGGGTCAGCTCCCCAAAACTTTTAACCCCCTCGGTCAATATGTCCCACAGCAACGACTCTCTCTCCAGCAATTTATCTTGAATTTTCCGATTTTAACCCTCTGCAAATATTGTGAGGATGCCGTCAATGTTTTCAAAATTTGAGCCGCCAGTCAATTGTGCTTCCGGTTGTCTAAAATTTTCTTGACTTAAAAAATGGGGGCTATTTAAATGCCAATGTGTTGTCGTTATATTGCGTTTCGCAGCACTTAAGTGAAAATCTCACATGTGCCCGCAAGTTGCAAGGCTTTAACCGAGGGCTAAGTCATTGCCTCTGATCAAGAACTCCGGGAGGCATAGCGTCAAACTGGCTGTGCAACCGCCTCTGAGAAAGGAATAGCTTTTGTGAGAGAACCAAACGGCAAATATTATATGGTTTCCGCTCTGAAACGCCTTTACGCAGACCGGTTGCCGTTGACTGTGCTCACTGGCCCTTACTGTTCTCGGCTGGCGCATTACACAATAAAGGAAATTCTTACGGATGCTAAAAAAAGCGTAGAAGCTCACTTGGCCTTTTACCATCGATTCAAACCTGACAGCCTTATCGTATATAACGATATTTACCTGGAAGCCGAAGCGCTTGGATGCAAGCTGGAATTTTTTGATGACCGCACCTCACACCCCAAATTGCTTCTTTTGGAAAATAAGTCACAACTTGCCCGGTTGAAGATACCCGATCCCTCAAAGGATGGCAGAATCCCTTATTTCATGGAAGTGTGCCAGGGGGTATCTTCTCGGGTGAGAAAGACGGCGACTGTGGGATTGGGGCATTCCGGACCCTGGAATATTGCTATCCATCTCAGGGGTGTCGAATCACTTTTGATGGACACCGTTGACGACCCTGAGTTCGTTCATGAACTTATGAACTTTACCACCGAGGTGGTCAAAACGGTGGGAGATGCTCTGATAGAAGCAGGATTTGCGCCCTCACTCGGCGAGGCCGCCGCATCATGCAGCCTCATATCTCCGACAATTTTCAAAGAGTTTATAAAACCTTATCACAAAGAGCTTTGCGGCTACTTTAGATCCAAAGGAGCACTTACGGCACTGCATATATGCGGCTACATCGATCCCGTGATGGAAGAGATACTGGATTCAAATATCAGCATTTTGAGCCTGGACGCACCTTCTTCCTTAAAAAACCTGGTGGAGCTGTCCGCCGGCAGGGTAACCGCAATGGGCAATGTTCACACCAGCCTGTTTGCCGACGGCAGTCGTGGGGACATCGAACAGGCTATACGCAATTGCATTGAAACAGCTGCCGGGGGCAGAGGTTACATTTTGGCTTCCGGATGTGAAATTCCTCTCGACTCGACGGAAGACCGGATCGAGCATTTCTTTAATTACGGCCGTCAATTCAGCCGGGAGTTTATGTCCAAGTTGAGGGAAAAGCGACCTGAACTTTTCGAGGACTCTTTGGCAACGCTCAAACCTTAAGACCGTTTTCATCAACAATGGTCATGTTTTCTTTTTTAAAGAGCGGTAGTAACTGTTGATCGTATAGATCGCTGCTAAAGGATTGTGGCCCAGCACACGATCTTTGGCGGCCAGAACGGTACAGGGTGCATCGGCGTATTTCAGAAACAAGGAGTCATGCCCCACACACAGACCCATCACGATGTTAAACTCCGTATTCTCGCTGTTTAGCACAAAGGCCTGGGCGATGGGATTACACATGGACTCAAAACATCCTATCCGAATTTTCTGATCGTCGCGAACACCAATCGTCTCTTTAGGTTCGCGGCCCAGCTTGCATAGGGCTGAGATGACCTCAAATCCCTCTGCGGAAAGCAAGTTTTCGACAACTTTGGCCTCATTTACAAGACCGATACAAAACACCAACCCGATCCGCCGATAATTCATTCTGTGTGCAAACTCGATGGTTTCCATGATGCGCGGTTTGGAAGCTTTCACCTGATCGTACCCGAGCTCTCGGTTGACGTACCCTTCCCCCTCCTGAATGGAAGCCTGTCTGGCGAATTCCAGGATGTCCGGTTTTTTCAATTCCTCCAGAGCCTTGTTAATAACATCCCTGTAATTCCGAGTGGCACAGAATGGGGGGGATTTTCCATTTTCTTGCTGACACAGGCGATCCTGAGTTTGAAAGGTGCAGCGGGCACATCCCGGCAATTCAGTGTCCATGCTTTTCCTCCTCTAAGTAGACAGCTGACCGTTGTAATGAATCCACACTATTTATAGAGATTTTAGATAGAAGAATTCACACCAAATATCAATACCAAAGCGCCGGGTTTTCATGAGCACGCATTAATCTTCACATAAAATCAAAGATGGTATTTGTGAAGGCAGTTACCGGAGCGGACCCGATAAGGGGGCAGTAAAAGTTACGATCGAAAAGCGGCGAGTTTCATATTTGATGAATTCTTTGCAATAAGTAAGCAACACCAGTGTTCTCATGTTGATGTCAAGTGCCGGGACATTGAGATATCACAATTCCGGTCAATGTCCGAATATCCAAGCCTATGGCAGTCAAGTCATATAGTCCTACAAATTTGTTAATTTATTTTGACAAATTACATTCTTGTAAAGTTTTTTGCCCAAACGGTTTCGGCTAAATTCCCCTATATAACTGAAAATTTATCGAATTCAACTTTTATGGGAAAAACCATATTTTGGCATGGAAATCGCTTTTGAACTAAGATGGGTTATAGCGAATGTCAAAATAATGTTCCGAAATAACGAGGAATCAGGAGGTGCAGGCAGGGGGTAAATTTTTGTCGTCAAGATGCACGATCACCGCCCCATTGGCTCGCAAATGGCCATTTACTATCAATTACCCCCCTGCTAGTGGTGGTTGTCACAAAGACTCACCGTCGTTTGCCTATCCCGGCAACAACAACCCTTTGTGGCTTAGAATCACCGGGCTATTCAGCTTGGCGATAAAAATTTACCCCCGGCCTGTACTTCGGCCTATCGGAATATTATTTTGACAATCACTCTAAAGGGTCTTCCCCTTGAAATTTAACAGCCAACCTTAAGGTCAAAATCATGATGGGCGCCACAGCTTCCTCGGTGTCAGGACAGAGTGAAGAAACCAACATCTTAATTCTTAAATGTGAAAATTGTGGTTGGTCATTGAGAACACCTCAAAATTGCTTGGAGATTACTGAAAAAGAATTGCGCTGTGGGAGGTGTTTTGAAAAGATTGTGCTTAAAATTGATGGCGAATGATATTCTGTTTGTCAACCGCTCACCTTTTAAAATTAAGACAAGCCTGGTCAAAGCATAAGGGTTTCATCCGCGTGATCTTCTAGCAGCTAAAAACATTGGCAAATCCTGAAAGATGCAGTATCTGTAAGCCTGATGAATTGAAGAATTTTGCGAACCCCGGTCTTCGGGCATCATGGGGGCATGATTTGCACCAGATAATCGACCCAATCTTGTGCGATTGTGGCTGTTGACTGCGCAATTCCATGTGCCATGCTGGCATCTATTATCTGCCCCCGGGTCATGGCTCCAACAGCATAGATTGCATTCGACGGTGTCCCCCTCCCATCAGATCCCTTTTTCATAATACCATGCGTGTGGGGATCTATCCAGATGCTTCCGGTTTTATATGAGTGCAGTCCGGCTGCCGGATCAGATGCACCCTTTTGGGGCGGCCTTGCCGTAATGGGGCCATGCCGGCGTTCTTCTATTTGAATTGCTCCGGAACTCAGTAAATTTTTGACCAAAGCCGAAGGGTTTGTCTCTAACGATTTTTCCTGCCCGCGGGCATTGACGACATACCGGTAAACATCTCTTCTCAGCTTGCCCCTGGAGTTCTGATAAATGAATTCATAGCATCCTGTTATGTCATTCTTTAAGAATTGATAATCGACGCCGAGTTTGAATACCGCAGCAATACCGGCCTTCATGAGGGCCAGTAGTTTTTCGGCATTTATGGCCGGTTGCATGGCTGCATGAGTGAAAAACAAAGTGGTATAATCTTTGTCAAAACGCTTTTTATCCTCCAGTGTCAATTTTAGATAAAACTTTCTCGCCATCGGAAAGGCCTGGTGAAGAACGGTTTGCCAAATAAGTTCCCCATCGGGACCATCCCCATTTTTTGCATCTTTCAAATATTTCTCCAGCAGATCTGCCGGCCTCCGCCCCGGATTTAATACTTCTGCCCATTCGAAAGGGTGACCATAGGCGGCTTGCAGCTCTGAATTCAACAACTGAAACATGGCCTCAAGAGACAAGCCGTTATGGTTCACAGCGCTGAGTCGTTGTACATTTTCAATCGTCAGAAACTTGTTTTTATACCTCCCCATCTTGCCTCTGACTTTTGGCAGCAGCCCCCTCCTGGAGTAGAGGACAAATTTTCTTGGATTCCGTGAGGGTGCATACGTGATTTCAGCAGAATCATTCAGAACAAATTGACCATCTGAAGTAAGTGTTAATACTGTTTCTATGGCGCTGAGGCTTGTCCCGATGACGGCGACTTTTTCACCC
>JASFTQ010000036.1:0-20961 GCA_050053515.1 Desulfobacterales bacterium | reverse complement strand
AACGATATGGTAATTTCCACCTGGAGCCAGAAGCACCCGAATACCTGTCGCAAAAGGCGTAGGCAACCGTTGAACCATCACCATCGATTTCCTGCGACTGTAAAAATTAGAGTGATTGTCAAGAGGGCATAACATGGATTTCAGGCAAACAAGAATTCTGGGGCACACCGGTCTTGAAGTTGGAAGATTGGGGGTTGCCGCCAGTTACGGGGCCCCGCCGAATGCGTATGAGGAGGCTTTCGAAAAGGGGTGTAATTATTTTTATTGGGGCTCTCAACGCAAAACCGGAATGCTGCAGGCGATTAAAAATATTTGCGGTCAGGGCAAGCGTGATCGATTGGTTGTTGTTATCCAGAGTTATTCGCGTTCGGCTTTCTTAATGGATTTATTTTATAAAAAGGCTCTGAAATCACTGGGGTTGGATTCCGCCGATGTTCTTCTCTTGGGTTGGCATAACCACCGGCCCAATCAAAGAATCTTGGATAAAGCTTTTGAGATGAAAGAAAAGGGTTTATTCCGGTTTCTCGGGCTTTCCAGCCACAACCGCTTACTATTCCCCCGTCTGGCAAAAGAGGGCACATTCGACCTGTTCCACATTCGCTACAACGCCGCCCACCGGGGAGCTGAGAATGATATTTTCATCCATCTTCAGGAAAAAACACGGCCGGGTATTATTACCTATACGGCCACCCGTTGGGGGCAGTTGCTGAATCCCCGGAAAATGCCGGGCGGCGAGGCACCGCCTTCGGGCAGCGATTGTTACCGTTTTGCCCTTTCCCATTCAGCAGTGGATATCTGTATGAGCGGTCCCAAAGACTTGAACCAGATGCGAGAGGCGCTCAGAAGCCTTGAACTGGGCCCCTTGAGCGATAAGGAGCTGGAGCGCATGCGGCGCATCGGCGATCACGTCCACAAAAAATCTGCTAAATTCTTTTGAATTAACGCTTTTTCAACCCGTAGACCTTCAAATTATCGGGATGAAAATACCCTTTGGCGTCCCACCATCCATTAACATAGGGTTCAACAGGAGAAACCGCTTCTTTCATCGAATGGGTCGCCCCCGTCATTAATTCCAACCAGCCTTGATCTGTCGGCAATATGTTTTTCAGTACCAGATCATCTCTGCCCAAGACATTCGATGTCGCCATAAAATGCGTCCAGCGGCCCCGCCAGCCGATCACGTCTCCCGTCACATAGTATCCCTCTGGTTTTCTGATATCCCCTTTGGCCAAAAACGTGTAATCCTTTAAAATCAAATACCCGGGTGTTTTATCCGGCGGCGCCGGAAGATCGAAAATTTTTACCTCTTTTGCGGACCCCCAGAGTTTGGGGCTCTTTACAACATGCTCCAATTTTACGGTTTTGCCTGCTACCACCGTGAATTTTATGTATTGGCTCCGGGTAGAGGAATGAAACATGTGACCGGGCTGATAACGCAAAAAGTAAAACCAAAGATGGTTTTTTGCTTTGATTTTCGGGTAAACGCTAAAACCGCTGACCTTTCTCAAGGGTTGCATATCCTGGTCTAAAACCAGGGCATACACGTTGTATCTGTCTAGCAGGGATCTTGAAATATCGCATTTTATTGTTAAAAACTCGGTTCCTTCACCAATGATCTGCAGCTTTTCAAAAGCACGGCCAAACTGGATTTTATCCGTGTAACTGAAGGTGCCGGATCCATTTCCCAAAATGTGAGAACAGGAAAGAACAACGCTCATCAGCAAGAGAGATACGACCCAATGAGGGATCGATACATCATCTCCTTGCAAGTGTAAACGTCTCTTCATAAATCTCCCCTCTGTCGGAAGTGGTGGTCATATCAAAAAAATATTAGCAGAGTGAAGATCACCCGTCAAATTTTAGCTGAATTTAACGATGGGTTTCTCATCCTGTCGCAAGACTTCGACGAGGGGTTTTCTTCGGACTGAACGCTCGGCCGAGGAGCCCACCTCAAGGGTTCAGCCGAGACCCATGCACAGCCCTCAGGCGAGTCGTCGAGTCTGGGAACGGGATATTCGAGCGAAGGCGAATAAAGCTTGATCATCGAATCATTTTTAATTAATAATGAAGAGTCTATTCATCACCCCCAATGCCTATCGAATGAAATGCTATATTCGCGATGGGATAAACATGCACCAACCCAAATGACAAATATTAATTCGCCGGAGGATCAAACATGGGGAAAGGTGATCAACGTACAAAGCGCGGAAAAATCTGGAAAAAAACCTACGGTAAAACCCGCCCGAGAAAGAAAAAAAAGAAAGAACGTAGAAAGTGAGTGGGTGTATGATTTTTTACAAATATCACGCTCTCGGAAATGACTATATTGTTATCGATCCTGCCGATTTTCACGAGAAACTGTCTTCGGATCAAATTCAGAGAATTTGCCACCGAAATTTCGGTATCGGATCTGACGGAATTTTACTCGGCCCCCTGGATACGGCAACATCTGACTTTGCCTTACGAATTTATAACCCCGATGGGAGTGAGGCTGAAAAAAGCGGTAATGGATTGCGTATATTTTCCCGGTATCTCTGGGATAAGGGTCTTGTCCGGGGGGACCGGTTTACGATTCATACCGCCGGTGGCATCGTTAAATGCCGGATCCACACGAAGGGGCGCAGTGCCACCGTTGAGATGGGTCGGGTCAATTTCTGCAGTGATCGGATACCGGTTGATGGAAAGCCGCGGGAGGTAATCAACGAGACCCTGAATGTTGATGGGCAGGAATTGATCTTTTGTGCCGCTACCATTGGAAATCCCCATTGCGTAATACCCTGTGATGAAATCTCGGCAGCGGAAACCCGCCGTTTAGGACCTCAGATCGAAAATCACCCGCTTTTTCCAAACAGAACAAATGTCCAGTTCATGAAGATTTTAGACCGTGCCAACATTCAGATCGAAATCTGGGAACGGGGGGCCGGTTACACGCTGGCATCCGGAAGCAGCAGCAGTGCCGCAGCTGCAGTGGCGCATCGATTGGGACGGTGTGATTCAGACATCGTTGTTCACATGCCGGGTGGCAAAATCGACATCTCCATTTCAGAGGACTACCAGATCATGATGGCCGGGCCGGTTACCAAAGTAGCTGAGGGAACGCTTTCGACTGAAATATTCGATTATGCGTTTAGAAAAAATCATCGATGATCTATTGATAGATTTGCGTCCCTTGGATTTCGGTCCCCCGGTCACCCATGTCTACAACCCTTTTGAATATGCAAAAAAAGCCCATACCCTATATCTGCGACGCTACGCCGGCCGCCCAAGGGAGGTCGTCCTTATCGGAATGAATCCCGGCCCCTGGGGCATGGCTCAAACCGGCGTGCCGTTTGGTGAGGTCACGGCCGTAAGGAATTGGTTGGGGATTGAAACTTCCGTGGGAACACCTGAACGAATGCATCCAAAACGTCCGGTTGAGGGTTTTGATTGTAAAAGAAGTGAGGTCAGCGGGAGAAGGCTGTGGGGCTGGGCCCGTGGCCAGTTTGAAACTCCTGAGAGGTTTTTCTCGCGGTTCTTTGTTGCCAATTATTGCCCCCTGCTATTCATAGAGGGCAGCGGTCGCAATAGAACGCCCAACAACTTGCGCGCTGCAGAGCGAAAACTATTGCTGGAGGTCTGTGATCGGGCACTCCGGCGAACCATAAATTGGATAAAACCCCGTTATGTGGTGGGAGTGGGCCGCTTTGCCAGGGAACGTGCTCAAATCGCGTTGTCCGGCAGTGATGTGGTCATCGGTCAGATTACGCATCCGAGCCCCGCAAACCCAAAGGCCAATCGTGGGTGGGATTCTGTAATCATGTCTGAACTTTCGGCACTGGGTATACAAATCTGAATTGCAGATGCTGTCAGATACGAAGGGTATGGGTGATCGTGAGGTGTAGGCTGTGTGTTGCCGTGGCGGTTAAAAACTAAAGAGGGTCGGGGTTTTACCGCTTGAAAGTATGGTTGCCGCAGTTCGCATTGTGCTGTTGGTTTTGGCCACCGCCTAGCGTTCAAGCACCGCGACCCGGTTGACGACTTTCAAGATGGTGTCTTTTAAATGTTTGGGGGGGTTCATAAACTGAACGCCCATGCCGGCATCTTTGGTGGACTCAACATCGTTGACCCAGACGACCTTGGCATCAACAGATACCTTGTTAAGTTCTCCAATGGAGAAGGTCAGTTTGGTGGTATCACCGACGTCGGGAAAGTTGTCTGTCTGAATAAACATGCCATCCACGGATATGTCTTTGCTGAAGGATATGAGATAGTCTCCCTCATGGATGAGTTTGATCTCGTACTTGGCAGGAACGCGTTTGGTAGAGCGGCGATCGGTACTGGCCATTTTACCTTGCCTCCTTATGGTTGTGTGGTTTCACTGTTTTCAGGCTATGTTAATAACAATCCATAAAATTTTCAAGTATATAAATTGTTAGAATTAACGGAACCCATTGTCAAGAAATATATGAAACTTGCCCGCAACGCTCCAAAACAAGGCAGGGCGACAATTTTCAGGGGAATGTAGCACGATATCGCTCATACGGTCGACTGGTGCGTGGCCGCAATTTGGAAAATGGATGTATTAATTTGGATAATCATCCTGCTGTTAGGCGCTGCCTTCGCGTTTAAAATGGCCTATGCCTTTAGCATCGCTCTAGTGTTACCTGCTACAAAGGGTGCGCTCTATGTGTCTACCTCCCGGGTAAGGATTGCTGCCTTCATGGATGCTGTACCGATGAATTCCGGACAGTTGCTGGTAGACCTGGGCTGTGGGGATGGCCGGGTGCTGCGCCATGTGCGGAAACGTTACGGCGTTCAGGCAGTTGGATTCGAAATAAATCCATTGGCTTACCTAAAGGCACGGGTAGCTTGTTTTGGTGTTCGAGGCGTAAAAATTCGGTTGCAGAATTTCTGGCGGGCGGATTTGACGGGAGCGGACATCGTCTTCTGCTATCTTTTTCCGGACGTCATGAAATCATTATCCACTAAGCTGTGGTCGGAACTAAAACCAGGGGCGGTAATTGTTTCATGCAATTTTGCCTTGCCCGGATTGACTCCGGAGCGGGTGTTGCGACCCGGCAACTCCCTGAACAATGATCCAATCTATATTTATCGCATCGGGAGGTGAAGAATGCTTTTGCCATTTTCTCTCTGTCGGCAATGAGACATGGGATACCGGTCGGCAAGCTGCAAATCGCGTAAAACCTTTTATGCGTGCCGAGTCGTTCGATAACTTTATGAAGGGAGAGCGTTACCTTAAATCCCCGGAGCGGGTTCACCAATTCATTGCCGGTTTGCCCATCACCGATACCCCGGCCTCCTATGGGGTGTTCAAACCGTTATCGGGTGTGGACCCGTATTTAAAAAGGCCTGATATTGTTATATTTTTTTCAATCCCGATCAACTTTCAGCATTGGTGGTGTTGGCAAACTACGATCGCCCGGATAATATGAACGTTATTATTCCTTATGCCGCTGGTTGCCAAACCATAGGGATCTATCCCTATCGGGAATCAAAAGCAAAAAAACAAAGGGCCGTGGTTGGTCTGACCGACATTTCGGCCAGGCTTTACATCCGAAAGCAGCTTGGGGAAAGTTTAATGACGCTTGCCGTACCTCTTGCCATGTTCGAAGAAATGGAGGAAAATGTAACCGGCTCGTTTCTTGAGAGGCCGACCTGGCAGAAACTGTTGCAGGCCAAATCGCCAGATCAGGGTCCTTCATCCCAAGGAGTTTGAAAATGAATAAAAAATCAAACCAAATGATCCTCGACCCCCGAATCATCGTTTTGATGATCTGTTTGATGGTGATCGGCTGTGCGGCAATGCCGGCCAAAGAAGCTGACGTAGCCGCAGAGGATACCGCCGCCGACGTGCGGACAGAAAGTGAGGAAAAGACACCCGAGCCAACCGCAGAAAAGAAAGGGGCTGTTCTTGAAATTTTCGCTGGAGATAAAAAGGGCGCCAGGTCAAAAGACTTAAAGCTCGCTGCGCCAAGTTCAACACCAGAATCCAAGATAAAATCTTCATTTAAACCCGCCGGCCCCTCGACGAAAAAAAGAAGCTCCGGTCTTAAGGCGGGCGTATCGGACGACAACAAACAGTTTAATTACTACTTGAACTTTCTCGAAAAATTCAATCGGGTGCCTCACATTCCGCTTGATGTCCGCGAAAGGATTATACTCCAGATAAAAGATGTGAACGGAAAATCGGTTCCCAACGCCGGGGTTTCAATATATCACGAAGGTGATAAAATTGAGACGGGTAAAACCTTCGCCGATGGGTCTTACCTTTTTTTCCCCTCGGTCTTCAGAGGGAAATTCAACAAATTCCGTGCCGATATCATTTACGGCCAGGATGAAACCGAGGTTATCTTCAAAAGAGACGGCCGCCGCCAGATTGAGATAAATTTGAACGGCAAAAGGGCCGTCTCCCCCCGCATACCGGTGGACATTGTCTTTATTTTGGACACCACCGGCAGCATGGGTGAGGAAATCAACCGCTTAAAAAAAACCATTGAAATCATCAACCTTAATCTTTCTTCCCTCTCATCCCGGCCGCTGGTACGTTTCGGCATGGTGCTTTATCGCGACCAGCGGGATGACTATGTCACCTCGGTGATTCCCTTGACGACAGACCTTGAACCGTTCAGCCGGAAGCTTTACGGGGTCTATGCCGGCGGTGGCGGCGACAACCCGGAAGACCTGCAATCTGCACTGCATGACGCCTTGCAAAAGATCGAATGGAACCAGGACGGCATCCGCATCGGTTTTGTCATCACGGATGCACCGCCGCATCTGGACTACGGCCAGAAATATACCTATGCCCGGGCAGCCGCAGATGCGAAAAGCGCAGGCATCAAACTGTTCACCATCGGCACGGGCGGCCTGAATGTGGCCGGTGAATATGTATTGCGGCAAATCGCCCAATACACCTATGCAAAATACATTTTTCTGACATACGGTGAAACGGGCGAAAGTGAGGGCGGCCGACCGGGCAGTGTCAGCCATCACACCGGCGCCAATTACCAAACCGACAAACTGGAGGCCATCATAATTCGACTGGCGAAAGAGGAAATCAGTCATCTGACCGAACTGCCGATTGCGCAGGAAGAGGATTATTTCCGGGCCCATAAAATTGATGAGGAAACCAACGAAGAGACACTGCAAATACTGTTTGATCGTGCTGTCGTCCAGTTAGTGGACTACTCTGCGATAGCCATAGCTGATAAAACACCTGCAACCGTTATTCCCATCGGCATGACGAACCAGGATCTTTCTGCAAACGCTGAGTATTTCAGCCAGCAATTACTGTTTTCTTTTAGCCGCAATCCTTCATTCAAGCCTGTCGAACGGCAGGACTTGCAAAAGATATTAAAAGAACTTGAAATTCAACATGCCGGTCTGGTGGACGAGGAAAATGCGGTAGAAGTGGGTAGAATGCTCGGTGCAAAAATGATTATCACGGGCAGGTTAATTGAAAAAGAAACCCGGTATGTCATATTTCTCAAACTGGTCCAGATAGAAACTGCGGAAATACTTTCCATCACCAAACTTTTGGTGGACAAAAAATTGGGCATCGGCGGATAATGCATCAAAACAACTCATTTTTGTGAACCAGACACCGATGTTAAAAAAAATCCTTTTCATTTTGGCAATCAGCAGTATGCATTTTACGCTCAGTGTGATCGTTATTCCATTTACTATCGGCAGGCTGCTGCCAGTGACCGCCCCCGATCAAGCCGCCGGGATTGTCGTTCACCTGTTTGTCTGGACAACCCGGGTGTTATATTTCCCGATTATCTCCCTCTCTTTATATTCGAGACAATGGTTTCCGGGGGATTTGATATACATACCAATAATGATCAATAGTTTGTTATGGGGAATAGCCGTATTTGGCGTTTTGACGGCGATAAAAAAAATATCCCGCTGAACCGCCCCACCTTAAGCTTGGCTCGACTGTGCGGCTGACGATATCGTTTGGCCGCTCCTGCCGCAAGATCTCTCACGCCATTCAATCATTGTATGGCTTTATTACTCGTGTACTTAACGGTACAGGGTTTCCCTTTTGTAGGGATACCGTTTTTTCGATATCATTTTTGTGATATAATTCAGTGTTTAAGAAGACAACACTTTCAAACAGCATCCGGTGTCTGCGGAAAGAAACCACCGAAAGCAACCGCTGGTATGGCCAAAGCCAAAAAACATAAAAACGCTGAGTTAATGTTGCGCAAGAGTGAAGAACGATTCAGGACCCTGGCTGAATATGCTCCTTTTGGCATATCCATAATGAGACCCGATCGATCCTTTGAGTACCTCAATCCTAAATTTACGGATATTTTCGGATATGACCTAAACGATCTCCCGGATAAAGCCTCCTGGTTCAGCAAAGCCTACCCGGATGCAGAATACCGCAAAAAAGTTTCGGCTGTATGGTATCAGGATTTTGTGGCGGGTTCGAAGGTAGAAGAAATCAAACCCAAAATATTTACGGTGACATGCAAGGATGGACAGGAAAAAATTATTCATTTTAGGGCCGTGGCGCTCAAAGATAATAAGCAATTGATCACTTATGAGGATATAACCGATCAAACCATCGCTGAAGAAGCCCTGCGAGAAAGTGAAGCAAAGTATAAGAAGCTCTATGAAGAATCAAGAAAAGCCGAAGCCGTTTATCAATCCCTGCTGCATTCTTCGGTCGATGCCATCATTCTTTGTGATTTACAGGAAAGAATACGGTTCCTCAGCCCGGCATTTACTCGAATCTTCGGCTGGTGTCTGGATGATGTGGAGGGAAAACAAATCCCTTTTCTACCGGCTTTTGAAAAAGCGGCAACCCGGATGCGCTTCAATAAACTTATTGGAAACGGAACACCCTGTCAGGGTTTTGAGACGAAACGCTACACAAAGGATGGGCGATTGATTGATGTCAGCATCAGTGCTTCCCGTTATGATGATCATGAAGGAAAACCAGCGGGCTTGCTGGTTATTTTACAGGATATATCCCTAAGAAAGGCGTTGGAGGCACAATTTCTCCAAGCGCATAAGTTTGAAGCCATTGGAACTCTCGCCGGTGGCATTGCTCATGATTTCAACAATTTATTAATGGGTATCCAGGGGAATGCATCGTTGCTGTTGATCAATACGAATCCCAACCATCCCAATTATACGAAATTAAAAAATATCGAATTATATGTTCAAAGTGGTGCTGAACTCACGAAACAGCTGCTCGGGTTTGCCAGAAGCGGAAAATACGAGGTTACCGCTGCAGACATTAATACCCTGCTCGATAAAACGAACCGAATGTTTGGCCGGACAAAGAAAGAAATCCATATTCACGCCAAATTCCAACACAACATCTGGGCTGTGGAAATCGATCGGGGTCAAATCGAGCAGGTTTTACTGAACCTTTATATCAACTCCTGGCAAGCCATGTCCGGCGGCGGAGATATCTTCGTTGCAACCGAAAATACCCGCATAGACAAGACCGGCTTTCAACAAATGAATCTGGAACCCGGCAAATATGTAAAAATCTCCATCACTGACACTGGAGAAGGCATGGATGAGGCTGTCAAGCAAAGAATATTTGATCCCTTTTTTACAACAAAGAAAATGGGCGTCAGGGGAGGTAGGGGTTCAGGCCTTGGATTGGCTTCCGCATATGGCATTATTAAAAACCATGGCGGCATGATTATGGTCTCCAGTGAAAAAGGAAAAGGAGCGACCTTTAATATTTATTTACCCGCCTCGCAAAAAAGCATCGTGAAAGAAGATGTACAACCACAAAAGTTCATACGCGGCAATGAAACGATCCTACTGATAGATGATGAGGAGATCATCCTCGAATCTACCGGTGAAATGCTGGAGGAGTTGGGCTATACCGTACTGACAGCCAAGGGCGGAAAGGAAGCATTAGGTATCTTCAGGCAACACAGGAAAAAGATCGATTTGGTTATTCTTGATATGATCATGCCCGAAATGAGCGGCGGTGACACCTATAATGCTTTGATCCGGATTAACCCCGAGATAAAAGTGCTTTTGTGCAGCGGATACAGTTTAAACGGGCAGGCCTCTGAAATTTTAGCCCGCGGGTGCCAAGGGTTCATCCAAAAGCCTTTCGACATGAGAGATCTGTCCGTTAAAGTGAGGGAGACATTTGACAAGGAGCATCCATCTTGCAAATTTCTGGAAACCAGTGCATGATATTGATTTTGATTAATCGAGAAAGCGGATTCTGGCAAAACATTTACTTTCCGTGCCAAATTACGCTGCAAAAAAAGATACGTGTTTCGGCGGCGGCCTGGTGTGATGTCCGGATTAATAGCGACCTGAAAAAAACCGCCCTGAATGAATACAAAACTGTATTCGGAATGGTACCGTTAGAATTGCAATGAACTCTTCAACAAAATAGTGTTGCGTCATGGCATCTGATAGGAATAATTCCTTTGCTAAATTTCGGGGAAAACTCCACGAAGTTATTTTTGAAGCCGATACTCCGGCGGGCAAATTATTTGACATGCTGCTGATTGTATCCATCATCGTGAGCGTCAGTCTGGTAATGCTTGACAGCGTGGGCACGATTCATGCGTCTTGGGGGCATGCTTTGTATTTGTGGGAATGGTTTTTTACCATTATTTTCACGATGGAATACCTGTTGCGGCTCATCTCCGTCAGACGACCCATTCTTTATGCCACCAGTTTTTTTGGAATCGTCGACCTGCTGGCAATCCTGCCCACCTATTTCAGCGTTTTTTTACCCGGCAGTCAGTACCTGCTTGTCATCCGAATTCTTCGGGTGCTGCGGATCTTCAGGGTATTCAAGCTGGTACAATATGTAAGCGAAGCCAAATTGCTCGTCCAGGCACTGGGGGCAAGCCGGCGCAAAGTCACCGTATTTATCTTTACGGTTCTGACCCTCGTGATCATCTTTGGTTCCCTGATGTATCTGATAGAGGATGCCGCCCATGGTTTTACCAGCATTCCCCGTAGCATTTACTGGGCCATTGTAACGCTGACTACGGTGGGATATGGTGATATATCCCCGAAAACCAGTATCGGTCAGGCATTGTCTGCCGTTATCATGATCATTGGGTATGCCATTATCGCGGTGCCCACTGGAATTGTAACCGTTGAATTGTCCCAGGCGTTTCGAAAAAAACTTTCTACTCAAGCATGTCCCAATTGCAGTGCGGAGGGCCACGACAGTGATGCAAAGTTTTGCAAATATTGTGGGGATAAACTTTAACAGTATTTTTTATCCATATCCAGACAAGCCGGAACCAAAATTGACAAATTTTGCAAACGAATGTTTATGTCAGCGTGGGCAGATACTGGATACTGGATGCTAGATGCTGGATAAAACAAAGACAATTGCCCTTAGAAACCAGTATCCAGCATCGAGCATCGGCAGCTAATGTCAAGAACTGTAAGTTACAAACAGCGACAAAAAATTGTCCATATGGCGCCGCTAAGCACCTAAACTAAACAACGTAACCTTCGTACCGAAAAAATACATCAGCCATAAGGAGTGAAAAATGATTTATATCGGCGAATTCTTTTTTACTACCAATCAACAGGAAATCGACGAAACGGACAGGCGTCACGGCGAATTTAATTTGATTGTTGAATCAAGTCATAATGAAAAGGCCATTGACCTGTTCAGGGAAAGAATTGTTGAATTCAAAGAAAAAAGCGAGTTTTTTGAGGGGGATTGCTCGATATTTTTCATCCGGCTGCTGGAATTTGAGAATTTCCCCAAAACGAAAGCACTGATGCTGAATTATAAGTCAATAGCCGGCGATCCGCTGATGCCCTTTATTGGCTGTACGATTCCATCAGACCAAACCGATTCTTGTCGGATTTACGACTGGAAAGATAACCGGCCCCAAATCAACGGCCAAAATGAAAACCTTTTTTTGGAATTCAAAGGTTAACGGACGGTTGCCAACTTAATTTGTAGCCCCGGATACAGTATCGCGATTAGCCATACCAAAACATAAAATTATCCGGATCAGGAATAATCATGCAAATTTCACTGTATGACATCTTGACCAAAAACCACGTCTGCCCCTGGTGGATGGCCTACTCATTTGATAATCCGATCCGCAAACTTTTTCACAAGCCCCATCGGATGCTGGCAAAGTATGTTGGCGAAGGAATGACCGTAATGGATGTAGGTTGTGGCATGGGGTTTTTTTCCATCGCTATGGCAAAAATGGTCGGTGACAGGGGAAAAGTACTATCGCTGGATCTACAACCGAAGATGCTTGCGGTTACAGAAAAACGTGCAAAGCGTGCCGGTGTCGCTGATAGAATTTCGACCCACTTATGCCGGTTCGAAGATCTCGGGGTAGATATAAGGGTCGATTTTATTCTGACATTCTGGATGGTCCATGAAGTCAGAAATAAGACTCGATTTTTTAGACAATTGCTTTCCAACCTTGGAGCCCATGGCAATCTGCTGATCGCTGAGCCCAAAATGCATGTCACTGCCAAACAATTTCAGCAAACATTGCAAAAGGCCCAGACCGTCGGATTGAAGCTACACGGCCGGCCCCCAATCCGGTTCAGCCGCAGTGCAGTTCTCAACAAATCAGCTGTGATCTAATTCGCTAACCCTAAGCAGTGATGCCGACTTGACACCCCACCAGCGACTTCTTAAATTCTGAGATCGTAATCATGAAATAGTTAAGCCATCTGGGAGACAAGTCTTGCATATTAAACACGATCACCCCCCATTAAGCATTTTGATTGTCGAAGATAATAGTGACATCGCAGAAAATATCGGCGACTATCTCGAAGCCCAAGGTCATATTATGGACTTTGCCTTGGACGGCATTGGCGGCTTACACCTGGCCTTGACCCAGAACTATGATGTCATCGTTTTGGATATCATGCTGCCTGGAATGGACGGTCTAACGTATTGCCGGAAATTACGGAAAGAAGGCGGAAAGCACACCCCTGTCTTGATGTTGACCGCACGCGATACGCTCTCAGACAAACTGGAAGGTTTTGATGCAGGTGCGGATGATTACCTCGTTAAACCCTTTGCCTTGGAGGAATTAGCGGCCCGATTAGGAGCACTGGTTCGACGAAATGATAAAGCATCTCAAGTTCTACTCCGTGTGGCTGATCTTAAATTGGATACCGGCAGTATGAAAGTCCAGCGCCGGGGGCATCCGATCGAATTGAACCGCGCATGTTTCAAGATTTTGAAAATGCTGATGGAATCACACCCCAACGTGGTGGCACGGGAAGAAATCGAACGCGCCTTATGGGGCGATATGCTTCCGGGCAGCGATGCCTTGCGCAGCCATATTTACGCCCTTCGTAGGGTCATTGATAGACCGTTTAAAAGACCGATTTTAAAAACAGTACACGGTGTTGGTTACAGATTGGTGGAACCCGATGATTTATCGTCATAGTCTCCGTTGGCGCATTATCATATCATTTTGCCTGTTCGGTGCGGTGCTCGGGACGGTATTTGCTCTGGCGGTTTGGTTTTCCCTCGATTTTATTGATGACAACCTGATTGATAATCGTTTAACCCACGAGATAGAGCATTTCACCAAAGAATACCCTAAATACATCAAATCATCGTCACCCACCTCCGATCACATTAAAGCCTACATCGGAACAGAATTCATGCCGCCTGAGGCAAAAAATTTGGTCAGCGGGATATCCGAAGGTTTTCACGAAAAATACCACGGAGAAAAAGAATACCACATCGCTGTGAAAACCTTACCCGAAAATGACAAGCCGCTCTATTTGCTTTATGATGTGAGCACCCTTGAATTTACTGAAAAACGCAAATTGAAAATAGGCATTGTACTGGTCGGCGGCGTGATTCTGGTAATCGCGTTGGGACTATGGATCGGTTTGCTCACCTCGCGTAAAGTCATTGCGCCGGTGGTTTATCTTGCAGATCAAGTAGATCAATCAGGACCGGAGAGCTTGACGACAGATCTTTCGAGTCGTTTTTCTAATGATGAAGTGGGTGTGCTTGCCAAGGCTCTGGAAACCGCCATGAAGCGGGTAAAGACGCTTGTGGAACGAGAAACACAATTCACCCGCGATGCCAGTCATGAACTCCGAACCCCGGTAACAGTCATAAAAGGTGCCGTTGAGTTGTTGCTTAAGAAAAAAATTACTAACGACAAAACGGTTAATCGCCCCTTACAGAGAATTAAGCGAGCCGTGCGAAATATGGAAAATAATATTGAAAGTTTGCTGTGGTTGGCGAGGGAGGAGGCCGCAATTGATCACAACCTGTCCTGTAACGTTGTGCGTGTCGCAGAAGAAGCCATTGAGCACCTCGGGCATCTGAATAAAGAAAAACCTATTGATATTAAATGCCGTGCTGAAGGCAACCCGACCCTTGCAGCACCCCCGTCAATCCTTCAAATGGTGATCGTCAACTTACTGCAAAACGCACTCAAACACACCACTGAAGGGAAAATCACGGTACATATATGCAACGACCGCCTGACAGTTTCGGACACTGGAACAGGTATTGCCACCTGCGATTTGCAAACCATAACACAACCCTATGTACGCGGAAAAAACAGCGGCGGTTTTGGTTTGGGTTTGGCGATCGTAAAAAGATTGTGCGAACGTTTTGGTTGGCACTTGGAATTAAATAGTGAGATGGGACAGGGAACCAAAGTGCTGTTAATGTTTCAACATCTACATACCTAATCAATAAAAATGCTATCACCCGCCCTATTCAGCGCAAAATCAGATTTCACATATTTTTCACATCGATTTTACATTTATTTCACAGAGCCTTCGCTATAGACATCTGATGATTATAAGATCATGGTGTCATGCCCCCGTAATCTCCTCGTAGTCTACTCAGAACAGCAGATACGGAACAAACGTTTTTTAAAAGCGGTTTTGGCATACGACCAAACGATTGCTCCGAATGCGCATTCTGGAACTGAAGCATGGTATTAATGTTCTGAACTTGAAAAAATATCCTATGAAACCTGGAAACCCGCCAAATAGAAAAGTCAATGCCGATCGCAGAGCGTTTATTATGATGGCCGCATTAGCCGGTGGGGCAACAATACTGACAGGTGTGCCTCTGGCGACTTATGTCATCGCTCCGGCCACCAAAAAAGGCACCGGAAAATGGATCGATTTCGGAGCTGCAGAAGAACTTCCCCAGAATAATTTTCAAATGCTGTCTTACGAGTTCATGGTCAAAGATGGATGGCTGGTTTTACCCCGGCGTGGATTTGTTTGGGCCAAATCTGAACGGGACGGCCGGATTAAAGTGTTTTCATCCACCTGCACCCACCTGGCCTGTAACGTGATCTGGAATCCAGAGAGCGGGAGTTTCGAATGCCCTTGTCATTCTGGACGGTTTAACGCAGCAGGAGAGCCTGTTGCGGGACCGCCAACCAGAAGGTTAACCGCTCTGGAACATAAAATTGAGGCTGACAAATTAATGGTCTTTCTGACTCTCTAAAATTATACCTTAAATTTACCAAAGGAGGTACTGTATGCGATTTCGTTTAGTCACTATCACGATTGTATCCCTGGCAGCAATTCTTAGCGGGGTTTTATTGAACACCAATGATGTGACAGGCGCTTCAAAACAGACCCTGACTGTAACAAGCGTTAAAACCGCACCGACAGGCTTGGATGATCCTGTTTGGGCAAAGGCAAAGGCTATTCAGGTACCCTTTGAAGGCAAGGAAAGGTTCGCCGGTAAAAAAGCAACTGTCGCCACCCAAGCGGTCTACACAAAAGACAACATTTATTTTCTGTTTAAATGGAATGATCCGACATTAAGCATAACCAAGGGGGCCTGGAAATTTGACGGGCAAACGTGGATACACCAGAAAGGCAATGAGGATAGGATCTCGCTATTGTTCGAAATCAACCGCATAAACAATTTTGCCACCAAGGGTTGTGCAGTCACTTGCCATGTTCCACCCGGAGCGCCGAACGCAAAAGACGGCAAATTCGGAACTTCAACTGCGGCCGAAAAAGGTGATCTGTGGCACTGGAAGGCCGCTCGTTCGGATCCGGCCGGATTTGCCGATGACACCTGGCTGACACAAATCAGTGCTGAAAAGGGTGGACGAAAGAGTGATGCCGGCAAAGGCGGCGACATAAAAAATCGAACCGCCGACAAGTCCAAACCAAAATATATGCTGGCACCGGGCAACACATTGGGCAAAAACGGTATTCTGCTTGCTGCCCATACGGTGGAGATTGATAATTACGCTATATTCAAAGCCGGAAATACGATTACATACAGGATACCGAAAAAACCCGAAGGTTCACGAGGCGACATCAAAGCGGTGAGTCGTTATAAAAATGATAGCTGGTCCGTCATGCTGTATCGCAAGCTGGATACGGGTAATGAGGACGACGTGGCCTTCAATCCCAGAAAAAAATACAATTTTGCCATGGCGTTATTTGATGACTCCGGTGATGAGGACTCTTATGATTCCGAGGTCCTGACGCTGAACTTCAAAAGGTAACCATAGGCACTCCAGGAGCAACCGGGTGAATAGAACAAAGTCAAACCTATCGGCAATCCTGTTGGAACACTTAGCCCTGAACGGTATCTTCGATCGGTTAAAAGCGTTAAAGGTTTATAGTGATGCAATTACGTGGAACCGCTTTTTCGGCGCCTTCTCAACAATTCTGATCATTCTTCTTTTTTTGTCCGGCGCCTTTATGGCGTTATATTTTTCACCGGTTCCTGGTGCAGCATACGACAGTGTCGATTTCTCTTTATTCAGCCTTCCCTTTGGTGATGTTGTCAAAGGGATTCACCATTACTCCTGGAATTTGCTTCTGATCGTCATGGGGCTGCATCTGGTTCGAGCATTTATCTGGGGGTCTTACAAGCCCCCCAGACAGCTGGTGTGGATATCCGGGGTACTGATAATCCTGGTTTTACCGTTATTCATTATCACGGGTGACCTGTTGCCCTGGGATCAGAGGGGCTACTGGTCCACCCAGGTACGAATGAGTATTATCGCAACAGTTCCGCTTGTAGGCGACTTTCTGGTTCGGATGCTTCAAGGCGGTCCCATGACCGGCATTGTCGCCTTGACGCGGTTTTATGTACTTCACATTCTATTTCTCCCTCTTTTGCTCATATTTTTAATCACTATTCACGTTTACTATATCGCTCATTTCGGGCTGTCCGACCCATTGTCCGATGAACCGGAATCCCGCAAAAGGGTTTCTTTTTTTCCAAATATGGTCAACCGTTGGCTGGTGATGTTCCTGATAGTCACAGTCGTGCTTGGATTGATTTCCTGGTATTGGCCCGCACCGCTCGGAGACCCGGCCGACCCAACCGATTTAACCTACATCCCCAAACCGGAATGGTGGGTTTTGTTTTTAAATCAACTGGCGTCTATTTTCACCGGGCCCCTTACCGTGTTCAGTTCGACGATCATCCCCGGAGGACTGGTGGGATTGCTGATTGCTTTGCCGTATCTGGACCGCTCAGACGAACGCCATCCCTTGCAACGAAAACGGGTCATGTTTATAGCGGCGGTCGTGATAATGATTCTGCTCGGCCTATCCGTTATGGGTTACATCGAACACTTTGGGGCCTCCCATGAATAAAATAATTTCAATCAAAATAAGAATATCCGCAGGGGGGTAAGTCATGTGGAAGCAAGTGCTATTAAGCCTTCTTCTGGTGGTGTTCCTGATTATTGGCGGACTGGTTTGGGACGCCGGACATTCGCTCAGGGCCGACCGATTAACAATCACAGCCATTCGGGTAAAAAAAACGCCAACCGGTTTGGATGATTCCATCTGGCGAAAAACTCGGGAGGTAAGTGTTCCCGTTAAAGGAAGAGACCGTTTAGCCGATAAAGAAGGAATGGTAAAAATCCGAGCCCTTTACACGGATCGCGATATTTATTTTAGGCTAAATTGGGATGACCCGACGCGCAGTGTCACGAAACAGTCCTGGATATTCGACGGCAAAACCTGGCGCCATCTCGAAGGTAACGAGGACCGCATCGCACTTTTATTTGAGATTACGCGTATTAAAAAATTTGCCACCCGCGGTTGTGCCGTAACCTGTCATAGCCCTGCCGATGTACCTAAAAATGATTGGCAGTTCGCTACCCGAACCGCAGATGAGAAGGGTGACTTGTGGCACTGGAAGGCCGCCAGATCCGATCCATATCGCCATGCGGATGATGCCTGGCTCACCGTAGCCGGCAACCCCACAGGATCCTATCGTGAAACAGGACGCCGCAAAGATGCCGGCACCGGCGGTGACGTCCAAAACCAAACCGCAGACAAATCGAAACCCCTCTATATGCAGGATCCGAACAAAAGCCCATCTGTTCAGGGTTTTTTACTCTTTGAAGAAACGGTTAAGATAGAGGATTATTCGATCTTCAAGGCCGGTGATCTGATCCCCTTCCGCCTGCCACGCAAACCGTCGGGTTCCCGTTTTGATGTTGAGGCACAGAGTAACTATACTAAAGAAAGCTGGACCGTTATGCTTTACCGCAAGTTGGATACCGGCCATGAAGACGATGTCATATTTAACCCTTTGAAACGATATAGCTTTGCAGTTGCGGTATTTGATGATTCCGGCGGTGATCACTCCAAGGCCACCTTGCCACTAACGCTGGAGTTTAAGCGTTGAAATGAATTGCTTGCGTATCTCATCCCTTGGTCAGATCATTAGGGGAGATAGGATTGTGGGGGAGTGATTGAAATGATTCTGATATTGAGAAAGGTGGAATTTGATTGTGAATTGAAAATGGGGGTCTCGATTAAATCTGACTTGTTTTAATTTAACCGAATCGGAGACTCACTTTTGCACAGATGATCTGCCGTCGGACATGCTTTGGATGAGTTCTTTTAATTTCAATGAAACCGATTCGGGTACGGGTTTGGAATCCACTTTTTTGCACAAATTTACGGTTCTTTTGAGGGTTTCAAGACAGATTTTACAGGGGACACACTCTTCCACGTGCCTTTCGATAGCCCGACACGTCATTTCATCCAATTCGTTATCAATATATTCAGACAATTTTTGAAACATCGAAAGGCAATGACTATGGTCGTGTTGGTCACTCGTCATGGGAAAAATATCCTTTCAATTTATCCCTCAAATAAAGGCGCGCCCGGTGAAGCCTGACCTTTATATTGGAAGGTTTCAGGTTCAATATCTGTGCGGTTTCCGCCGTTGAAAATCCTTCTAAATCCCGTAATACAATTACCAGACGATATTTCTCGGGAAGCTCCAAGATGGCATTTCTTATCGTATTCGATAGTTCAGCATTCAACAGTTTATCGAGAGGTATCTGGGCCCACTCCGGCACCTCGTCGGGGATATGAGCATCCTCCTTTGACCAAAATTCATCCAGGGGCAATTCCCGTTCAGGGGCAAATTTTGATTTTCTGCGCTTTTTTATACAGGTACTGGTGGCAATTCGATAGAGCCAGTTTTTAAACTTTGTTTCGTATCTGAAATCTTTTAGGTATCTGAAGACATTTAAAAAGGTATCCTGAACCAGGTCTTCGGCATCGCATACATCCCCGCACATTCTCAAGCCGAAATTGTAGAGTTTTTGCTCATACCTGTTTACCAGTTCTTGAAACAGTTCGAAACGACCCGAGTTTATGGATTCAACGAGCTCAAAATCTTTATCCTGTATCTTTTTCCGATCCGGGTTGTACATCATGATCTTGTTTGCCTGTCACCTGACAAGCACCGCGCACTCAGGTGGTTATCCCCAGTTTGGGCAGGATATATGCCTGCAATAGAAACCACACAGCAAATATCCCCAAAATGATTATTATGTCCCTCATGATTACTCCTTATATCTATAAGGTTTTAGTACCCAGTTGTCCACTTTTTTTTAAAAATGAGACCGTAGAGACTGACCATCAAAAAAGATTTTCGCGAAACTTCCCGTGGCATGCAACCCTTTTTTTTACGTGATTTTTACCATTCTGTTACGCCCCGTTTCGAAGTATTGCCTGTAGTGAACCAATAACTGTCCCGTGGTTACAAAATTTTTGATTTCCAAAAGGAGTTCCAAGCGAAGATGGGGAATACGTATTTCCGAAAGCATAAGAAAAACCTCAACTGGCGGATGAAAAAGAGGGATAAGGGCTGAAATGTTGCGTTTGAGTATAAAAAATATCATTCAAACCGTGTTTATGGCATCTTCCAGTTCAAGAGACAATATAACTTTTCGGTAAACCTCCAGCATTGTCTCTGCACCCAAGGTAGCTATATACTTTTCCAGCCTCTTTTTGGGGACTGTATGAATGTTATCCGCCTGAATGAAGGACGGTTTTGGGGACGGGGTCCAACAACAAGCGCGGTGATTTTAAGGTTGATTCTAGTGGATTTTGGCGCGGTACAATCTGAGGCTATTGGTGACCACCGATATGCTGCTGAAGGCCATGGCCAGGGCGGCCATGATGGGATGGAGTTGACGCAGAAAATCGGGGAAAAAAGCAAATGGGGCCAGAATGCCCGCTGCTATAGGGATGAGCACCACATTGTAGCCAAAGGCCCAAAAGAGGTTTTGCCTGATGGTGCGCATGGTGGCCCGGCTGATCCGGATCGCCCGGGGCACACCGCTTAAATTGCCGCTGGAAAGAATCACGCCGGCCGTTTCGATGGCCACATCGGTCCCCGTCCCGATGGCCAGGCCGACGTCGGCCTGGGCCAGAGCCGGTGCGTCATTGATGCCGTCTCCGACCATGCCGACCCTGCTTCCGTTATCCTGAAAACTTTTTACTTTCATTGATTTTTCGTCCGGCTTAACTTCAGCCACAACCTCATCGATACCCACCTGGGCAGCGATTGTTTGTGCGGTTTGCCGGTTGTCACCGGTGAGCATGACAACTTTTAGACCCTGGTCGTGTAGTTGGAGAATGGCTTCGCGGGATTCCGGCTTGACCGTGTCTGCCACGGCAATCAAACCGCAGAGTTGACCCTCTTGCGCGACCACCATCACCGTC
>JASFTQ010000035.1:0-21016 GCA_050053515.1 Desulfobacterales bacterium | reverse complement strand
GAGGGCTGTTGCCGCCGAGAAAGGCAAAACACGGCGTCGGTTCTTGTTGGAGTGAGCCTTTTAAATAGCCGGCAGTAAAATGCAGGGCAGTTGCCGCTGTCAGGCTTGTCAGGCGACAACCCGGCATCTTGCCGTGAAAAAGACACCCCGACCCCTGAGTTGGGTAAAAAGGTGTTAGTCAAAGGCGTCCAGGGCCCGGCAGTCATCAGCCGACCACCCGATTTTGATTTTTTGATCTTTATCCACGACCAGGTGACCATAAGAATTGGGAACCTTAATGATAAATTCGTCATTACCGCAGACATTTACGCGGGTCCGGATATGGTCGCCGAGGTAAATCAGCTCTCTCACCCGGCCTTCAAATATGTTTTCCAGACTTTCATCTTCCGGAGTGACGGTCACTCTCTCAGGACGAAGTGACATACTGGTCCTTGCACCGACTTCATCGACGTTGACCTTCAAGGCCTTTACCGTACCACCGCCATCGACGTCAACCGTGCACTTATCCCCGCTGATTTCGGTCACTTTTCCCGAAAGTCGGTTGTTTTCACCGATAAACTGAGCGACAAAAGCATTTTCCGGTTTTTCGTAAAGAATATCGGGTGTCGAGATTTGTTGGATCACCCCGTCGTTAAATACGGCGATCCTGTTCGACATGGTCAGCGCTTCACTCTGATCGTGGGTGACATAAACAACCGTAATGCCCAAACTCTCATGAATGTGTTTGATCTCAAACTGCATTTGCTCGCGGAGGTTCTTGTCAAGAGCGCCAAGCGGTTCGTCCATCAACACCAGCTGCGGTTCAAAAACCAGCGCCCGTGATAGGGCGATGCGCTGCTGCTGACCGCCGGAGAGTTGGGAAGGCATCCTGCCCTCAAAACCCGAGAGTTCCACCATGGCAAGCGCCTTAGCGACTTTGTCTTCGATTTCAGTTTTTGGCAGCCGTCTGACCTTGAGAGGATAAGAAAGATTTTCACTGATGGTCATGTGGGGAAACAGGGCATAATTTTGAAAAACAAAGCCGATGTTTCTTTTATGAGGAGGGATGTTACCTATAGGTTGATCATTGAGATAGATTTCTCCATTTGTCGGGGTGAGGAAACCGGCCAGCATCAGCAGGCAGGTTGTTTTTCCTGAACCGGACGGACCCAGCATGGTGACAAATTCACCTTGGGCAATTTCAAGGTTTAAATCCTTGATGACCAGTGTTTCGCCATCAAAGCTTTTTTCGATATGCTCGAATCGAACCAACGGCTTAACATTTTCGGTTCCCGGTGTTGCCATTTGAACCTCCGAAGGTTGGAAGAGAAACAAATATATCTATTATAAGGGGAAATATTGGAAAAATTCGGTACTGTCAACTTTTTTATGCGGGTTTTCCGGTTAGACATTCCGGCATTGAAATTACTTTTTTAGAGTGTTAGGTGAATGTGGCTTAAATCATTGAGGGGGTCGGGGTATTTTTTTCACGGCAAGATGCCGGATTGTTGCCTGCCAAGCCTGACAGCGGCAACTGCCCTGCATTTTACTGCCGTCTGTTTAAAATTTTCACTCCAACGCGAACCGGCGCCGTGTTTTGCCTTTCTCGGCGGCAATCGCCCTTTGCCCCTTGGAAGCACTGGGGCGATCATCTTGCCGTGAAAAAAAACACCCCGACCCCTCAAATAATTGCCAACTTTTTATGCGATCGTCGCTTTGTGTTCTTTTCAGACCCAAAAGGAGAAATACTGCGATGAGCAACAATGAAAAAACGTATCGATCGGACATGCGGCAGGTTCGCCTCGATCGGGGACGCCACTGGCGGGCCAGGCTCGGTTTTGTAATCCTGGCCATGGAACAGACCATTGAAGAGGATGTTTTTCGTCTGGCACCACCCGGAGTGGGGGTTCATTTCAGCCGGGTTCAAATGGCCAATGAAGTCACGGTTGAGACTCTGGAAGCGACGGCCAACAAATTGGCTGCTGCGGCGTCTCTACTACTGCCCGATGGCGGCTTGGATGTTGTCTGCTTTGCCTGCACGTCTGCCAGTTTTGTCATCGGCGAGGAACGTGTGAAACAGGAACTTGCAAAGGGGGCGCCCGGAGCGCGCCCTACCACACTGATCACCGGCGTTGTAAAGGCGTTACGCACCCTTAATGCGCGGCGCATTGTCGTTGCAACACCTTACCTCGATGAGATCAATGCCCTGGAGGCTCGCTATTTTAACGATCGGGGGTTTGACGTGCTGGATGTCCAGGGATTGAATATTGAAAAGGACGCCGATATGGTGCGTGTCGCACCGGATTTTATTAAAGATTTTGCCAAAAGTATTGATCGGCCGGAGGCTGAGGCCATTTTCGTGAGCTGCGGCGCGCTGCGCACCTTGGATGTTGTCGAGGCTCTCGAACAGGAAACCGGCAAACCCGCTGTGGCCAGCAACCAGGCTATGATCTGGGAAACCCTTCGCCTCGCCGGAGTGGATGATAAAATCCAGGGGTATGGCAAGCTCTTGCAGTCCCATTAGCGTTGTGTCCCATAACAAAGGCACATCATTTCAAGGATCTAAAATTTGGAGAATAAAGATGGCGGAAAAGTTGCAAAAGCGCATGCTTGATTTTCAGAGACGTCTGGCCGATGATAAAATAGACGTGGCAATTATCGAGGACGCGGACAATATTTACTACCTTTCAGGTTATTGGGGCTATTTGGCCATGGAATTTGGTCGTCCTACCATTCTGATTGTGCCGCAATCCGGTTCTCCCACGATTATCACCCCCGGCCTGGAAGCCGAGATGGCCCGAGCCATGACCTGGATTGAAGATATGCGGGAATGGACGGACGGCGTTGGGGGGCAATGGGTCGCTCACCTGCAGGATTTACTCGGTGGTCTTAAAAGCAAGAGAATGGGTACATTGCGCAATAAAACCCACCCGATGATTTTGGAGTGCTTGCAGCGCGAATTTCCCGGAGCCGCGCTCATTGATATTTCAGACACTCTTGGTGACATGCGGATGGTCAAAAGCTCTGAGGAGATTTCGGTTATGCGCCAGGCCGGCCAGGTGGCCATTGCCATGTGCCAGGCGGGAGTCGATGCCATTGCAGAAGGGGTTCCCGAGTACGAGGTCGCCCTGGCGGTAATCGCCGGCGGCACAAGAAAAGCTGCTGAATTTCTGAGTGAAGATGGCCCAGAGCGGTTGTCTTCCCCCACGATTTACAACCTGCAAGTGCTCCAATCCGGACACGAGCTTTCCATGGTCCACCGGCGATCAACGGTCCGGCGCATTCAGCGTGGAGACCCCGTGTATATGTGCTTTTGCGGAATTGCAAATTTCAGGCAGTTTAAGCTGGGCTTCGATCGGGAGTATTTTGTCGGCAATGTTTCGGACCAACACGCCAGGCTCTACGGGATCGCTCTCAAGGCCCAGGCCGCAGCACTTGAGATGGTTCGGCCGGGCGTTGCGGCAGAAGAGGTGCATGCTGCCGCATTGGAGGTGTATCGGCAAGCCGGCTTCGGCGTATGTTATCGGTCAGGCAGGGGAATTGGATATTCCTTTCTAGAGAAACCGGAGTTTAAGGAAGGCGATAAAACGCCACTTCAACCCGGAATGACGTTCGCCGTGGACGGCGCAATTACCATCCCCGGGGAGTTTGGTGCGCGGGTGGGTGACTCCATTGTTGTGACCAAAACCGGATTCCAATATTTGACACCCTATCCGAAAGATCTCCGAATTGTTTGAGCCTGTCTCATGAGATACGCTACAATTTTTTGGGGAAATAATCTTGACAACTGCCTTCCCGATAAACATCGGCCGTGGCACAATGCAGACCCCCGCCGAATGGGTAGGCATCTCTAAAAGGAACCGGGATCACTTCAAAGCCAAGCTGATCCATCTGTTCCAGCTGATGAACCTCGCTGGCCTCAACACAAACTGTCTTCGTATCGAGGACGAGACAATTCATAGACAACCAAACACTCGAGTAACACAAGGGCGGCGGTTTTTTATGGGCAGGTTGCGCAGCATCCACAATTTCCCAGCCGTTTATTTCGAATATTTTTCTCTGATCCTCGGGTAGTCGTCGTTTAGGGTTGTTGATGCAAAGGCCGGGTCGCAGGGGAACGAAGGTAGCATCAATGTGAATCGGATAGGGATCCCCCGGGAAATTGACAGCATGTATGCTATGCCGCGGAAAATGCCGCTGCAGCCAATCAATTCCTTTTAAGTTAGTGGTAAAACCATGTTGAACAAACAAATCCTTGCCCATTCGGCAAACATCGGCGGCATCAAACAATGGCTCTTCCTCGGTCGTGACAAAGTTTTTTTCTGCGGTCCACTTTAGCCGCTGTTCCTCAGTGATTTTATCACTCAGATAATCGGGCTTGTAATCCGCATCCGTTAGCCGGGGTTTTGGCGCAGCCTCCCATTTCATTTCAGGGTCTTCCGCAAAATAAGACTGCAACAGTGGTCTGTAGGCCAGGTATTCAAACCATCTGCACCGATAGGACATGGTGGCTTCAATTATCTCCTTGCCGACGGTCAGCAGCACATCCCTGGGGGGCATGCATCCAAACATTGAGTTGACTTTCCAGTCAGGGGTTCCAATGGCCTGGCACCATTGAAGCGGGGTCGGTCTGTCCACCCGGATGCCTCTTTGCTCGAGGACTTGTGCGAAATTGTCAAGCTGCGCATCGGCCTTTTCCACGGTCGCCTGCGGTCGCGGACCATACATGCCCTTCATGTCGCTGTTTAACGGGACCTTGGCATCCAGCGCAGGCTCCGGCCAAGGGATACAGCAGTAATCTGCTCGGCCAATGATAACGTGTCTGAGCGTGTCCCATTCATTCCAGGAATTCACCTGTGTTTTTTTTGGCTTTTTCTCCATAATGGCCTTCCAATTCTGTGTGAACTATTCTCCAGCCCCGCTTGCGGAGGTTGCACATCAAAAGGAATGGTCAACCGGTATACGCCATTTTGCAACCGGGCGTTTATCGGCACATCACCTTTTTCAAAAACCTTCATCATTCCCTTGTTTGAATGCAGCACCTCAGCGGTAAAACCCTTCAGCCCGCGTTCTTTTGCCAGGCGTATCAGCATTTCATAAAGGTGGGTTGCAATGCCCAGCCCTTGATACTTTTCGTCCACCACAACAGCAAAATCTCCATAGGAACCCTCATCATCCTTGGAATAACGGGCCTCGGCGATGATGTTGGCATTCTCGGGTTCGCCCGCCAGTGCAACGATGGACATCTCTTTGCAGTAGTCTACGTTTACGTATTCTTGCATCCTATCGTGGGGCATGGTCTTAATGGGATAAAAATAGCGACGGTAAATCGTTGTATCCGAAAAACGATAGAACAGACGGCGCATGGCCTCCTCATCGGAAGGCTTAATTGCCCTGAACCGCACCCTCACGCGGCCTTTGAATGTGTTTTCAGATGCAACCTCTATGGGATAGCACCGGGCGCTTTCAGACAGATATATCTGATCCGGGAATAGGATTTTATGTTGTTTGGCCGCTGTTACAAGTGTTTCTCGATCATTAGGGTGGGCAATATCGATCAAGGCCTGAGCCCGCTCACGGATGGGTCGCCATTTTAGGTTGGCAATTCCGTATTCGGTGACCACCATATCAATTGATTCACGCATATGGAACTGATTACGAAGATCTTTGATCTCAACCAGAATATGGGGTTCTCCATTCGGGCTTCTGCTCGGCAGTCCAAACACGGTCCGTCCTCCCGGCGAAATCTCGGCGCCGGCAAATACGTCTGCAGCTTCACCCGGCCCGGAGGTTATAAAGCCCTTTCCCACATTGAAGGCAACCCTGCCGAACAAATCCACTTTACGGGCCTGGAACACTCCCACAAAATTCGGGTTCCGGCCGATATGAGCCGGATTGCACACCTGCTCGATACTCTGAATTTCCACCAGCGGATTGCGATCCAGCCACGCCAACAGTTCCGGAGTTCCCAGGGCGTAGGAAGCGATGGATTTGCCCCGAAAAATGCCTTTACGATAATTGCTGACAGCGCCGCTTTTTACCAGGTCCATCAGGGCATCGGTAAAAAAAGGTGAGTGAATACCCAAGTGGTGTTTGGCTGCCAGGTGCCGACCCAGAGCATCGAACAAAGAACCGGTGCGAAAGCTGAGACAGTCTCCATCTGAAATCACCGAGGCAATATTGGCCGCCACTTGATCGAATACATCGTCCACCGGCCAACGGGTGAAATACGTCGGCGGTTCCGTTGACTGCACCAGCAAATCAAAATCCGAAATGGAGACGATGGTATCGCCGAAGGTGAAAGGGATTTGGGTATTGATTTCACCGACGACCAACGTAGCTTGCTCCATGGCTTCCCGGGCCACATCCACTGCCAAACCGAGGCTACAATAACCGGCCTCATCGGGAGGGGTTATTTGTATAAAGGCGGCATCAATGGGAATTCTTTTAGTTTTAAAAACCCGGGGAATCTGGGAGTGGCGACCCGGGATCAAGTCGATCCGTCCGGCAGCAGCTACCTCGGTGGCCACCCATCCGGAAAAGAAGGTCTTTAGACGGTAATTCTGGTAATCAAGCTTTTGCAAGGATAGAATGTCCCCATGGCTGTTGAGTTGAATCAATTCCAGATCCTTTGCCTCACTGACGTGGGAATCCATGAGGTATTTCATCAGGGTTTTGGGTTCAGCGACCCCGCTTCCCAAAAATATGTTCATACCCGGTTTGATATAGTCCAGGACCTTCGCAGGAGAAACAACCAGGTCTTTCCAATCTGTATCGGCCGCCTGGGTCATCTTTTGATCTTCTTTCTCATATAAATTTGAGCGTTAAATGTCGCGAGAGAAAATTCAATTACTCGAGGGGTCGGGGTGTTTTTTTCACGACAAGCTGATCGCCCCGCTGCTTCTAAGGAGCAAAGGGCTATTGCCGCCGAGAAAGGCAAAACACGGTGTCGGTTCTTGTTAGAGTGACCGTTTTAGATAGCAACCAGTAAAATGCAAGGCGGTTGCCGCTGTCAGGCTTGGCAGGCACCCACCCGGCATCTTGCCGTGAAAAAAATACCCCGACCCCTGAATTAACTGCAGGCTGTCTATTTGATCGTCACCACCGGGCAGGGCGCCTCCAGAATCACATATTGCGCTGTCGAGCCGAAAATGAATTTTCCTACTTTTGACCTTTTTTTGACCCCAATGTAGATTTCATCAATTTTTTCTTCCTTGGCAAACCGGACCAGGTCCTCACCGGCCTCCAGACCGCGAACCGAAAGATGGGTCTCACACGAGATATCATCTTTTCTGACACTGATTTTCGCACTTTTTAAATCTTTTTCAGCCCTTTCGAAACTGTCTCTTGGCACCTCGGGGCCTCCGACCATCGAAGTCACCAGATAAATATCGGCACCCAAAGCCTTGGCACGTTTCTTGGCCAGATCCAGAGCATCCTTGGCTACATTTGATCCATCAAAGCACACCATAATTTTCATTTCGTCCTCCATTGATTTGCAGAGTAATATATGAAACCAGCACCTTTTTTCATTATACCAAAACTTCTTTGAATACAACCGTACATCACCCCAACTCAAAGCACCACGCTTTTTGGCAAACAACCAGCTCAGCCTGAAAGACGCTTTTTATTCGTCTTTGGCACCATACCCGGTCCCGCGGCGGCGACGAGCGATGGAAGTCTTGTCGCAGCGCAACGAGGATCCCTCGTCAGGGCGGCGGGGAGTTTAATTTTCAAAAGCCGTTTAAAAAATGTGAAGATTAATCCTTGTGAATCTTGAATGTTTGGCATAGCCTAAGGGCTCTTTTTATTCATTGAAGATATAAATCCTCTTGCGCTATCAATGGAGGTGAAACGTGTCAAAGTATGATTTTGCATTAGAGGAGTTCCAACAGCGGCAGGCGCGGGTTAGAGCTGAAATGGCGGCAACGGGCATCGATCTTCTGTTGGTGTTATCCCCGGTCAACGTTAACTATCTCATTGGATGCCGCGCCAAGGGATATCAAGAACTCCAGATGCTTTTCTTTACACTCGAGGGGGGTCCCCTGACATATCTTGCCCGCCTGCCGGAAGTTCCGGAGGCCACAGAATTAAGTTTGGCCGAGGATGTGCGGGGCTGGGGTGGGCGAAATCGCGAGGCGGCAGTAGATGTTGTCAAACAAATTTTAGAAGAAAAGGGATATTTAAAACGCCGAATCGGATTGGAGGTGCCGCAATATTATTTGCATCCACATGATTATTTAAAATTGAAAAATGTCCTGGGGGATTCTTTGGTCGTGGAGCCGACCAACTTGATCCAGGACCTGAAAACAGTCAAATCCCCTGCAGAAATCGCTTACATGCGAAAGGCGGCCAATATGGCGGATGCAGGTATGCAAACAGCCGTGGATACCATTGCTGAAGGCAAAACCGAACTGGAAGTCGCCGCAGAAGTCCACCGGACAATCATGGCACTGGGAAGCGATGCACCTTCGAGCCCCATGAATTTTTGCACCGGTGAACGGAGTTGCTATGCTCACGGGGCGCCCAGCGAGCGTAAACTCGGCAGGGGAGATTTCATGCATATTCAATTCGGACCTTCCTACAAGCGCTATTCAGCCACCATTGGCAGACAGCTTTGTTTAGGCAAAGCGACGTCGCGCATGAAGGAAGTTTATCAGGTGGCACGGGATGCGACCGATGCCGCTCTGGCACAGATTAAAGGCGGAGTGCCCGGTATTCGGGTTCATGAAGCTGCCAAGAAAGTAATCGCGGGTGCCGGCATGGAGCAATACCGCCTGCATATGACCGGATATGTTGTCGGCCCCGCCTTCCCGCCGTCATTCGTTGATGCCGTAGTAATCGACGAAGACTCAGCGGCAATACTTAAACCCGGCATGATCGTTACAGTAGAGCCCCCCCTGTTCGGCCTGCAGGATAAAATCGGCGTCCGCCTAATTGAAAACGTATTGGTAACGGAAACCGGCGGAGAGGTGCTCGCCAAGTTTCCGCGCGACCTTATTGTTTTGTAACGCATTTATTTAACCTTCCGCTGGAAGTGCATGTTCGAACGGCATCATTATACTAAGGAACAGCCAAGGAATCGAGGAGGAAGTATGGAGCCGGTCAACAGTAACTTTACGGTATGTAAAGCGCCAATTTTTCAAAAACTGACAGATCATCAGCTTCAGGAGGTGCACTTTGCGAGTCTGGAGATTTTAGAGAGAACGGGCGTTGTTCTCGAGCTGCAACAAGCCGTTGACATGTTGAAAAAAGCCGGCGCCTTTGTGTCCGACGGCAATCGTGTCAGGATACCGTCTCATCTGGTTGAATGGGCCCTGAGAACGGTGCCCAAACGGGTTGTTTTTTGTGATCAAGCGGGCAACCGGTGTATGCCGCTGGAGGGCAATAAATCCTTTTTCGGGACAGGATCGGATTGTTTGAATATTCTGGACCACAAAACCGGTAAACGTCGCAAGGCCAAACTTTCTGATGTGGTTGATGCCGCCAGGGTCTGCGATGCGCTGCCAAATATTGATTTCGTCATGTCCACATTTCTGCCGTGGGATCTTCCCCAAGAAACCATCCATATTCACCAGATGGTGGTCATGATATCGAACACAAAAAAACCTGTTTTTTTTGTCACACCGGAATTTGAGGGTCTTCCGGAATGTGTGGAAATGGCAGAAATCGTTGCCGGCGGCGCTGATGAACTTCGGCAAAACCCGTTTGTCGGCTGCTATATCAACCTTTCGGCCGACCTGCGCCATAACGCGTCCTCGATAAGAAAGCTTCTTTACATGGCCCAAAAGGGTTTGCCGACATCTTACACGCCGACCGGCAACAGGGGCGCAATGGCGCCTGTGACCGTTGCCGGTGCTCAGGCCCATATGGCTGCTGGAAATCTGGCGGGTCTGGTGCTGTCTCAATTAAAAAGAGAAGGCGCCCCGTTCATTTTTGGGGGTTGGGGGCTTTTAATGGACATGAAAACACAGGTGATTCCCTATGCGCCGCCCGAGATGCAGGGAGTCGGAGCGGCCCAGTCCCATTATTACGGGCTTCCTTTTTTCGGATTGTCCGGATGCAGTGATTCCAAAGTCTTGGATGGTCAGGCAACGGCCGAAGCCGCTTTGACCCTGATGGCGGATATCCTCAGTGGTGCAAATCTGATTCACGATTTGGGCTATCTGGAATCAGGGTTGACGGGCTCCCTCGCGTTATTGGTTTTTTGCGATGAGATCATCGGATGGATCAGACGCTTCATGGATGAAATCGAGGTTAATCAAGAAACCCTGGCCCTGGATGTCGTTGATGACGTCGGTCCCGATGGGCATTTCATTGACTGTAATCATACCTTTCGCCATTTTCGCAAGGATTGGTATCCAAACTTAATAGACCGTCAAAACTATGAGGGTTGGCTTGCTTCGGGCAGCAAAACACTTAACGATCGTGCCAATGAAAAGGTCGACGAGATTCTGAACAGATCCCGCCCGGATCATTTGCCGAAAGCGACAAGCCAAGAAATACGTGCCCTCGTTGATCAGGTCATGAGAAAATGAGTTCATATTAGATATTGGAGACACGCATGAGATGGATGATAAAAGGCCGACGATAACATCCAGACCGGTGACGATACGGTTTGATAAGGGATATGCTTGGCGTGCCAAGATTGGTTTTGTTCTCATCGCCACCGACCGGATCATCGAAAGGGAAATGCTGGGTTTAGCCCCTGAGGGAATCGGTATGTATTTTACGCGGCTGCCCAGTGAAGACCGTATTACTCTCGAAACGCTGGCAGCCATGGAGAAAGGTTTGACCGATGCTGCCGCCTGCCTGTTGCCCGGATGCGGTCTGGATGTGATCTGTTTTGCCTGTACTTCCGGTAGTGTCGTCATTGGCGAGCAACGGGTAATAGAAAAACTTTCGCGGGGAGCTCCCGCTGCTCGGGCCACCACCCTGATCAGCGGCGTGATCCGCGCCCTTAAAACCCTGAAAACGAAACGCATCGTCGTCGCCACCCCCTACCTGGACGAAATAAACGACCTGGAAGCCAGGTATTTGCAAAAAAACGGTTTTGAAGTGTTGGATATTCAGGGGATGAATATTGTCAAAGACACCGATATCGGCAAGGTAGCACCCGATTTCATGCTGGAATATGCCCAAAGCCTTGATCGCCCGGATGCCCAGGCGATTTTTGTCAGCTGTGGTGCCCTGCGCACCCTGGATATCATTGATAAGCTTGAACAACGGGTCGGAAAACCGGTGGTGACGAGCAACCAGGCAATGTTTTGGGATACCTTGCGTCTGGCCGGAGTCCGGGACAAGATCGAAGGATACGGCCGGCTGTTGCGGTTGCACTAAGGAGAACATCGTATGCCCGGTATTTTTGATGAACGAATCGCCGCGCTCCAGGAAAAAATGGCAGAGGATAAAATCGATTTTGTGTTACTAACGGATCCGGATTCCATTTATTACATGTCCGGATTCTGCGGAGATCTGGGTATTGACTTTGGGCGACCCATGATAGTTGCTATTGCGAGATCCGGCTCCGCCACGATTGTTACACCGGCTTTGGAGGCCCTGATGGTAAAACCCATGGTTTCCATTGAAGATATACGAGAATGGATGGACGGCGTTGATGGAGAATGGCGAAAGCCTCTAAAAGATGTACTGGCAAGCCATCAACAACTGAATATCGGAATCGAGTGGTTTGATATTCCTCGACGGGTTTCCGAATGGCTGTTGAATGAGTTGTCAGGGGCAACCTGTATCGATATTAGCGACATTCTCGGGAAAATGAGAATTATTAAGAGCCCGGAAGAAATCGAAGTTGCACGCCAGGCAGGTCAAGTGGCTGTTGCTATGGCAGATGCCGCGGCGCGCACGATTGCAGAGGGTGTGCCGGAATACGAGGTGGCCCTGGCTGTGATTGCCGCAGGAACCAGAAAGGCGGCAGAATTTCTGGACGAAACGGGTCTGGATCTTTTTTTTTCACCAACAATACACAACCTCCAGGTGATTAATTCGGGTGTGGATACTTGCGTCTGCCATCGTCGAAACTCTGTACGCAGGCTTCAAAAGGGCGATCCTGTCTATCTTTGCTTTTGTACGATCGCTGAATTCAAAAAATTCAAACTTGGCTTTGACCGGGAATGGTTCGTTAAAACCGTAAAAGACGAACATGCCCGCACCTACGAAATCTGTCTTGAGGCACAAAAAGCAGGTCTGGATATGATTCGCCCCGGTGTGATCGCCCAGGACGTTCACCTAGCGGTGAGCGAAGTTTATCGTGCCGCAGGTTTCGAAGCCGGGTACCGGTCGGGGCGTGGCATCGGTTATTCATTTTGTGAAGATCCGGAATTAAAGCAAGGTGTTAAAACCCCGCTTGAGGAAGGAATGACCCTTTGCCTCGACGGTGGCATGACCATCCCGGGTGAATTTGGCGCCCGGGTAGGGGATTCTTTTGTGGTGACCAAAACAGGCCATGAAATCTTGACCCCCTATCCTAAAGATTTGGACAGCCTCATAATCTAGCAGTGGTTTTAAAACCTCAGATTAAATTCAAGGGCAAGACGCAGGCCGAAGAGAAAGCGCAGCATAGAAGGTAGTATGTGAGCATTTTGCGCAAGAGCGCGGGGCAGGGGGGGGCTGCGCTCCTGCCCGCAACGCAGCCATATAGCCTTAGATGGGGTTTTGAAACCACTTATCATCAATTGCCCAACTGCGCGTTAAAACATTCTGTTTAACCCGCAGAATTCCCGTCGTTTGCCCATCTAATCAGCAAAAGCCCTTTGCCACTTCAAACCCGCCGCCGAAATCAGCGTGACGACAAAAATTTGCCCCCTGCCTGCACCTGCACCTCGGGCAATCGGAATATTATTTTGACAATCGCTCTAGTTGAGCTCCACCACCTTTTCTTCCAGTTTTTCAGCAGCCCGGACGGCTTCTTGCCAGTTCGGGATTCCCTCCCGGCCGCCGTATGCCCTGCATGAAAGTGAAGCTACCGCCACCGCCAACTTTACCGCATCCGGCAAATAAAATTCTTTGCTGACCGCCAAGGCAAAGGCCGCATGAAAATTGTCGCCGGCCCCGATGGTGTCTTTGACCGCAACGTTCGGCGGGGGTATCCGGTAGAGGTCGTCTCCTGAAAAATAACAAGCGCCTTGTCTGCCATGGGTAACGATCAATTGACCGGCAACCATTTTTCTGAGCCGTAGCATTTTTTCGGTAAGCGCTTCATTGCCGAGGCCTAAAGCCTGCAAATCGAGAAAATCCGAAGACGGGATAAAAAAATCAGCCACCGCCATCATCTCCTCGATGCCATCGCGCCACCGTTCGCAGTCATATACGATTTTGACCCTGTCGGTTACGATAGACTTGAGTGTTGGTGCGAGATGGGTCACTTCGGGATCGAGTAAAACAACCCGTGTTTTGCCCAGTAATCCCTTGATGGTGCGGTTGAGTTTTATTTTGGGCAAGGTGCTGGATTCGTAGATGATGGACCGGTGGCCGTTTGATTTCGTCACAAAGGCAAATGCCACGGGGGTTTTACCATTTTTTACGATATCAATGCCATCCGTATCGACCCCGAATTCTTTCAAGCGTTTGAGACAAAACCGGCCGGCATCGTCATCCCCCAATTTCCCGAGATAGGCCACCCGGCCGCCAAGTTTGGCGATGCAGCAGGAGGCGGTGCTTCCCTGGCCGCCGCCTTCCATGATTCTGAATGCCAGGGGTACTTTTCGGTTTTCCTCGGGAAAAGTGTCTACAATGGCGATATTATCCAGACAACTGCGACCGATGACCAAAACATCCATCTCGTCCATCTGTTTCTGCCTTCATTGTATCTGATACAGCCGTATCAATCATTGCCACCGGAAATTTTGGAGCCTGCCGGCGGAAGAGGCCGATTTAAAATCCTTTGATTTGTTTGGGAAAGTAATCCTCACAATTACCCTTGCGGTTCACATCGGCTGTTGCACAGTGCAGGCCGCCGCCGAAGGCACTTACATCGGCAAAGGGAACCGGAACGACCTCAAAGCCAAGTTTGTCAAACTGTTCCATCTGCTTTATCTCCTGGGCGTCTACACAGATGGTTTTGGTATCCAGCATGAGTGTATTCATGGAAAGCCACTGGCTGCAAAATGACAGCGGCGGGTAATCATCAAGCGCCGGCTCGGCACATTCCACGATTTCCCAGTCATTGGTTTTAAAGAATTCGATCATCCGCGGGGCTAAGGGTTTCCGTTTGCGGTTACTGAGGGCCAGCCCCGGACGCAGCAATACAAAAGTTGCATCGATGTGGATGGGGTTGCTTTCGTAAAACCAGATCACATGAATACGATGGCTCGAAAAATGACGGCGCAGCCAGTCAATGCCCCCTTTGTTGGTTACCGATGAATGATAAACAAAGAGATCTTTGCCGGCCCGGGCAATATCGGCAGCGTCAAAGCAAGGTTCTTTTTCCGTGAGGACCCAACCCCGATTATGGATAGCCTGCTCTTTTTCTTCTTTGCTCCTCTTTTTCCATTTTTTCCAATAATCTTTTTTATAGCTTAGATCGGTTAACCTCGGTTTGGGTGCGGCTTCCCATTTAAAATTGGGATCCTCCCTAAAATACTGCTCCAGCAGGGGGCGATAACAGAGATATTCGTACCAGCGGCTGCGATACGACATGGTGGCTTCCAGAATTTCATTGCCGACCGTCAACAACACATCCCGCGGCGGCATGCAACCGAACATGGTTTCTTGCTTCCAGTCCGGTGTCTGAACAACCTGGCTGAAATCCAGCGGCGTCGGACGATCAACGCGGATACCCCGGTTTTCAAGAATTTCGGCAAAATTGTCCAATTGCGCATTGGCTTTTTCTTCCATCTCCTTTGGCAGCAACCCATAGGTACCCAACGGGAAGCCATGATCCGGCCAGTCACGCTCAATGGCCGGTTCAGGGGCCTGGATCATGGTACCGTCGGCCCTGCCAACGATGACATGCTGCAATGGATCCCATTCGTTCCAGGAATTGACCACGGTTTTTTGAGTGTTTGTGCTCATAGGTTTCTCCTTTTGTTCAGAGCAATCAACGACAGGAATTCGCAAATTATGCTGGCGGCCATCAAAGCGGTAATCTCTGCGACGTCATAGTCAGGCAAAACCTTTACTCCGGAACAATGCTCAAATATCTGGGCGTCCAATACCTGGTTATACGGTCTCAAGGTAACCGAAACCTTGCGAATCGCATCGGGCCCCGATCTTTGGCCTGTTCTGTAGGACGTTGCACCATCCCAGGAAACGCCGACTATTGCAATATCAATCCCCAGCGTAGTCCGCGAGTGGGGCAAAGGCATGTAGGTTTTAATTCCTGCAAATTTTGGAAGCTGTTGGGGTGCAATCGGTTTGTATGGTGTCATCACCGACCTCCATCAGATATTAATTACAATATTTTCGGCATTTAATGATTGCACGGTTTCGATTATGAATGCCGTGAGTGATCCCATATCAAACTCTTCATTTCTTGCGTCCGACTGAATACGCTTTTCCCAGAAATTCGCCCAGCGCATAGTAGCGAGATCCAACATGATCATATATAAATGGTTTGACTTTCTCGATATCCGGCAGTCCATTTTCGCCGAGGATACTTTCATCTGCTTTGACGTCTTTTATTTCACCGATGAACTGGGTGTGAAGGCCGATCTCTACGATCTTTAGTACCTCACACTCCAATACCAATGGGAATTCTTCGATATATGGAGCGTTTACGACATCGCTTCTAACGGGTGTCAAACCCAGGGATTCGAATTTATCTTCATGTTTGCCGGAATAAATTCCGACATAATCGGCTTCTTTGACAAATAGAATGGATGGAATATTAATGCTGAAAGCTTTGCTATTTAGGATGTTGCCGTAGGTGTGCGTCGCTTTCCTGAGGGCTATCGAGGCGCAAGGCGGTTGGCTGCAGCAGATCCCCCCCCAGGCGACGGCCATAATATTGGGGTTACCGATTTCATCATAACTACCGATAATAAGGACGGGATTGGGTTGAATTATTGTTTTGGCACCAATGGATTTCTTCATTCTCAGCCTCCTATTTGATTTAAAATCGATCGGGCGATTCACAGATCTCCTTGCCATATTTCGTCATTAGTATCAATTTGATTTTTATGTAACATCCATCCGGATGTTATGACCGGTTGGCTTCCCTGCAAGCCCCGCCTTTTAAGGCGGGGGGCTTCGCATCCTTTCAAAATACAGCGTATTCTTTTGAAAGATCTATTTAAATAATCGATATTTATCAATGAAATCTGCATGCTACGCTGATTTTAACGCTTGACACCCCATCGCCTTTTTGACATATATCATTACCTGCCCAAACTGTATTTGCCTCTCTTCCATTAACCCGCAACCCAACAAGGAGGAAACCAATCATGTCAGGAAAAATCAAATCTAATGCTTCAAAAAGCACGCATCGGATATTGTTGGTCGGAATCATAATAACTGTCTGCATGGCTTTCCTGGGATTTGGCCTGCCGCCGGCAACTGCCGCAGAACCGCTGAAAGTCGGTGCATACGGCGGTTATTTCAAGGATTCCTTTGACAAGCACATTTTCCCGGACTTCACCAAGGAAACCGGTATTGAGATCGAATCGGTTGCCGAACCCACGGGGGAAGCCTGGCTGGTGCAGCTGGAGCAGGCCGCAAGGGCCGGTCAGGCCCCGGCGGATGTTAACATGATGGCCCAAACGGTGATGCTGAGGGGCCAGAGAACCGATCTGTGGGCGCCGTACGATCTTAAAAAAATCCCCAACCATAAATACCTTTTGACCCAATCGATCAACCGCTACCCGGACGGTCGGGTGAGCGGTATCGGGGCAGTCGGCTGGTACATCACACTGGTTTCCAATACCGAAGTGTTCAAAACCGCCCCGACCTCCTGGGGGGATATGTGGCAGCCGGATAAAAAGAACTCCCTGGGCCTTCTGGCGTTGGCCTCGAATTCATTTCTGTTGGAGATAACAGCCAAAACCTTCTTCGGCGGTGACGATATCCTCAACTCCAAGGACGGTATTCTCAAAGTGTTGAACAAGCTGGCTGAGCTCAAGCCCAACGTGAAACTGTGGTACCGAGATGAAGGCCAGTTCCAGCAGGCCCTTCAATCGGGTGAGATCCCCATGGGACAGTATTACCACGACGTCACCGGACTCGCCATAGCAGACGGACACCCCGTGCGCTCCACCTTCCCCAAGGAAGGCGGTGTTTACGACTCCGGAAGCTGGGCCGTGACCAAAGCCTCAAAAAAACTAGCGGAGGCCTACATTTTTATCAATTACATGTGTCGCCCGGAGATTCAGGCCAAACTGTCGCGCAAAGTGGGGACGGCACCCACGGTAAGACGCGATGTCACCGGGCTGACGGACAAAGAATTTGACAGTGTCTCCAGCGATATAGCGCCGATTATCCCGCGCTACGACATTTACACCGGTGAGCTGAGCGATTGGATCAACCAGAAGTGGACGGAAATGTTGACAAGATAAAGTAAGCCCGAAAATCGCATAGCCCGAAGAATGGAGCCGGCCGCGGTGGGTACGGCCCCCAGTTAGCCCCACAGGGGGGTCATTGAACTCAAAGGGAATGGCTGAATTAGAACTTAAAAATATCGATAAAAATTTTGGATCGATCGTTGCTGTAAACGATGTGAACCTCACTCTGCCCGATGGCCTATTTGTTTGTTTTCTCGGCCCGTCCGGCTGCGGCAAAACAACCCTTTTGCGCCTTATCGCAGGGTTGGAAAAACCCAGCCGTGGCCGGATTTTGCTGGATGAAGAGGACATCACCGACACCTCCGCTCACAAGCGAAATTTCGGCATGGTGTTCCAGTCGCTGGCATTATTTCCGCACTTGACCGTCGGCGAGAACGTCACCTATAGCCTGCGGGTCAGAAAAATAGACAAAGCCACCCGGCGACTGCGGGCCCAAGAGCTGCTGGATCTTGTGAAGTTATCCGGCCTTATCGATCGGCACATTTCACAGCTTTCCGGCGGCCAGCAGCAGCGGGTTGCAATGGCCCGTGCCTTGGCCCTCGAACCCAAGCTGTTCCTGCTGGATGAGCCGCTTTCAGCCCTGGACGCCAAACTCCGCGAGGACATGCAACTGGAGCTGCGCATGTTGCAGCAACGTTTGGCAGTGACCACCATCCTGGTTACCCATGACCAGCGGGAAGCGATGACCATGTCCGACCTGGTAGTGGTGATGGGACCGGATAATCGGGTTCACCAGATGGACTCCCCCCTTGAAATCTATCGCAATCCGGCCGACACGTTTGTGGCCGACTTTATCGGCACCAGCAATCTTCTGGACGGCACCTGCAGTGAATCCCGCGAGGTAATGATCGGCGGCACGCGCCTGGTAATCTCCGAAATGCCGGACGGAATGATTCCCGATACTAATGTTACTGTCTCGGTGCGCCCCGAAGAAGTTCATGTGCTGCCGGGTCTTGAAGAAGGAGACAACCGGTTGCAGGGCAGGGTTTCTTTTGTGCGGGATGTCGGCTCCAGCGTAGAAATCTACCTGGATTGCAACGGACTTCAAATTATCAGTCAATCGACACCCAAAGAACGGCCGCAGGTCAAACAGGGCGATCAAGCCACTGCCGTGCTTCCGCCGTCTGCTTGCGTTGTATTGAGATCATGATCGGAGAAAAACCAAAAGGCGCACGTGCGCACTTGACGTTGGCGTATCCGGCTGTAATGCTCGGAATCTTTTTCATTGTGCCCTTCGGTCTCATGGTGGCTGTCAGCTTTTTTCACCGCCAACCCGGTGGATTTTATATACCCGGCTTTGAACTGGCCAACTATAAAAATCTCTACACGGCCCTTTTTGGTCGAACCCTGCTGTTTTCATTGTTTCTTGCCGGTCTGTCTGCGACCGTGTGTGTTTCCATCGGTTTTCCGTTTACTTACTTTATTACCCGCATGAAACGGCGAGCCCAGGTCGTGTGGCTGGTTTTCCTGATGTCGGTCCTGTCGCTGTCGGAGGTCATCGTCGGTTTCGCCTGGTCGTTGCTGCTGTCGCGGACGGCGGGCTTGTCAAATCTCCTCGTCTGGCTCGGAATGATGGAACGACCGGTGGCCTTGTATCCGGGCTTTGCAGCCCTTCTCTTTGGCATCTGTTATCTCGCTTTTCCCTACACCATATTGGTGCTTTATCCCCCATTGTCGCGCCTCGATCCGGCTTTGCCGGAAGCAGCCCAAACCTTGGGGGCATCTCCTCTGCGGACCTTTTTTACGGTGGTTGTCGCCTCGCTGCGCAATGCAATTGTGGCGGCACTTGTGATGGTGTTCGTCTTCACCCTGGGAGCCTATTTGCTGCCGCAGATTCTCGGCCGTCCCCGGCACTGGACACTCTCGGTGCTGATTACCGATGCGGCTATTTATCAGACCAATATGCCGCTGGCAGCGGCCATGGCCATATTTTTCATGTTTGTCAGCCTTATGCTGGTTGCGCTGACCATGGTGATCGGGAAAGGGAAAAAGATCAAAACAGCATGAGCAAAACACTGCGCAATATATTCCTCGCTTTGGTGTTGTTTTTATTGAGCGGACCTTTAGTGGTTGTTTCCGGGGTGTCGTTAAACGCCAAAAAACGGCTTTTTTTCCCGCCTGATGGCGTTTCTTTGCGGTGGTACGTGGAGCTTCTGACTGAGAACAGCTGGCTGATCCCGGTTAAAAACAGTCTGGTCGTGGCCTTCACATCCAGTCTGCTTGCGCTGTCCATTGCCCTGCCCCTGGCCTATTTCTTGTGGCGCTATAGGGTGTTTTACGCCCGCGCCCTGTTTACTCTGGGCATCTCGCCTTTTATCCTGCCGCCGGTTATCACTGCGTTGGGCTTTCTTTCCTTCTGGGTGACGACGGGTCTTTATGGACAGGTGATTGCAACCATGATTTCACACGCCATTTTTTTCGTGACCCTGCCGCTGGTGACGATTTCGCTGGGTTTTGAATCCATCGATCATGAAATCGTCGAAGCAGCTGAGACCATGGGGGCCGACTCCACAACCGTTTTTCGAACCGTCATCTTTCCCATGGTCCGGCCCTATATGATTTCCGGTTATGCCTTTGCCTTTGTACTGAGTTTGAATGAATATATCGTCGCCTATATGGTGGCCGGCTTTACCGTGGAAACACTTCCGATCAAAATTTTTAACTCCTTGCGTTACGGTTATACACCGGTGATGGCCTCCGTGACGGTTGTTTTCGTGCTGCTGGCAGCTTTAATTTTCGGACTCATCGGTCGATTCGGTGATTTGCCCAAACTACTCGGTGCCCTCAACCCTGAGGAAAGGTAGAAGGTTCAATGAAAGTTGCAATTTATCAGGGGCCAGGCAGGCAAACCCGGGTTGACGAAAATCTTGAAATTATCAGAAATTCAACCATCGCAGCAGCGGGGCGGGGTGCAAAGCTGATCATCTTTCCGGAACTGTTCCTCACCGGTTATAATATCGGCGATGCAGTTATCGACCTCGCAGAACCCGCAAGGGGGCAAGCGGCCCGAAAAGCCTCCGACATTGCCCGAGAAGCTAATATTGCCCTTCTTTACGGTTATCCCGAGCGATTCGAAAAAAGTGTTTACAATGCGGCAATTCTGATCGATCGCAATGGTCAACCACTTGCCAATTATCGCAAAACCCACCTTTTTGGCAGCTACGAAAAGCATTTCTTTCGGGCGGGGGATGCCCTGGTTGTGGCGGCGTTGGAGGGGCTGAAAATCGGAATATTGATATGTTATGATATTGAATTCCCGGAGTCTGTCCGGACACTTGTTTTTGCAGGGGCAGGATTTATCGCTGTCCCGACCGCATTAATGAGACCGTATTGCCGGATTGCAGAAACAGTTGTTCCGACGCGTGCCTATGAAAGTCAGGTCTTTGTGGCCTATGTTAACCGCTGCGGATCCGAGGGTGATCTGATATACTGCGGCAACAGTCGTATCGTCGGGCCCGATGGTGAAGATGTTGTGCGGGCCGGATCAGAGGAAGGAATATACACCGCCGAAATCGATTCGACGG
>JASFTQ010000034.1:0-21372 GCA_050053515.1 Desulfobacterales bacterium | reverse complement strand
CGAACGCAAAGAGATATATTCCACCATGCCTCTGGTACCGGCAGCTTCAATAAAGTCGCCCACCCGGAAGGCGTCATCGATCAGGTAAAAAACACCCGAAAGAATGTCTCTCACCAGGGTTTGGGAACCAAAGCCGATGGCCAGCCCGATGACGCCGGCACCGGCGATCAAGGGGCCGATATCCACACCGATGGATGACAGGATGATAAGGCTGATGATGACAAACAGCACCGAAAGGATAAATTTTCTCAGAAGCACCATCAATGTACCCATCCGGGAGCCACCGCTGCCGCCCTCTTCCATCTCCTCAGCTTCATCAGGTATCTCCTCTCTTATTTTTTTGTCGATGCGGGCTTTGATATATTGCCAGACCACGATACCCAACAACAGCAACCCCAAAATGTTAAGAGCGGTTGATGTAAAAATCCTTCCGACCGGCAAATCGATACCCCACAGGCTTAGAATCAAAAAAAACATCAGCGCCACCAAAAGAATACGTAAGGCAATCTTTATCAACGGCAAATGCTGCTGCAGATAAGATTGTCTGTCTGTTTTCTGCTCGGCAAGTTCCGCTGATGGATCAGCCGTGGGAGGACTCGCGGTTTCAGGGCTGTCGGTATCCGGCAAGATGTAAGGTGAAGGGGTTACACCTGCGGCAATATCCAGCAGGCGTTCTGCCCAGCGGTTCATACCGATTAATAAAGGAAATAGGAAAAGGCTGATAATGGTCTGGAGCATCGCGCCTTCCCCGTGAGCCAGGCCCCTGATAAACCAGAAGATACCCATACCGATTACGTAAATCATGGCGAACCAGTGCCAGCGCCTAGCAAACCTGGCGCGTAAAGAAGTTTTGGCGTCATCCCCTGTGGGATCGCCTGGCCAGATTGCTTGAGCCACTTTGCGCCGACTGAGCCAGACCACTATCGCCACCAAGACGGAGACGCTGAGTCCCGACATGCTATAAATGAAAATAAAGTTTTCCTGGCTGATTCCGGCACCCAGGAGCATATAGCCGATATCGGCGATTACGATTCCCGTTACGACGATTATTATGATCCAGCGATACAGAAAATTGGCATCTTCGTTTTGAAGCGGAAATAAGCGCAGTGCAGGCCTTGCTGGTGATAAAATAAGATTGGCAACCAGGATAAAAAACCGGATATAGTAACTTGGCAGAATGATACCAGAGACCACTGCAAATCCCGGATCGCCCTCATCATAAAACACGGCAAACAAAACAAAGGTTGTCAGTATATACGTGCCGAGGCCTAAGATACTCAATAAAAGCCGTGAAACCACCCGTCCTAAAAATTGCAGACGGCCCAGTGGGGCGGTGTCCAGTATCTGGCGCCGCAAGCCCTCGGTAGCGCGTCGCACCAGCCACTCGCAGGCCAGACCGGCGAAAATCAGCAAAGCCGCGACAAACAATGACAGCATTAGATGACCGAAGCCCTTACCCATATTCAAATTATCCAGTGCTGCTGTCCACTCACCCGAATCAATTGCGGATTCGGTAAAAAAAGCCTTGATCCGTTCTTGAACGCTAGAAAATGCCTTTTCGCCCTCAAAGAAAATTCTTGAATATTCTTCTCCCGATCTGACCTTTTCAAGGGGATCCACTCGGCGAACTTCGTCAGACGATACCTTGCTTTTCTCCGCGCCTGTTGCGACCTTTTGAGTGAGCATCTGCCTGACGTCTCCCTCAGGCAAAGACTCAACGATAGAATTAATCTCATCTTGACTGAATTGGACACCAACCAGGCCGCTGCTTGCATCTTTCAAGCCGTTTCTTTCAGCGGTTTTTTTATTTCCAACCATTTCGGACGTTGGTGTAGCTTCAGCTTTGATGGATTGGCCCGCTAATAAAAAGCCGGAAACTATGATCATCAATATCAGCTTCGGTACAAAAGTTTTGCGCCCCATGGTTACCTCTTTTTAGCTGTTGAAGCTTGATACGAAGTTAAAACTTCTGGCAAAATCATTTGAATGCAAATTGTAATGCAAATCCGAGTTCACTTTCAAAGATGAAGGGTGCTCAGGTCAGTTTGTGAATAAAATTTATAGTGGTCTGTATGTTTTTATAAACCGATTGCTCAGGTCTAGTCAAAAGGTATTTGCGAGCTTGTCGGCTTTTGAATCGATTTACTACCAATCCACAGGCACATTATCCTGTATCGTGCTGCCCCGCTTTAGTATTGCAACTTTCTGCCTGTATTATCAGATTGGCCAATAACATTGACCGGTCCTGCTTGGCGGTAATCGTTCGATATCGAACACCACTTGTTACGGAAACGAACAGCGAGATTAAATGCCTCTAGTATCTAAAATGAGTTAAAGTGCCTAAAGTTTGTTCTTAGCTAAAGGCATGTGTTTATTGAAAGCAAGACACCACATCTAAGTCACCCGTATCAAAGGGATTTCCCGCCGTTCTCCCACAGCTTAAAATAAAACCAAAAATTTTTTGCCACCCCAAAAACTATTTCCTCTTAAAAAGCAAGCTGGCACAGCACTTGCTATTTATACAGGCAGGATTGGTTATTGTGCTAACATAGAAGAGTTTAAGAGGCTTCATCATGATTAGCGAAAATTATTACTCAAATAACAAAACGGCCTGGCGCAAGAAAGCGCGACTGAATATCTGTATCGCCAAGGACCTGGCAAATAGTTTTGGCGGAAAGAAGGCCGACTATTTAAAAAGGTTGAATCACAAGTTGAAGTTAAAAATCGAAGACAATCAGGGTTTATGTTTAGCACCATTCCGAATGGCCGCATAGAGCCTACTATGAAAGTCAACAGGTGCAATTTTGTTATTCTTTTTATGGTCACGCTGCTCTTTGGTGCCTGCAGCTCATATTTTGAGCTTGAAGGCACCTGGGTTGGTTATGCGGATGGTAAATCCCCTGCAGATTGGATCCTAACAATCAAGGGTGATTACTATAATTTAGTCCGTGAGGATTCAACCACCTGGTACAGGGGGCAAATTAAATTGAATAACAACTGCCTGCTTAAAAAAATTGATTTTGAAATTTCGGATACCTCGGTTCAGGCCCACTATGGAAAAACATTATTGGGTATTTATAAACTTGAAGCAGAAACCCTGACAATTGTTACCGGCGAACCCGGCGACCAATTAAGGCCGCGATCCTTTGATGAATATGAAAAAGCAGTTGTTTTTATATTTGCTAGAAGCTAAATATAGGTGGTCTTGCGGAAGTACTCAAATCGTCACACCGGACCTGATTCGCAGCCGGGCTGCCGGATCCGTCATCCCGGACGTGATTCGGGACCGGCATGACACAGGGAATAGCCCCTTTTCTCCTGTTACGACTCAGTCTTTTTGGCCTGAATGGCGGTATAAAGTAAAATTGAATTTTACGTGGTCGTCAATATTTAAAGGGGGTAAGCATGAATATCAGGATTATCCGACGTTTATTGGTTTTATCGGTTATGGCATTTTTAGCTGCCGGCTGTAACGTATTACCACCGAGCGGTTGCTCAGGCCAGGCTGTTCAGGGGTCCGGCGAAGTCATCGCTGAAGATAGAAACGTTTCAGCCTTCAACGAGATAAAATTAAAGGGGATGGGGAATGTCATCTTATCAAGAGGAGAGAGCCAGTCCGTTGAAATTGTGACCGACGACAATATCATCCCCCTTATTGAAACAATAGTGCATAGCAAAAAATTAATAATTACATACAAAAAAAATAATGTTAAACCAACAACCCTTGATTTTCTTATCACGGTTGCGGATCTCAAAGGGGTCTCAATTTCGGGCTCCGGTGATATAACCGGTAAAAGTAGATTTTTATCGGATAATTTTTATGCAAATATCAGCGGTTCCGGAGATATTAGCATGGAATTAGAAGTAAACCGCATGGAATCAGGGATCACCGGTTCGGGGTCCATCAATCTATTCGGCAAAACAAATCATCATCGCGCTTCAATCACCGGATCGGGCGATATCGATGCCTTTGGCATGGATGCCAAGAATGTTTCGGTAAAGATAAGCGGTTCCGGAGATTGTAAGGTAAACGCGGCCGAAACGTTGACGGCCAAAATCAGCGGCAGCGGCGATGTCTATTACATAGGGCAGCCCCAGGTAAACACCTCCATATCCGGATCCGGATCAATAAAAAGCAGAAACTGATCATTATAGTGGTCAGGGTGGTGTTTGACATCAAGTTTCATCTCAATTATACCGTATCTCAATAATCACCGTTCTATCCTCAAATCCCTAAAATCTTGTTTTTCACATTATCCCGTTATGGAGCAAGGTCATGACAGCATTTAGAGACAAGCAAGAGTTGGTCAGGATTCTTTCAGCCTTGTGGGATGAAATTTTTAGCACACCGGAGATCACCCGCAAGGTGGCAGACGAAAAACTGATTGTAAAATTCCGTTTTACCGATTTTGAAACGGATTTTTTTATTGATATCACCGGCGAAACACCCAGATACTACTGGGACCCGCAAGACAGAACCGGCTTTGATGTGGAGATGATCTTAACTTCGGAAACCAACCATCAGTTCTGGATGCAAACCCTTAGGGTTCCGATGGCGATTGCCACCCGCAAGATCATCGCCAAAGGGTCTGTGCCAAAAGCCCTCAAACTGATACCGGCGTTAAAACCGGCTTTTGCCCTGTATCCACCGCTTTTAAGAAGTATGGGAAGAGAAGATCTTCTGCAAAAAATCCCTTTAAAAAAACGAAAGCGGGCCTTCAGATTATTTGGAGCGAGACGGCCCAAAACCTACAGCCTCGGTGCTATCCCTGAAATCCCAATGAGGTTTGCGGATACCCAAATAGAAATTGAAGCTCAAAAAAAGAGTACTCCAGCAAAAACAGTATACGAGCTCGATCTGTTGAAAACAATGTACACGATTCGGGCCTTTGAGCAGCAGCTTTCAAAAGCTTTCCAACAGGGAGACATTCCCACCGAAGCCATTCACCTTTCGATCGGCCAGGAGGCCGTAGCTGCCGGTGTGTGCATGAATCTGCGGGATTCGGATTATCTCAATACCACCCACAGGGGCCATGGCCATATCATTGCCAAGGGGGCCGATATCAAAAAAATGATGGCCGAACTTTACGGCAAAGCCGGCGGCCTCTGCAAGGGTAAGGGCGGCTCCATGCATGTCACCGACGGTAAAATTGGAGTTCTTGGTGCAAACGGAATTGTGGGCGCAGGATACCTTTTGGCTTTAGGGGCCGGATTTACCATCAAATACTACGAAAAGGGAGATGATATATCGGTGATAATCGCCGGTGACGGTTCCGTTAATCAAGGCATGTTTCATGAAGCCATGAACATGATATCTCTTTTGGAATTGCCGGTTCTCACCGTTATTGAAAACAACCGCTATGGTGAGTTCACGGCCATCGATCGTCATTCGGCGGTGATCGATATGTATAAACGCGCCAAAGCCTATGCCATAGAATCCCACCAAATAGACGGCAACGACGTCCAAACCGTTTTTTCAGAAGTCGGTAAAATTATCGAAGCAATGCGCTCGGACGGGAAACCCCGGCTGGTGGAACTGATGACCTATCGCTGGCACGGCCACATGGAAGGCGACGCCGAAAGCTATCGTTCTGCAGAAGAAAAGGAAAAATTTCGAAAAGAAGATCCCATCCTTCAATTGGAAACCCATCTCACCCAGCAGGAAATTGCCGGTGCAGAAGACATTCAGGCGATTAAAAAAGCCGTCGATAAGGAAATTGCGCAAGCGGTCGCATTTGCCGAACAATCCGAAGTCCCCCAAATGGCGGAGCTTTTAGAAGATATCTACCGCCCTGAAGATAATGGGCTATATACCGGGTCCTTTGATTACGAGGGGGAGTTCGTGCAAAAATCGGTTTCCGAGGCCATTAACGAAGCATTGGCCCAGGAGATGCAACGGGATCAGCGGGTATTTCTATGGGGTGAAGACATTAGTCTGGGGGGATATTTTAATGTTACCTCCGGGCTGATCGAAAAATTCGGTAAAAAACGGGTAATCGACACCCCCATTTCCGAAAACGGATTCATCGGCGGTGCCGTTGGCGCCGCCATGACAGGGATGCGACCTGTTTCGGAAATCATGTTTGCCGACTTTTTAACCTGCTGCATGGATCCCATATTAAACCAGGCCGCCAAATTGAGGTATATGACCGGTGGTCAGGTGGCCATCCCCTTGACAATACGCACACCCCTGGGCAGCGGCATCGGAATGGCGGCCCAGCACTCACAGTCCATGGAAAAGTTTTTTTTCGGCATACCGGGTCTTATCGTGATGGCGCCGTCGGATGCCTTCAGCGCCATGGGGTTGTTAAAATCAGCCATCCGTTCAAATAATCCCGTGCTCTTTTTTGAGCATAAGTTGCTTTATGCCGAAGCCGGCAAGGTTCCCAAAGACGAATATATTCTACCCATCGGTAAGGCACGCATCGTCCGCCCGGGAAGTCATGCAACCGTGGTCACATATCTTTTGGGAGTTGGCGTCGCCCTGGAGGCTGCTAAAGACCTGTCCGAAAGCGGCATCGAGGTGGAGGTTATCGATCTGGCCACCCTTTACCCCATGGACACAAAAACGATTCTGGATTCGGTGGCCAAGACAGGTTATCTGATGACCGTTGAAGAAGCGCCCTTCAGCGGCAGTATCGGATCAGAGGTAATTTCCCGAACCGCCCAGGCCGGTTTCAATCTTTTAAAGGGTGCCCCGGTAAAAATTGCGTCTCCCGAGTGTCCCATACCGTATGCCAAAAACCTGGAAAACGCTATGCTGCCGACCGCTGAAAGAATTATAAAAGCAATCGAGATGCTCTTGGGCTAATTAAAAAAATGTTGAAATCAAAAAAAATAAATAAAGCACTCATAAAGGCGCATTTAAACCTTTACGCCTTATTGCCGAATTGCGAAGATCTCGTTCAATGTGATAGGGAAATAGCCGAACTCTCGAAAAACTGGGATTTTTGTGTTCAGTTCATTGTCAGGGGAGGTCTGCGGGCATACGTGGATTTTCAAAAGGGCCTCTGCAAAGTTGGAAAGGGCACTTATAACCACCCCACCATGAAATTATTTTTCACTTCACCGCGGCATCTAAACGAAATGTTTGACCGAAAAACAAACCCCATTCCGCTGAAAGGCTTTACCCGGCTCGGATTCCTCAAAAAAGAGTTTTCAAAGCTCACCGACAGGCTGGAATACTATCTCAAACCTACTGAAGATTTATTAAAGGATCAAAGTTATCTTGAAATAAATACGCATTTAATGATGAAAACCGCTGCATTTGCCGTAAAAGAACTGTCCGTGCTTGATCCGATCGGGAAAATAGTTGCCCCGCATATTCCCCCAGGCGTCGTGCTGCTTAAAATACTGCCCCACGGCCCCTCGGTGAGTCTCGATTTTAAGAAAGATGATATCACCGTCAAAAAAGGTGGGGCCCAGAGGCCGATGGCATGCATGTTCATGAAAAACGTCCGGGTGGCCAATGATTTCCTCAGCGGCAAGATGGATGCCTTTACTGCGGTTGCATCCGGAGATGTGTCTATCAGGGGAAAGATTCCAATGCTTGATTCGATTGGTCTGATACTCGACCGCATCCCCCTGTATCTTTCATAGAGAAAGGTCGATCATATGGAGGCCTATACCTATCCAAAATCTCGAGAATTGTTTGAACGCGCAGTAAAAGTTATCCCTTGCGGGATATATGGCCACTACAGCCCGGTTGCCTTGGTTCCCCCATCAGATTACCCTTTTTATACCTCAAAAGCCGAAGGCGCCCGATTCTGGGATATCGACGGCAACGAATTCATCGATTGCATGTGCGCCTACGGTCCCATGATCCAAGGATACCATCATCCAGCAGTCGAACAAGCGGTTTTGAAACAATTAAAAATCGGCAATTGTACCACCGGAACGCCACCGGTTATGGTGGAGCTGGCGGAATATCTGACGGATCTGATACCATTTGCGGACTGGGCTTTTTTTGCCAAAAACGGTAGTGATGTCACTAACTTCGCAACCATGATTGCCCGCGACGCCACCGGCAGAAAAAAAATTGTTATGATCAGCGGCGGATATCATGGTGTTGCGCCGTGGATGCAGACGCCCGGTCATCATGGTCTGATCGATGAGGATTATGAAAACATCATCAGAATAAAATGGAACGACTACCAGGCATTTGAAAAAGTGGTTACGGAAAATGGGGGTGAAATTGCAGGATTTATCTCCACTCCCTATCACGTGCCTGTTTTTGCCGATAATGAAATGCCCACTGATGGTTACTGGCGAAAAATTGAGGCCCTCTGCAGAAAAGAAGGAATTGTTATTATTGTCGATGATATCCGGCATGGGTTCCGGCTGGACATACGCGGATCAAATGAGTACTTCGGTTTCAAACCCGATCTCATGTGCTTGGGCAAAGCCCTTGCCAACGGCTATCCGATTGCGGCCCTCCTGGGTACCGAAGCGCTTAAACAAGCGGCCTCCCGTGTATTTTACACCGGGAGCTTCTGGTTCGAGGCGGTGCCGATGGCGGCAGCTCTGGTGAACTTGAAGGAACTCAAAAAGATCGATGGCCCCGAGCTAATCCAGGCGCAGGGCAAAAAGCTACTGGACGGAATGATCGGTATCGCAAAAGAATTCGGTTATGACTTGAAAGTGACCGGCGTGCCTTCTATGCCGTACCTGAGAATAACCAATGATGAGAGCATGAGGCTTCATCAAAATTGGTGCGCTGAATGTACCAAGCGGGGAGCCTACTTCACCTCTCACCATAACTGGTTTCTCTCCGCTGCTCATAATGATAAGGATATTCAACGGACACTGGAGATAGTCCACGAAGCATTTACCGTTTTGAAAGAAAGGGGGTTGCAATGACCGAGTTGTATGGCGGACATGTAGTGGCCAAATATTTAAAGGAAATAGAAGAAGTCGGGGCGGTTTTCTCCCTCTCAGGGGGCCACATAAACCGCATCTACGATGGTTTCCACGAATTCGGGGTTCGACTCATCGATGTAAGACACGAGCAGGCCGCGGCCATGATGGCTCACGCCTGGTCGATTTATAGCGACGGCCCCGGAGTCTGTTTGGTGACCGCCGGCCCCGGTTTTACCAATACACTCACCGGAATTGTAAACGCCTATCAGGAAAATGCACCGGTGGTGGTACTCGCAGGTACAGCGCCATTACGCGACCGGGGCCTGGGGGCCCTGCAGGAGATCAACCAGCTCGACATGATAAAACCCAGTGTGAAGTGGCACGACAGCTGCCAGGATGCCAAACGAATTCCGCAATACCTGTTCACCGCATTCAGACAGTCTGTTTCCGGACGCCCCGGGCCGGTCTTTTTGGAACTCCCGCCGGATATTCTCAACGTAAAGGTCAACACGGACGAACTGGTCTGGCCCAAAAAAGGCAGTGCGATTGCAAAATCGGGTCCCGATCCGTCCCTAATCGAACCGGCGGCGAACCTGATCAATCAAGCCCAAAAACCCTTCATCATCGCTGGAAGCGGAGTTGGCTTATCCGGCTGCGATGCGGAACTCCAAAAATTCATCGAAGCAACCGGTATCCCCTTTGCCCTGATCAACACCGCCCGGGGTGCCCTACCGGATGACCATCCGCTTTCAATATACGATGGCGGGATGATGGGTATCTTAACCGCTTTTGGCCAGGCCGATCTTATCATCGCGCTGGGCGTTCGGTTTAACTGGCTGCTCATGTTCGGACAAATCTTTCCCCAAGCAAAACTCATACGGGTGGATATCGATTCGGCTGAAATCGATCGCAACCGTCAGGCCGATATTGGGCTGGTAGGCGATTTGAAGCTGACGCTGGCCCGGCTCATAGAGGTCGTGGAAAAAAAGAATCATACGGTCTGGCGCGAAACCCTCAAAGAGGCCTATATGCCGTTGGTCCAGGAAGAAATAGCGGCGCGGCAAAAACCTTCCGATCCGATACATCCGGCACGGATGGTTTCCCGGGTCAGAGAGGCTGTGGGTGATGATGGTATTTACATTGTGGACGGAGGGGATACCTCCTACTTCGGGTTGACGACCCTGCGGGCCACTTTCCGTGCGGGTGTTCTAGGTTCTGCCAGCGGGCAGTTTGGTTGCCTGGGCACCGGGATTCCATTCGCTATCGCTGCCAAGGCAGCCCGTCCCGACAAAACCGTGGTGGTGATTAACGGGGATGGATCCTTTGGCCTCAATGCCATGGAATTTGATACGGCTGTGCGCCATGGCTTGCCCTTTGTCTGTGTTATCAACAACGACGGCGCCTGGGGCATGATCAAACACGGCCAGGAAATCTGCTATGGCAGTGAGCGGGTGTGCGGATCGGAACTGGGGTGTGCGCATTATGAAAAAATAGCCGAAGCGCTGGGCGGCTACGGCGAGTGGGTGGAAAAGGATCAAGGTATCGTGCCGGCAGTCAAGCGGGCTTTGGAATCCGGCAAACCGGCTTGTATAAACGTGGTGACCGACCCCTGCGTCACCAGCCCGTTGGCACTGCAGCTCGTTGAAGGGTTAAAAATGGAGTAACCCATGAAGGCATTGCAATTTTCGATCACCTTGCCCCGCTGGATTGCGCTCAAGATCCTGGGTCGTATCAACCGAAGATTACTTTACAGCGGGCCATTGGCCGCCATAAAACTTGTGGACATACCCGAGCCTGCGTTGCCGACAGCCCAATGGGTCAAAGTCAAAACACTGATGTGCGGTTTTTGCGCCAGTGATTTGAGCCTGATTCTGCTCAAAGAATCCCCCACGGCCAGTCCTTTCATTTCGTTTCCCTGTGTCATTGGGCATGAAATATGCGGCCGGATTGTCGAGGTGGGGTCAGCGGTTACAAGGGTCAACCCCGGAGACGTGGTGGCCATCGCCCCGGCCTTGAATTGTGCAGTCAGAGAAATTGATCCTGTCTGCCCCGCCTGCCGGCAGGGGATGGTGGCCAATTGCGAAAATTACGCCAGAGGTAACCTGGCCGCCGGGATGGTTACCGGGTTGTGCAGTGAAACCAGTGGTGGTTTTGCACCTTATTTCGTTGCCCACCAAAGCCAAGTCTATCACCTCCCCGGCGGGTTTGGTCCGGAGCGGGGCATCCTGATCGAACCACTGGCCGTCGGGCTGCAGACCGTGCTCGACAATACCCCCCAAGCGGGTGAAAGGGTGCTGATCGTCGGCGGTGGGGTTATCGGAACAATGGTGTTTCGGTCTCTGCGGGGGCTGAACATCGACTGCCATGTGACGGTGCTTGAACCTTCCGCCTTTGCCGCCGATCTGGCAAAAACCTCGGGCGCGGATGCTGTCATCAGCAACGGCGATCTGCTGGAAGCCGCCGTCCGCTTGACAGGCGCAACCCGCTACAAGCCCGCCATCGGGCAAGAGATACTCATGGGTGGATTTAACAGGATCTACGACACGGTGGGCAGTGCCCGGACCCTCAGTCAAGCCATGCGGTGCCTGGCGGCCGGCGGCACCCTCAGCCAGGTAGGTATCTGGAAAGAGATGAAACTGGACCTCACACCCTTATGGCTCAAACAACAGACGATCAAAGGTGTCTACGGTTGCGGATATACCACCTACAAAGGGCAATGGCAGTTTATGTTCGACATTGCCCTGGACATGGTGCGTGAAGGAAAAATCAACTTGAACGATATGCTCACCCACCGGTTTTACCTGGAAAATTTCAGAGAAATGATCGAAGTGAACCTGGATAAAAACAAACACAAGGCCGTCAAAACAGCAGTGTCATTCATCTAATTATTGCGAGACAGATTAAAAAGTGTGGTATTTTTCCTTGACTCACATGGGTGATTCTATAGTCTTTGCCTGGAAAAACAAATTCTTATCAACTTATTTTTATTCCAGAGGGAATCACGGGCATTGTTTCGGAGGGATTCGGTCTACGCATTTATTATCGGTACAAATCATTAAAAAGGAGATTGGAAAATGACGACAAGCGACGCAACAGAAAAAACACCTCTCTGGTTGTTAATCGAGGAGAATATCCTTGCGCTCGATTCGCAGGACCTCTCAGGGGAAAACCTGGAAGCATCGATTCAACGGATTGCGGGTGAACTCGACAATGCGGGTTACAATGTTTCGCATCATGGAGGCAATATGCTTCAGTTGAGATGGGCAATTAATGAAACGCGCAAAGTCGGAAGACCCCTTTTGAAGGATTTCAACGCTGCAATCGCCGCACTTACACTGGAGGACGTGGCTGATCCTTATTTTGCAACAAATAAGCTCATCGGCGACATCGGAAAGACCTGGCCAAAACTCAAGGGGCCCGAGCGCAGACCGGATGTGATACGGATTGTCGAGAAGACAAAACTCGATCTGCTCACTACCAAGGCAAAAGGCCTGCCCGACGATGAAGGTATCCGATTACTCATCGAGGAAAAAGTGGCCCCCGAAATGATCACCAACGCCTTGGACATTACCAAGGAGAAGTTGGAACAGGTCAACACCGAGGTGGAAAAGGAGCACGCCCAGAGGGCAAGAGTGGCAACGCTGCTCGAGGCGGTCGAGGGCAAGTCAGACGAAGAAAAGGTGAAGCACCTTTTGGCAAATAACGTCTCCGAAAAATTGATCATCGAGATGGCGAAAGTTGACCGGGGCGCGATCAATGGTGTCAAACAGGCAATGGAAGCGGAGCTAAAGGAAAAACAAAAGCTGGAAGAAAGGGCGGCCGCACGGAAAAAGGAAGAGGCTGCAGGACCTCCGCTGGAGGAAATTCCGCCGGATGAGATGCTCGAATACATCGAGGCCATTCGCGAAATTATGGAATTCAGCGATAAGGAGAAAGAAATTAGAGTTATGTGCGAGCAGAGTTCCATCCCCAAGTGCCTTGTGGACATTGCTGTTTCGGAGCCTGACAGGCTCGATAAGCTCGAAAAAGAGGCGGAGGGATAACAGATATATTCCAGTCTAGATTTATACGTTCAAGATGATTCTTCATATAAGAAAAGAAAACCTTTCATTAATGCCAGCTGGGTGAAAAATGAGTTCAGCGCTATGCTGAAAGAAGGCCGATGCCTCAGCGTGTGAAACGTCCTGCTTAAAATACGGCCCATATTGAAACCTTTTCGCAAGACCCGCAAATTCAACTTGCGCATTTCTTGAGGATCCATGGTGGGATGTTTGAAAACAACCGCGTTGCCGCCGTAGTGGTCCCACGAAAGCTCGGTAAATATCCGGCCCTCTTCGAGATACTCATCGTAGATCGGGCTTCCGGGCATGGGGGTTAAGGTTAAAATAACCGGCATAACTTTCATGTCGTTGCAAAAATCAAGTGTTTGGCGATAGGTATCTGGTGTATCCGCGTCCCAGCCGATAACAAAAAATCCCATGATCTCTATTCCCAAATCCTGAAAGATACGGATATTTTCTTTCATCTTATCAACCTCGAATGTATCGGACGAAGTGAAGTGAAGCTTGCGCCATGCCCCTGATTGCTTCTGTCCGGCACCGGATATCGACTCGAGCCCGGCGGCGATGGCGCAAAGCCCGCTTTCGGCTGCCAGTTCGACGATTTTTCGACCATCCCGATAGTTAACGGCCGAAAGCCCGCCCGCTCCGCTCCATAGCCTTTTGGGCCGCAAGGCCGCCAGCTCTTTGTATAAATCGAGATAGTATTGATTTTCTTCCGGACGGTCGACAATCTGGGGATGACCGAAGACACTGTCGTCCACATTGAAGTAAGTTTTTCGCAATGTTTCTACTTCAGCCACGACCTCATCGATTGGGCGGTGGCGTATTTGGGGACCGAAAATAGGCGTTACCGGGCAAAAGCGGCAAAAATTCGGACAACCCCGCGTCGTGAAAATAGAATCCATGCGATAACGCTCTCGCGGTAAAAGATCTCGCCGCATCATCGGCAGGTTCGACAAGCCGGGTCTTTGGCGTTGATGATATACACTTCCATTCAGCGAATCCGTCTTGTAGGGGCCACAGACGTAGTAATCCCTCAAGCTGCCTGTCTGAACATCTCTCAAGATTACGGGCCAAAGTTCTTCGGCTTCACCGATAGCCACGGCCGCCGCGTGTTGTTTGGCTTCAAGCGGAAAAGCAAAGGTATGCGGCCCCCCTAAAACAACGATTTTGCCTCGGGCGGTAAAATTATCGGCGATCTCATAAGCCGTAACGGCCAGAGGCGTCCGGACCGTTATGGCCACCACATCACCGTCGGAATCATAGTCTACCTTATCGCCGTAAACCATGTCGACCAGTGAAACTTCATGTTCTTGCGGGGTTAAGGCCGCCAGCAAGGTCGGTGCCAGGGGCATGACGGGCATGGTGGCTTTGCCGACTTCAACTTTCCGGGCAGGGAAAACAATGGTAATTTTCATCATCCACCTCAATTGTCCGGAAAACGCTTACCGTAAATTTTGCGGATATCCGTTCGGTTGAACATATAAGTCGTGTTGCAGTGATGGCAGCGGGATTCAACCGGGAAAGGACCGTTTTCCAGGATGTCTTTTAAATCTTCAATGGGTAGCATGGTCAGCAGGTTACGAACACGCATCGCGTTGCAGTGACACATAAACTCAATTCGCTTATTGGCCAAAAATTTCGGAGCGTACCTGTGGAATACACGATAAACCAATTCTTCAGGGTCGTTATCTTCGGAATACTCTTCGCCCAGGGAAGGAAAGTTTGCAACCAGATTTTCGAGACCTTTGATAATTTCTTCCCGGGCACCCGGCATCGCCTGTAAAAACAACCCACCGGCACCGGTGACTTCACCGTCTCTGTCAAACTTAATGCTGAGGTTGAAGGCCGAGGGGATCTGTTGGGATTTCAGATAATAATTCGCCAAGTCTTTGGCGATATTGCCATATTCCAGGGTCACCTTTCCGGTAAAAGGCTGTTTGGCGTCTGCTAAATATCGTGTCACAGAAAGAAAGCCGGCCCCGAAAAACGGTGAAAGGTCAAAAGAGGCCATGGGTTTTTCAATCGGAATCGGCACATTTTGCAAGAAGCCGCGTACTTCGCCAAAAGCATTGGCTTGAACGATCAGCCCTTTTATCGGCCCCGTGCATTCTATTTGCAGGCTGATGCGGTCGTTACCCTTTAAATCGGCCGTCATCAGAGCGCCACCTAAATAAGCACGCCCCAGCACCAGGGTTTCAAGTATCCCCAATTCATGGTTTGTGCGCATTTCATTGACCATGCGGGTGCCGTACATGATGACACCCCGCACGGTACCGCCGGCCAGAGAAAAATTGTACAGCCGGTCTTTGGCACTGGCGATCAATTGCTCTTTGAGTGTGTGGCCGTAAATCTTCTTTTTTATCATGATACTTATATGAAGGGGCGGGAAATTCTTTTGTTTGGGTCGCTGCATGGGCCGCCAAAACGAGCGTAATCCGCCCAGCTTGCGGCGGAGACAGCGAGCGAATCAAGAAATAGATAGAATCCCTATCGGCGAAGGCACCCTGCAGCTTGCTGCAGGGTGCACTTCAATCATCGGCGACTGCATCGCGCAAAGTCATGCATAAGGGATCGTAACAAAAGAACAGCGTTTTAATATCAAAAAATTAGGTTATAGCAAAAATCGACATCGCGCTCCTTCGACAGAATCGGGTTACACCCTGTTCTTTCCCAACGCTCCCTAATACATTCAAACAATGCACGATTTCGCTGCTGATAATTCATTCCGCTGCTATAACAGTTGGCTGGACTAACACCCCTACCCCTGTGAATTATATGCACAGCGAATGCGACAAAATTATGATGATAACCCCACTAACCATCGGCTGACAATCGATCTGCCCGGCGGGTTGTCTCCGGCAGACGATATCCCCGGCAGCAGTTTAAAACAAATTCTATACACTCCTTCAAATTCACCTTGTGACCGATTGATACAAATACCGGTTTGACGTTGCTTCGGGTTCGCAAAACGGCTCCGATAATTTCACCTTGATCTATCAGATAACTGAAACTGCCGCGCTCTGGGCCGAGTTCATCATATGCCCCCAGCAGCTTGGTCTTGGCACAGCCAATTGACGGGATATCAGCCAGCAGCCCGATGTGACAGGCCAGCCCGAAGCGGCGCGGATGAGCGATACCATGGCCATCAACGATCAGCAGATCAGGCGCTGGGGTCAGCTTGGCAAGGGCTTCGAGAATAACCGGTCCCTCACGCAAAGAAAGCAGCCCCGGGATATAGGGGAAATCGACGCGACCCGATGAAACCGCATGCCCTGCCGGCTCGAGACTCGGATATTTCAAATTCACAACCGCTGCCCGCGCCATACCGTTGCTGTAACCGGTATCAACTCCGGCCACCGTGGCCGGCAGCTTTAAGGTGGATTTCCGGATCACCTTTGCCGCAAGGCGCTTTTGAAGCGCAATGGCATCAGATGGCGATGACTCCCGCACTGGTGTCGGAGTGTTTAGCATTTCTCTTTCTTTAAGCGTTGCGGCATTCATTGGCAATACCTGGATGATTTCTTGCCATACAAACCGGGTGCTCCGCACCCGGTTGCAAGTGCGCCGTTAAAAGCACTGAAGTGCTTTTGCTTTTTCGGCAGCAATTCAAGCCATCCGCTCTGCGGGTGGTCGTTGACTTCTTTCAGGCTACGGCAGGCTTGACAGTTGCAGCTTCTTTTTTTCTTTTTAAATGCTCCGGCATCACATCCCGCCGGAGAACGTCTTCTTCGGTTTCGCTTTTCCGAATAACCGTTGCCTTATCACCGGATACCAGCACGGTTGCCGGGCGGGGCATGGCATTGAAGTTGCTCATGGAAACCTCCTGATAAGCACCGGTATCCAGTAACGCCAGAAGATCTCCCACCGCAACCTCAGGAATGGGTACTGTCGGCATCAAGCGATCCCCATAGCAACTGCGGCCGATAATATCGGCTTTGTCCACCATTTTTGCGCCGGCTTTGTTGGCAAATACATAATCATGCAAATGATGCTCGTAACGCCCACCGGTAAACCAAAACTCGGTAGTGTCCACCACCACGATATTCCAACGGATGGGGGTGGTCATCCGTTTAATATTTCGCACCGCTGTCAAATGAATGCCGGCGTTGCCATGTAATGACCGGCCCGGTTCAAGCTGAAGCATCAATCCCTGGGTGTCGATTCCGTAGCCAGAGAGTTCCTGCCGCAGCGTGCGCGTACATATATCGGCATATGCTTCGATGGTTGGTGCCGGTGTCTGATTCGGCTTGCTGATGATGAGGCTGTCTATCAGTTTGGAGAGTATCTTGTAACGCCGGTGGGCTCCCAGCCAATTGAGACCTCTGGATAGGGTATGCAGGGCCGCCAACTGCAATGGCGCGCTATAATCCGTCACGGCATTAAATGGGTCCCGCGGGATGGCAAACCCACCGCCGATATCGATTTCTTTGGGTTGGAAGCCGCCCAGCAACCCGCACACCCTGCCGATTTCTTTGGCAAACGCTTTCATTTGCTCCTGCCAGTAACGTCCGGAGGGATCATGTCGGCCATGATGTTGGTGCAGGCCAACCAGCTCGACGTTCTTCATTCTCATAAGCCTTGGGCCCATCGCCACGATCTGTTCGTAAGATAATCCGCCTTTGTACACGGCGGCGGCAAGATCGGTGGGCACCAGTCCTTCGGCCACAAAATCACTGTGATTGATGAATCCGGAGATGGCCGGTTTTAAACGCAAGCGCACTCTGGCCATGCGATCGAGTTCATTGGCTGCTTTTTCAATGATATCTACCTCTTCAACACTATCGATGGTGATGCGCACGCCTTCTTGGACGCTGCGATAGATATGCGCTTTGTCTTTGGGAACGCCGTTTACCGAAATATACTCGGGATCAAAACCGGCTGTTAATGCGATGCTCAACTCCCCCGGAGAATAAATGTCGCAGCCGCAACCCTCGTCGGCTAAGACACGTTGCACGGCCGAAATCCAGTTTGCTTTAGCCGCCGGCATGACCTTTACCGGACCGTCCGGCCAACCTTTTTGAAATGCCGTCTGAAAACGGCGCACATTGCGGCGCAGCTGGTTTTCCGACATAACAAAAATGGGGGACCCGAATTTTTCGACCAGATCGACCGTATCGCAGTCCTCGATAAAAAGATGGTCGTTTTTCAAAGACAAGCACTCATCGAGATGTATTGCCTGATCCTTCATTCCATCCCCCCTCGGTAAAAAATGAAAAATTTAAATATTCGTGCCGATGATAGGACATCTCTATCAACTCCAGTGTAGCATCCCACAATAAGCTATAACATTCAGCACAGGGTTTGAAAGGTTATTGTTAGGACAACTTTACCTGTTTTTTAACTCCTGAATGCGACCGCTTTGTTGAGCCACTCGCACTTTCCAATCGTGGTCAGTCGCCAAGTATAATTCGGCCAGACGATTGAATTCTTCGGCCTGTTTGAAATCCCCTTTTGCAAGCCAGGCTTCCGACAAATAGTAGTAATTCCGACCGTTCCCGGGATTGAGACTCATGGCCCTTTCGAGCAATCGGATAGCACCATCCGGATCACCGGCATCTAGTAAAATTTTCCCCCGATGGGATAATTCTAATGATGCCGCCATCCGAGAACCGGCTTGCGGTTGAACCGGCCCCGTGCGGTCATCTCCAGAGACAAGATCTTCTCGAGAGACAGCTGCCGGCGCGGAAACCTCTTTTACACAGCCAAAAACAACCGGGAACACCAACAGCCAAAATGGTAAAAAGAACTTAGTTTCTTTTGATGAAATTTTTAATGCCCTCAATGATCTTCTCCATTCTTTCAAGAGGTCCGGGTTTCGGATGAAGCGGGCACATGGCAGTGGGGACATTTTCAGCTAAAAAGTATTCATCCACCAGATCGGGGCAATCTCTGTTTTTCGACAAAAGCCCGCTTTCAGAACAAACGGTGCGTTTGACGACTCCCGTTGGAATTTTGAACTGCGCTTTAGTGATGTACTGGGGAATCAATTTAATCAATTCCACCCAGATCGGCAAAGCGGCAGTGGATCCGGTGGCGGTAATGGAATCACCGTTGTCAAAACCCACCCAAACCAGCGCCAGGATATCCGGGGTATAACCTACAAACCATGCATCCCGGTAATCGTTAGTGGTACCGGTCTTTCCCGCCACCGGCCAGAGGATGCCGCTTTCCCTTACAGCACGGCCGGTGCCCTCCGTCACCACACTTTGCAACATGGAAGTCATGATAAAGGCTTTGGCCGGTGACACCACCCGTTCGATATTAACATGGGTTTGTTGCAAAATCTTATCATTTTCGTCCATCACATCCTTTAAAGACAACGGGTAGGGCAGTACACCGTCAGCGGCGAAAGCGCAATATGCGCGGGCCAGCTCGAGGGGTATCACTTCAAAGGCCCCCAGGGCAAGTGATGGATAAGGCTTGAATTGGGTCGAAAATTGAAATCGTTGGATCTGTTCGACGATAGGCTCCAGTCCCATTTGCATTGCCAGATCAACCGTTGCGAGGTTGAGTGATTTTTTAAGCGCCGTTCGCACACTCACGTCAGGTTCGGAATCGGGCTCAAAATTTTGCGGCTTCCAGGGTTTGCCGTCAACCCTGTATGTTTTAACCTCGTTAAACAGCCGGGAAGCCGGTGTAAAGGTGTCCAGAGCCGCCAGGTAAACAAAGGGCTTAAAAGCGCTGCCGGGTTGGCGCCGACTCTGGATGATCCGATTGTATTGACTTACACCATAGTCCCGCCCCCCGACCATCGCAAGAACATAACCGGTTTTGGGCTGCATGACAATGATGGCCCCCTGCAATTTTTGGGCAGGGTCCTTGCGTTGGAACGCAGGATGGGATTTCTCCAATCGTGACAATCCGTCGTTAAGCGCCTTTTCAGCAGCCATTTGCACCTGGGTGTCCAGGGTGGTGTAGATTGAAAGACCGAGGCTCGACAGGTTCTCATAAGAATAAAGGGTTTCAAGTTGTCGGGACAGATAATCCATAAAGTAGGGTGCTTTTTTATCATAGGATGTAAACCCGATCGTTTTGACCGGCAGGGGCGCGTTTGCTTGAAGCTCGTTTTCGCTCAGCCAGCCGTTATCATGCATGGCCCGCATCACGGCATTTCGGCGTTCTTGACAGCGCCCCTTATCTGCGTAGGGCGAAAAGTGATTGGGGGCCTTGATCAAACCGGCAATGGTTGCGGCCTCAACCTGCGAGAGCTGATCTACCGGCTTGCCGAAATAAAAAAATGAGGCCTCACCGATGCCGTTGATGGCCACCGGACCCCTGTGGCCGAGATATATTTCATTCAAATATATCTCCAGTATTTCATTTTTGTCGTACATGATTTCCATGACGACGGCCAATAACAGTTCGTTTAGCTTGCGGGAGAGCTTTCTATCCGGCGTCAGAAAGTAATTTTTGGCCAACTGCTGCGTTATGGTCGAGCCGCCCTGGCGGATACGGCCGTGTCTGAGATTGATGTAAAGGGCCCGCAGTATTCCAAGAGGATCGAAACCGCGATGCTCATAAAAACGGCTGTCTTCAGCGGCCAAGACGGCATAAATAAGATATTGGGGAACCTGGTGAATGGAGACAAGCTGCCGCCTTTCGCGATCCGGCCCGTAAAATTTTCCCACCTCTTCGGGTTCCAGTTCCAAAATCGGTAAAAGCGCCGGCTGATCAGTGCGTTTGATGGATTTGATGCGGTTGCGATGATACCGGATTCTTACCGGAAATCCCTTGCGGTTCAGCGACGGTATCTTTAAATCGTTTAAATATATATCCACACCAAACGAAACAAATCTGATTTCCCCCTTCTGTTGGGGCCGATAAGTTACTTCCCGGTAATTCATATGTTGCAGTTTTATTTTGAAAAGGTCCACATTCAGGAATTGCCCGGGATAAAGAATCGTTGTGTCGGAATAAACCGTCGAGGGAATACTCCAGCGGCGGGCGGAAAATCGCTTTTCGATGCGGTTGGAAAGATGCAACCCGTAAAACGCAATTGCCGAGATAAGCAATATTACAGGCGGCAAAATCCATTTGAGTAGTTTTTTTAGCCTGTTACGGCGGTTGGACAAATACAAAGAATTACACTCCCTTAACATCGCCATATGTCAATTATTGGATTTATACAATGTTTCCAAGCAATTTTCCAGTCATCATTGAATAAACAGCCAGCCGTGCACATTTTAGCGGGCAAACGCAATGGCACAATCTATATTGGTTGGAATTCAAACCACGTAAAGAGGATATGGCGGCATAAAAATAATATGATAAAGGGAAACCGGTATTGATAGAGAAAAGTACTCTTAAATGGCTGGATTTGCATTACACTGTCGTTTGGCTGGATCCCAGCGCCTGCCCCGTGCGCGACCCGGGATTCGCCGGAATGACTCAGTGTCTAAGTTATTGCTTAGGCCTCAAATCGGGTAGGAGGAGGGTTCGCACCCTCCGT
>JASFTQ010000033.1:0-21615 GCA_050053515.1 Desulfobacterales bacterium | reverse complement strand
CCGCTGGAAAACTCGACGTTCTACTCGCCGTCGCCCGAGTTTTGTCGCCCGCGCAGTGCAAAGAAGGGATTGACTTGGCTTCGAGCGCAAAGGCGTGTAAATTGGTTCTTGAGACTTGAGTCAAGGGGCGGCCTGCGGTTTATGCAAACCTTGCTGCATCAAGATCTCGACAAATCTTTTACCCCATAATCGCCTGATTTCTGTTAAGGTAAACCATACGGGTCATATGCATTCTCGAATTCATGGAGGGTATCTTGACTGACAGAATCCAAACTGTGGTGTCGGAGAAGGGGAGAAGGATTATCGGCAGGCTGCCTCCCGGTTCGGATCTCATCAAAGGGATCCAAATGGTGTCCCGCCGTAATGATGTGATGTATGGAGCAATCCTGTCGGCCATCGGCAGCCTCAGGGAGGCAAAGATCGTTTATGCCGGGATGCAGGTCATCGTTTCTAACCCGGGCAAGCCGGAAAAAATGACAGAATATTAAAACCCATTTGCATCGGAAAGGAGAACGAAAATGGCCAATATCGAATTTGGCGGTGTGGCGGAGGAAATCGTTACCCGTGAAGAATTTACTCTGGAAAAAGCCCGTGAAGTGCTCAAAGATGAGACCGTTGCCGTTCTCGGCTACGGTGTTCAGGGCCCCGGTCAGGCGCTGAACATGCGGGACAATGGCATTAGGGTGATCGTCGGTCAGCGCCAAGGCGGGCAGTCATGGGAAAAAGCGGTAGCGGATGGTTTTATTCCCGACAAGACGCTATTTCCCATCGAAGCGGCTGCGCATAAGGGGACCATTATACAGTATTTGTTGTCCGACGCGGGTCAGGTAGCTATGTGGCCTGTGGTGAAAAAATGCCTGAACCCAGATGATGCCCTCTATTTTTCTCACGGCTTTTCAATCGTTTACAGGGATCAGACCGACATCGTTCCGCCGGATAATGTCGATGTGATTCTAGTGGCGCCCAAAGGGTCGGGCCGGACCGTGCGCACCAATTTTCTGGATGGCAGCGGTATCAACTCCAGCTTTGCCGTTCATCAGGATTTCACCGGAAGGGCCAAGGATCGCACCCTGGCGCTGGGCATTGCCGTGGGTTCCGGGTATCTGTTTCCCACCACGTTTGAAAAAGAGGTTTACAGTGACCTGACCGGAGAGCGGGGTGTATTGATGGGGTGTCTGGCCGGGGTGATGGAAGCTCAGTACAACCTTTTGCGGAAGCACGGCCACAGTCCCAGCGAGGCGTTCAACGAGACAGTGGAAGAGCTCACTCAGAGTCTGATCCGCCTGGTGGCTGAAAACGGGATGGACTGGATGTTCAGCAACTGCAGCACTACCGCCCAACGGGGCGCCTTGGACTGGGCCCCGAAATTCAGGGATGCCGTGGTTCCGGTTTTCGATGAACTCTATGACCGGGTGGTTTCCGGCAAGGAAACCAAGCGCGTCCTTGAAGCCAACAGTGCCCCCGATTACCGGGAAAAGCTGCAAAAGGAACTGGATGTCATAAAAAATTCCGAAATGTGGACCACCGGCGCGACGGTACGATCTTTAAGGCCGGAAAACAGGAAGATTTGACCAGTACATAAAACCAATAAAACCGGGTGCAAACATTCGACCCATTGGCTTACTATCCGTTGTCGCGTGTTTGACGGGTTGTGGCTCAAATATGTCCGGGCAACAGCCCGTTTATATGCGGATCTTTCCCTAAACGCTTCCACTATAATCGCCAGAAGAGATAGGGTGAAGACATTTATTGGCCTTCGTCTATATATTATGTTCGCTGGAGTTCTCCGGCGGACGGCTGGCAGATTCACTTGTTTTAATCTCATAACTGCTTTGATGCTTACCTGTACAGGGTCAAATTGGTGGAGGTATCGATATGGAGGTTCAAGAAGCTATCGCAAAGAGACTGAGTATCCGAAGATATGCCGAGATTTCAATCCCCGCCGAACATTTGCAAATCCTTTTCAGAGCCTTGCAATTGGCGCCTTCAGCCAACAATTCTCAGAACTGGGAATTTGTTTTTGCCGGCGACGCTGATTTAAAGCGTCGTCTTACCGGTGCCTGTTTCAACCAAAGTTTTATCGCCGGCTGCAGTTATTTTATCGCCGGTGTTGCCGACCCGGGGTTAAAATGGCACATGGTGGACATTGCCATTGCCTTTACCAATTTTACCCTTGAAGCTACCGAGCTGGGATATGGGACTTGCTGGATCGGTGCCTTTGATGAAAGCAGGGTTAAGGAAATCTTAGGGGTGCCGCATGAAAAGAAAATCGTGGTCTGCATGACCTTCGGTATGCCGTCAGGGAAGCATGTTCCCAGGGGGCGCAAGGCGTTTGAATCATTTATCTATCTGAATCACTATGGTCGGTCCTGGAAAATACCGCCTAAAGAAAGGTAGACAACAGGCCCTTTCAAAGGCTGGCTTTCCGCTGCAGCGCAGGGGCCTCAACCCTAGGGCAATTTCAATCGTGGCCGGCTTTGGCGTCGGGATGAAACAGCGAATAGACTGCCGGAATGAGGAACAGTGTGATGAGGGTAGACCCCGTCAAACCCCCGACAACCGCGCGTGCCAACGGAGCCTGGGCATCCGTGCCTTCTCCGATGCCTAAAGCCAATGGCAGCAGACCGAGGATCGTAGTCAGGGTTGTCATCAAGATCGGTCGCAATCTGCGCCGACCTGCCTCCGCCAGGGCATCGCGTGTTGGCATGCCGCTATTTCGCAACCGCCCGGCCTGGTCTACCAGCAAAATAGCGTTGTTGACAACGATTCCGCCCAGCATGATGCAACCGATGTAAGATTGGACGTTGAGGGTGGTCTTGGTCAGGAACAGCATGACCAGCACCCCCACCGCTGCCACCGGCACGGATAACATCACGACCAGGGGATCCCGAAAGGATTCGTACTGGCAGGCGAGCACCATGTACACGAGAACCAATGCCAGTGCAAGTGAAACAACCAGTTCTCGAAACGCCTTCTGTTGTTCTTCGTAGTTGCCGGCGATCAACAGGTCGTATCCAATGGGTCGCGGGATCAGGTCTAGCAAGGCCTGCACTTCCGAAGCGACGGAGCCCAGGTCGCGCCCCGCGACATTGGCTTCGACGGTCACCAGCCGCTGCTGATCTCTGCGATCAATCAGAATAGGACCCCTGCCCGGTGTAGTGGTGACGACATTGCGCAACGCCACCTGCTCGCCGGAGGATGTGGCCAGGGTAAGATCGAGAATCTCATCCAGGGAGCGTTTCTCCGCATCCTTGAGTTGGACGAAGATGCGATAGGCATTACCGTGCACCCGGTACTCACCGGCTTTTGAACCGGCTACCGCAGTTTCCAGAACTTCCGTTACGTCGCGGACAGTCAAGCCGAGATCGGCCACCTTGTTGCGATCCACAGCGATTTCCTGCTGCGGCATACCCGCCTCGAGGCTGGTCTTAATGTCCGTAATGCCCGGTAAATCCGCAATCGATTGTGCCACCCGTTTGGCCAGGGCGTCGAGCGTCTCGAGTTCGAACCCGCGGACCTCGATCATCAATCCCTCATCACTACGTAAGATCCTTTCCAACAAAAACTGACCCTGCGGCGCGCGGGTGCGAATTTCCATACCGGGAACCTGACCCTTCAATTGACGGCGCAGGTCGGCAGCGATTTCCACGTTGGATCGCTCTCGTTTCGTGGCGGGCAGCAGTGAAAGGCGAATCTGGCCTTGGGTAGCCCCGCTGGCACGCCAGCCGGAAGCCCCAATGCTTACAACCGATGCAACGGTTTCGGGCGCGGCAGGATAGACGATGCGTTCCATTCGTTGGGTCTGCTGATCGACCAGTTCCAGTCTCGTGCCGACTTCCATCTCGCCGGTGACATGAACCTCCCCCTCGTCGCTTGGAGGTAGGAAATCAGTACCGATCAGGGGCAACAGGAGCAGACTCCCGATGAATACGGTGACCGCTATGAAGGTGGTGGTCAGGCGATGACTTAACACCCATTGCACCAGATCCCGGTAAGCATCATTGAGACTCGAAAAAAAAGCGTCCGAGGCGCTGACGAATCTTTTGAACTTGGCCGGTCGCGTCTCCTGACGTCCCTCGGATGACGTCAACAGTTTGGCGGCCAGCATCGGTACCAGGCTGAGGGACACCATCAGGGAACAGGCCAGTGCAAAGATGATCACGTATCCCAGTTCCTGGAAGAGGATACCCGATACGCCGCGGACGAAAATAAGGGGCAGAAAGATCACCAATGTGGTTATTGTGCTGGCAACAATCGCCGAGCTGACCTCCCGCGTGCCATCCACCGATGCTACTGCCGGCGCTTCACGAGTCTCTTTGCTCCGCCGAAAGATGTTCTCCAGCACCACGATGGAATTGTCAACCATCATACCTACGCCCAAGGCCAACCCTCCCAATGTCATCAGATTCAGGGTGAGCCTTCCGAAGTACATCAGTGCGAAGGTTGCGACCACGGATATCGGAATTGCCAGGGAGATCACGAAGGTGCTCGGGATGTTTCGCAGAAAAAACAGCAGCACCATGATCGCCAGGCCACCGCCATAGAGTACCGATCGAGCGACGTTGGCGATCGAACGTTCGATAAAGTTTCCCTGGTTAATGACCGGCACAACCCGGATTTGGGGAAAGGCTTTGTTGACCGCGTCGATCTCGTCTAGAATGCGATTGGACACCTCGACGGTGTTGGCATCGGCCTGCTTGCGGATGGCAACACGCACACCGCGGCCGCCATTGACACGGATGATGCGCGTCAACTTTTCATAGGTGTCTTTGACATCAGCGATTTGGCCGAGCGTCACCGCAGCGCCGTCGCGCATCGCAACGACCGTATCTCGAATTTGATCAAGGTTGGTAAACTCGGCCGGTGCGCGGAGAGTGACCTCGTACTGGCCCTGCTCGATACTGCCAGCCGGCAAATCGAGATTGGCGTCACGAATCTCCCGAAGCACCTGGTCCAGAGGCAGACCCAAAGCGATGACTTGGTCGGGATCCAGTTCGATGCGAACCTCGCGGTGAAATCCTCCCCAAAGGTCCACCTGCGCCACACCCGGGATACGGGCAAAGCGGTGGCGGATTTGGACTTCGATCAACTCGGTGAGCTCCACGGGGTCGAGCTCACTGGAGATACCCAATAAAACTATCGGAAAACTGGCGATATCGAATTTCCGGACGCGGGGCCTCACGATATCGTCGGGCAACTCATTGATCTCATCTTCGAGTTTACCCTGAACATCGATTGCAGCTGTGTCGATGTCCGTACCCCATACGAAGCTGACCCGAATACGGCTTCTACCTTCAGAGGATGTCGACGTTATGTCTGCCACCCCGGGCACCGTGCCGACGATTTCTTCGATAATTTGTGTGACCAGCCGCTCCATAACTTCAGGACTGGCCCCTTCGTATTCGGTAATGATGGACAGTGTCGGCAACTCGATGTCGGGCAGCAAGTCGATCCGCAGCCGGCTCAAAGAGACGATCCCCAGAATCAAGACAATCAGGGTCACCATCGTGGTAAATACTGGTCGCTTCACGCTGAATGCTGACAGATTCATGGGGTCTTCACATCCTCAGGGGTTGAAAGATTTGTGGTTTGCTCCGTCGCAACCCTGATTCGCGAACCGTCGTCCAGCATTTGTTGGCCCAGTGTCACGACCCGGCCGGTCAGTCCCTTGCCTTGTATCTGCACGCGCCCGTTCTCGCGGATGCCTGCCTTGACTGCACGCCATGTTACCGATTGGCCATCGTCATTGATAACAAAAATCCCGGTTTGATCCTTACGCTTGGTCAGCGCCTGTTCCGGGACGATCGTGGCCTCGGCCAAGCGCTTGAGCACCACGGTTGCCCGGATGAACATACCCGGTTTGAGACGATGTCGGGGATTATCGACGGTCAGTTCCACCCTGGCCTGCCGAGTGGTCTGTCGAAAAACGGGGGCGATGCGTTCGATCCGGCCCTGAAACGTTTCGCCTGGATAGGCATCTGTCTTCAGCAAAGCGGGGTGACCGCGCCGCAGGCGAGTATAATCTTTTTCGGTGACAAAAATGACTCCGCTGATTGGATCGAGTTCGACGATTGACAGCAGGGGGGTATTGGCTGAGACGGTTTCGCCTTCATCGATAAAACGCTCAGCCACGACGCGTTGGTCGTCGCCGCCGGTCCAATCCGCAGTGACCTTTGTGTAACCGAGACGGATCTTCGCTGTTTCCAGTGACGCTTGGGCCTTTGTCACCTGGGCCTTGGCCACTTCGAGTTGCGCCTGCTTCGCCAGTTGGTCTGCCTTGGCCGTATCGAACTGAGATTCCGACGCCACGCCGGTTTGACGAAGCTTTTCGTTGCGCCGAAACTCCCGCGTGGCAATTACCAAGGCGCTGCGTGCCTCGAAGAGGTTGGCCTTTGCCACTTCCAGCTCGGCTTCCGCCTGGACGACGGCCTGTAAATATTCGTCATTGTCCAGCTCCGCGACGATCTGACCGCGCTTTACGGTGTCGGCGAGATCCACAGTCAATTGCTCCACGCGCCCGCTGACTTTTGGTGCCACGACGAACTCTGCCGTGGCCTCCAGCGCCCCACTGAACGTTCGGTGCAAGGTGATCGGACCCCGCTGGATCCGGGCTGCTTCCACCGGCACAAACCCCGGGCCTTCACGGCGCCCCCGCGAACCCGTTTGATCTTGGAGTCGGCTGAAGACAGACCAGCCGAGGCCTGCTGCAACGATCACACCAACCGCCAAGAACCATTTTAGGCGCATTGATTTCATGGGCAATTATCCTAGCGCTTATGTTTTAGAGTCTTTTGATCGTTAATATATCCAGAGAGGCCGGTTGTTTAAATCAAACCGGGGTCTTTTTAATAATGAACCCTTCATTGGAGCTTGAGGGTAGCCTAGCTCCCATGCTTTTACAAGTTCTAAGTAAGGGCTTCGGAGTATATAATGTAAGACTATGGTCAACGCTTGACAAGCTCTTGCCTGAACTTCAAACAGCGAAGCGAATTCGATTTGCCGTGGCACATCCCGGTCTCTTCCTGACGTTTTTCATTTGATTATAGCCCAAAGTTGACATATCTTACCTGCACCGCAATGACATACCGTATTGAAAACCAGGCAAAACCGATTGTCCCCCATCCTCTGAAAGAGATGATGAAAGGAGGGTTCATGGGTTCAAAAACCATACTGAAAGACAGGCTTGAAAAAGACACCGTTATTTGTGCCGAAGGCTACCTTTTTGAACTGGAACGCCGGGGGTATTTACAAGCCGGGGCGTTTGTGCCCGAAGTGGTGCTGGAACATCCAGAAGTCGTTATTCAGTTACATCGAGAATTTTTGAGGGCCGGCTCGGATGTCATGGTAGCTTTTACTTATTATGCGCACCGTGAAAAAATGCGCTTGATTGGTAAAGAGGATCTATTGGAAGAGTTGCAGAAATCGGCCTTAAGGATGGCCCGCCAGGTAGCTGGCGAAAAACAGGACAGTGCCATTTTGGTGGCCGGTAACATCTGCAATACGAATATCTATGATCAAATCGATACCGCGACACACTCGGAAGTTCGAAAAATGTTCGATGAGCAGGTTGTCTGGGCCGCCGAAGAGGGGGTCGATTTCATCATCGCTGAAACGATCCCGTATCACGGAGAAGCCAAACTCGCCCTCCAGGCTATTCTGGGTGCCGGTCTTGAAGCGGTCATCAACCTGGTAGGTCATCGAGAAGCTCGGCTAAGAGACGGCTGCTCGTTGGTTGACAGTTGTCTGGAACTCGAGCAAATGGGAGCAACGGTTGTAGGAATGAACTGTAACCGCGGACCGACGACCATGATGCCGCTTGTGAAAGAAATACGTCGGGCGGTTGATTGTCATGTAGCGGCGATGCCGGTTCCCTACCGCACCACCCCTGCAAATCCAACGTTTCAGTCTCTTGAGGATCCGAGCTGTAACTGCATACCCGGCAATCGACCCTTTCCGGTTGCCTTAGACCCTTTTACGTGCAATCGCTATGAAATGGCCCTTTTTGCAAAAGACGCCTATGAAGCCGGAATCCGGTTCATCGGGGCATGCTGCGGCGCCGGACCGCATCATATCCGTGCCATAGCGGAAACCCTGGGGCGAACACCGGAGGCCAGCAAATATTCCCCGGATATGTCCAAACACTACGCACTGGGAGACGATGCCAGACTCAAAAAAGCCAACCAGGTGTTTGCCGGTCATCATAAACTCTAAGAGGCTGGCGATTCACATAAAACCCATGGGAGCGGTGATGATTATTTTCAACAGGTGCAAGGAGTGTTTTCATCAGTTAAACTGAAAAATCGAAAGAACAGGGGGAAGCGATGAGTCAAAATCGAATTTGTCGGCTGCTGGGGATTCGGTATCCTATCATTCAGGCGCCCATGAACTGGGTCAGCGGGGCCGACCTTGTCGCAGCGGTATCCGAGGCCGGCGGGCTTGGAACCTTGGGACCGAATTCCGGTGCCAAAGAGATCACACCGGACGTCGAGCTTACCGGTGAAAGAATGCGGGGCCAGATCAAAAAAGTCAGAAGTCTCACCCGAAAGCCGTTTGCAGTGAACATTGTCGTCGGGTTTGGGGAGGATCTCAAGTACTCCAAGAAAATTGTCGATGTCGTCATTGAAGAGGCCGTGCCGGTGGCGGTTGTCTCCGTGGGCCGCCCCGAAACTTATACCGGTGTGCTAAAAGATGCCGGTGTCAAAGTTTTACATGCGATTTCCACTGCACGGCACGGCAAAAAGGCCGAACAAGCCGGTGTGGACGCCGTGATCTGCGAGGGATTTGAGGCCGGCGGGCATAAAGGGTTCACCGAGTTGACCACACTCATACTGACACCCCTGGTTGCCGATGCGGTGAATGTGCCCGTGGTCACCGGCGGTGGCATCGGCGATGCACGCGGCGTGCTGGCCGCCCTGGCACTGGGTGCAGACGGCATCTACATGGGAACGCGCTTCATGGTCACCCGGGAATCCGAAAGCCATAGCCGCGTCAAAGAAGCGATCGTCAAGGGACAAGACGTTTGTACGGTCTCCGTCCCCAAAGAATTTATGCTCGCCCGGGACTTGGTCAATGATTTCACGAAGCAATACATGGAAATGAAAAAGTCCGGGGCCAGGCCTGAGGCGCTCCAAAATTACCTGAACGAACACTCGCAATATCGGGCCCAACAACTCGGCAACGCCGACAAGGCCGAGATTTGTTGCGGGCAGGTTGCCGGGCTGATAACCGAAGTAAAAAGTGCCGGCGAAGTCATGGACGAGGTCGTTAAAAACCTTGGGTCCCGCTTTGAAGAATTGAAGCAAAAAATAACTGATTTTTTTTGAAATAAATTCAGGGTTCGGGGTATTTTTTTCTTGCCATACACCCATCACAGGTGCTTTTTTAAAAAATCAACCTGATCGCTGACGCTTTTTTCGAAGTTATCCCCTGTATAAATATCAAAGTGGCCGATGGAATAGTGTTTTACCTCTGCATATCTCCCCAATTGTTTTTCGGCCTCTGTCGCCGCACTGATCGGGATGATACTGTCGCGGTCGCATATCTGGAGTAAAGCCGGACATCGCACGTTACGGGCGTGTTTGACCGGTCGGTATTTGTCTCCCCGCAAAATGATGCGTGCACATGCCTCGTTAACATAATTTTCAGGTACAAATTTTTCGAAAAAATCCCAGCCATCCGCCGTGGTGATTAAGGCAATACTGCCGGGTTTGCCGACGATCGGTATTTTATGGGGTGAAAGACCCAACCAGGAGCGAAAGATATCCCGTTGTCCGTGCACCATCATATGGAGCATGTATCCGATGCCGTGTTTTTTCAGGGCCATCATGGCCGAAGCTCGGCCATCCAGACCGGGACATTGCGCAATGACACAGGCAATTCGGTTGTCTCTGGCAGCCGCTACTATAACATGACCACCGCTCAAAGAAGTGCCCCACAGGGCTATTTTTGCCGGATCGATCTCCCCGAGGCTGCGGGCATATTCTATTGCTGCCGCATAATCTTCAAGTTGACTTGGGATCCAAATCAGCTGTCGCGGTTTACCACCGCTTTCACCAAAATAGCGGTAGTCGAATATCAACACGGCAAAGCCGGCCTGCCGGTATCGAAGCGCATAACGTTCCAGGCCTGCCACCTCCTTGGTGCCACCGGTGCCATTTCCCATAATGATGCATGGAACCGGTGCAGACAAATCCTCAGGCATATACAGCCAGGCACTTAACAAGGCTCCTTTGACGCTAAAACGCACCTCTTTTCTAGCCTGAGCCACTTTGGCGTCTGACTCTTTGAGCCCTTGTCTTGCTTTTTCCAAGCGTTGCTTTGGTTGCCTGAGGACAGGGACAAAAGCCACAAACAACAGGTAAAAGGCAAGGATAACGATAATAATGCCCACAACTTCAAAAACACCCATCACGATGGTCATGTGTCGTTTAGTCCTCCGGCGGCCGGTCGGGTCAGCAGTCCATGATACAACAAAACTCTCAATTGGTATTGAAAGTCGGCAAAATCGCGACATACACTCTTCCATTTCTCTTCTTTTACCAGCTCATTCAATTTGTTAATCACCATCCACAAGAACTCGGGATCGATATCGGGCCGGATATCGCCCGCGCTTTGGGCCTCGGATATGTTTTGCAGGTAACGCCTTTTTATCTGTTCGATCTCCTCTTCGATGCTTACCAAGTCACGGATAAATTCGGAACCGATCTTTGCGGCGAATTCGGTCTTCCAGCGGGTCATGAGCTGGATTTTTTGGTTAAAGGGAATGTTCATGGCCTTGATTTCATCAAATTTTTGAAATCCCTCCTCAGTCCAAAGCCGTTTGATGTGTTTTACCAAGGCCGTCTTATTGGGAAAATACTTGTAGAAAGTCATTTTACTCGCCCCGGCCTCCCGGCAAATCTCCTCCACAGTCACCCGCTTGGCCCCGTATCGGGAAAATAATATTTCGGCGGTTGTTATAATCTGTTGTCTCTTTTTGGATTTTCTGCTGCGAAAAGTTTGGGTCATGATGCCATATTAAGTATACGAATATATAATAATAATACGTATTACGTATATTTTATATTTTAACGTAAGTAAAATGTCAATAAAAAATATACTTGTAAACAATTTGTGTAAACATCTTGACAATTACTTGATTTGAATGTAGTGAGATTAGTATTACCGGTAATACCAATTTTATGGCCTTAGGTCCCGCGATGATTCATTTTCAAAAAATCAGAGATTTCGAGGGCAGAAAAAAGAGTTCCCTGGTTGCAGAGAAGATATTGGCTGCAATCCAACAGGGGTTATTCAGGCGAGGTGAACGCTTGTCGTCGGAACGCACGATTGCCGAGGAAATGGGCGTCAGCCGGCCACCCGTCAGAGAGGCCTTAAGTGCCTTAAAAATAATGGGGGTCGTCGACATCATCGTCGGTGACGGCACATATGTCAAAAGAGATATTCAGCGGCGTCAGTCAAAAACATCCGTGATTACCATGCTTGAAGAAAATGAGAGCCCATTTGAGGTGCTGCGAGCCCGGCAAGCCATCGAGCAAAAGATATTCGAAATCGCTGCAACCGAGGCTGATCAAGAAGACATAGCAGATCTGCGGCTGAAGCTGGAAGAAATGAAGGCGGCCATAGATCAACATGATTTCGAGCTTTATTTTCAGGCAAACCGCAACTTTCATCTGAGCATCGCCAGGGCAACGCATAATTCAGTTCTCATCAGGATAATGGAATTTCTTTTCGAAGTCGAAAACCAACCCCTATGGCGGGAGGTTTGCCAAAAGCATTTTTCAAACTTCGAACATATTAATTTTTATTATCCGCAACATCAACAAATGCTGGAGGCCATAGAATCAGGTGATGGCGCTAGAGCCAAGGTGTTGGCCTTCGATCATTTCAGCCGCACGGTAAACGAGGTCAACCGCTATCTGTAAGGCCAATGGAAGGAAATGTTTTTACCAGAAGGCATTGAAACGAAAAAACATATTTTCGAGGAAGTCGCTGAGAATATCGACCGTTTGATAACGGTCGATCTGCCATTCAGGGCTGTCTCAGCCAATCTGTACCAAAATGCCCGCAGCAAATCCAATGGACCGCTAACGCTCATTGCTGCAGAACGCCTGCTAAGTTCGGCCGGCCCGGAACGAGTCATACTCATTGCAACGGGATGGCCCGATCGGCCCCACATCAACCCGGATATTGCAGAAACTGATGGCCCCCCGGGAGCAGCCAGCCTGGGCATGACTTTGCATCGAGCCAAGAATTGTGTACCGATTTTTCTTATCGAAAGCCAGCTTGTCGAGGCAATGAAACATGTGGCCACCGCTGCGGGCTTCAAGATCCTGCCACCAAAACAAGCTTTGGCTGCCGCATCATCACGGGCACCTTTGCACGCGGCAGCAGTACTTGATTTTCCAACTGACCCTCGCGATGCCGCAAAGGACGTCAAAAATTTGCTGGACTCATTACCTGTCGGTGCCGTCATCGTCATCGAGAAAGGTGGGGTCAATGAAAAAGGCATCGTTCACACAAGCCGCGGCGACGACACAACCCATTACATGGCCAAGGTCGACGTACTGGTTCGCAAAGCCTCCCAACAAGACATTCTCACCATTGGTATCGGTGATGGTGGAAACGAAATCGGTATGGGCCTCATTGCCGAAGAACTTCGTTCGTGGCTGCCATATGGCAAAAAGTGCCGCTGCGGCTGCGGGGCCGGAATCGTGCCGGTGACAAAAACCGATCTATTGGTAACGGCTGCAGTCTCCAATTGGGGGGCGTATGGCGTGGCTGCAATGATTGCACTGATTGTCGGACATCCGGAGATATTTCATTCACCCAAAATTGAAAGGCGAATTTTAGAATCCTGCATCGCGGCGGGCCTTATTGATGGGGGCAGCGGATACCTGAGTGGTGGGGCCGACGCCCTGGATATCGGCATCCACATGAGTCTCGTTGAACTTCTGGGGGAACTGATCCGAAAAGGAATAAGTCTCAGCAAAAGAATAACCGTATAGTCTTTCATGAATTCTTTTTTCACATTTACTCAATTGCTCATAAGCGGGGTTCTGTTGGGTGGTGTATATGCCGTAATGGCGTCCGGCCTGTCTTTGATCTTCGGCGTCCTTCGGGTGCTTCAAATATCACACAGTGTCCTCATAATTTTGGGATGTTATTTAAGCTATAGTGTAAACAGAACGCTTTCCCTGGATCCGATTCTCTCGCTGTTGGTCACGATGCCGGTTATGTTTTTCATTGGAATCGCCGTATACCGCCTTGTGGTCGCCCCGTTGAAGGATGCACCACCGGTGGCCGTTTTACTGGCCTTCTTCGGTCTCATTCTGGCCTTGGAAAACACAATCGGCCTCATATGGACCACCAACTACAATGCAATTCATTCGGCCTATCAAGGCCGGAGTTTTCTCTTATCCGGTTTCGTCTTTTCACTGCCAAAGACCATCGCTTTCGGCGTGGCATGCCTGGTTATCTTCACCTTGCTGATATTCCTCAAGAATACGGAAACCGGCAGAGCCATCCGGGCTGTCAGCCAGGATAGGGACACCGCCCAAATTCTCGGCGTTGACGTTGACAGGATATTTGTAATTGTATTTGGTATTGCAACTACATTGGCCGCCGTTGGCGGTTCTCTGATGGGCATGATTTACTCCTTCTACCCCGCTCTCCATTGGAGTTGGCTGGGGGTGGTTTTCAGCGTTGTAATCTTGGGAGGTCTGGGCCAGGTCGGCGGTGCCATTATTGCGGCATTAATTATCGGTCTGGCTGAAATTTTAGCCGCCTATTACATAGGGGCTGCCTGGGGGCCGTTTGCGGCCTTTGCCATTCTTATTATCACGCTCGTCCACAGGCCGCAGGGGCTTTTGGGGACCAAAGGGCAACGCATTTGAGATTTCAGCATAAAAATTGGAGCAGGATGCGATTTTGGATGACGAACCTTCTTTTGGTTCTGCTTGCAGTCATACCCGTTTTTATGCGTGATCGCCATTTACTCCATATTTTCATTGTTATCTTTATTTACGCCACCCTGGTTCAGTCCTGGAACCTCCCGGGCGGATTCACGGGATACGTCTCTTTCGGGCATGTCCTGTTTTTCGGAATTGGGGGGTACACCACCGCAATGCTGGTGGTTTTCCTATCCGTTCCGGCGGTTGTGACCTATTTAATCGCCGGTGTTTTGAGCAGCTTGGTGGCCCTGATCTTTGGTTACATATCGCTGAGGCTCAAGGGTCCCTACTTTGCCATTGCAACCTTAGCGCTGGCTACCATCGGTCGCTATGTATTTTTAAACGTGCCAGTTTTCGGGGGCGCAGAGGGGGTTCTGCTGCCCATGAGTTCACTGAATCCGGATATCGAGAAGATACCTTATTATTACGGCACCTTGCTGGTTGTCGTCTTAACCACCCTGGCCGTCTATTTAATTATAAAAACGCGTTTAGGTTTAGGCCTGATGGCCATACGGGAGAATGAAGAAAAGGCCGCTGGAGCGGGTATCAATACGACCAAGCATAAGGTTATTGCTTTTATAATTTCGGCCTTTTTCCCGGGGGTAATCGGCGGGGTCTACGCCTCTTATCTTGAATATGTCAATCCGGATTCCTGCTTCAGCATTCTCTATAGCGCCAATATACTCTTGATGGCCATTTTGGGTGGGATTGGAACAGTTGCCGGCCCGATTCTCGGGGCTGCAGTTGTGGTTGTGCTGTCGGAGGTCTTTAGTCTGGCGTTGGGCCATCAGGGTCGACTCATTATTTTTGGACTGATCCTGACCGTAATGGCCATATACCTGCCGGGGGGCCTTCTGTCTTTAAGAGAAAAATTCCGCGACCCAAAGAAAACGGCCACTGTGTTTGGATGAAAACCAAAAGCTGCATAACCGCAATGACCCGTTTGTGCAGGTCAACGAGGGTGCTCGATGAGTTTTGAGTTTCGAAAGGTTGTTAAGAATTTTGGCGGTATACGCGCCTTGGATGAGGTCAGCTTCCGGATGTCTCAAGGAACTATTACCGGTCTGATCGGACCCAATGGATCCGGCAAAACCACCCTGTTCAATATCCTAACCGGTTTTCTTGCTCCGGATGGCGGTCAAATTTTATATAAAGGCCAGTCCATTGATGGACTTAAACCTCACCAGGTGGTTGAATTAGGCATCATTCGGACCTTCCAGATAACCCGTGTGTTTCCCAGGCTGACCTTACTGGAAAACCTTTTAGTGCCCACACGAACCAATCAGCTAGGCGATCTTTTGAGAAGCCCGAAAACAAGAACAAAAATGGATAAGGCCAAGAGGCTTTTAGAAACCATCGGTTTGGAGACCTATCTGCACGAACCGGCCGCCACTTTGAGCTTTGGCCAGAGTAAACTCCTGGAGTTGGTCCTTTCTTTTATGATCGATTGCGATACGGTGCTTTTGGACGAACCTTCGGCAGGTATCAACCCTTCACTTCAAGCCGTGATAAATGACTGGATTCAGATAGAAAACAGGGAAGGCAAGGAATTTTTCATCATCGAACACAACATGGACGTGGTGATGAACCTTTGCCGACATATCATCGTTTTGCACAATGGGCGAAAGTTGGCCCAGGGAGAACCGGCAGAAATTCAGCAAAATGAGGAGGTATTGGATGCCTATCTTGGAGACTGACATTCTCAGCCTTAACGATGTCGAGGCATCTTATACCAAGGGAGTGAAAATCCTACACGCCATCTCGTTGAAAATCACCCAAAAGGAAATAGCATGCCTTATTGGTCCGAATGGCGCCGGTAAGTCTACGGTGCTCAAGGCCATCATGGGCCTGACAAACCTGGAATCCGGTTCCGTCAGCCTCAACGGGGAAGATGTGACCGATATGAAACCGCATGAAATCATGCATCGCGGAATATCCTATGTTCCCCAGGGACGAACAATATTTCCGGAAATGACGGTCTGGGAGAACCTGCGGATGGGCGGTTTTATCCTCAAAGACAAACACCTCGTCGAAAATCGAATTCAGGAAGTCTTCGACATGTTTCCCATTTTATCCGATTATCGAAACCAAAAGGCCTATGCCTTAAGCGGTGGTGAGCAGCAGATGATAGAGATGGGGCGGGTTCTGATTCTGGAACCAAAATTTATGCTCATCGACGAACCCTCCATCGGCCTGGCACCCAAAGTTCGCAAATTGGTGTTCGAGAAGATAATATCGCTAAATCGTGAAAAAAGGATTGGAATTCTGATGGTTGAGCAAAACGCCGTCCAGGGCCTGGGGGTTTCGGATCGGGGGTACGTCCTTGATATGGGCAGAGTTCGTTTCAGCGGTTCTGGTGTGGAACTATTAGAAGATGATCGTATTCATAGACTTTATCTGGGAGGCGGTGGAAAAGATCAGCCGTAAACCACGTGTAATCCCTGCCGACGCGAAGGGTGGCAGGCTGATGCGAAACCGCAAATTCTAATCACCTTTAGTGATTATGGAAAGGAGGAAAAGATGCAAAGAAAAACATTAATCGTTTGGATGTCTATCGTCTTTGTCTGCCTGTTCAGTTCAATTTTTCTAAATCCGATGCTGCAGGCTGCAGAGCCAATCAAGATCGGTTGTACGATATCCCAGTCAGGCAAGTATGCAGATTCCGGATCGTACTATAAAGAAGCTTATCTGATGTGGCAGGATGATCTCAATGCTTCGGGCGGTCTTTTGGGTCGGCCGGTGAAACTGATCATTCATGATGACGAGTCCTCAGCCGACAAGGCAGTGGGCCTATACGAACGACTCCTGTCAGGGGACAGGGTAGATCTCATACTCGGGCCCTATACCAGCACCATCGTCTATCCCGTGGCCCGCATCACGGAAAAATACAAGATGGTCATGCTTCAGGGAGGCGGCACGGCCGGCAAAATCTTCAAGGCAGGATTTAATTACATGTTCCTGACACTACCGGGGTTTTCGGAGCAACACAGTATCGGTTTCTTCGAATACCTCAAAACCGTCTCACCGGAGAAACGGCCCACCAAGGCAGCCGTCATTTATGGCGACAAATCAGCCTCCATCGCCAATGCGGCCGGCCATAAAACCAGGTGCCAGGAATCCGGCATTCCGGTGGTCTTAGATGAGAAATATCCGGCTGATGCAGCCGATCTCACGGCGGTCCTGACCAAGGCCAAGAATACGGGCGCTGATCTTCTGATGGCGGGCACCTATTTTCCGGATGCGGTTCTTATCGCCAGAACCATTTCAGAGCTCAAGTACAGGCCAAAATACGTTTTATTGACCGCCGGTGTATCCGACTACAAATTCGGAAAAGAACTGGGCACGGTGTCCAACAACATTATGGGAACCGCCTGGTGGCATGATTCGGTGACCTTCTCCCTTGATTGGACAAAGCGTTATAAGCAGCGATTCGGCCGGATGCCGGACTATCATGCATCCGGTGCTTACGCGGCGGCCCAAATACTAGAACAGTCGATCAACGCCTGTAAAAGCCTGGACAACACCCAGCTGCGGGATTACATCCGGGGCCATTCATTTGATACGGTTATCGCTCAGGGCCTCAGTTTCGATGAACGCGGTGCCCCCAGCTACTCTATGGTGACCCTGCAATGGCAAAACGGCGACCTGAAAGTGGTCTGGCCGCCAAAGGCTCAAACGGCAAAACCCAGAGCTTACGCACCTTAACGATTCATTCAGGGGTCAGGATCAATTCACTGCCTGGAAAGTGGTCGATACTGGCCCTTCATTAAAATGGCAATCCCTGATCATGAGAATCAACCAATGCTGTATCCAGGGGGAAAACGATGCCAAAACCGCATCAGCTAAGCATCATCTGTCCTAACGGGCATCTCGGTTTCGCACCGACAAAGGAAGAAAGCTTCTGGTTGGGAGCCGAGACCAGCCCCGATTTTTACTGTTGTGACTCGGGCAGCAACGATATTGGACCAGGGCCTTTGGGTGCCGATACCTGTGCGAGCCCATACGAATGGCAGAAACATGATTTGGAATTAATGCTTATTGCCGCCAGAAAACAGGGTGTGCCGATGATCATCGGGTCGGCCGGCGATACCGGAACTCGATCACGGGTCGATCGCTATGTTGGCATCATTGCCGAACTGGCCCGCCGGTACGGCCTTGCGAAATTCAAACTGGCGTATTTCTATTCCGATGTGGGCAAGGACTATCTGAAATCCAAACTAGAAAAGGGTCAGGCTATCCAGGGACTCGATGGGCGGCCCGACTTGTCGCAAGAGGATTTAGACCATACAGACCGTATCGTGGCCATGGCCGGTATTCACCCTTACCTTAAAGCCCTGGATATGGGAGCGGACATTATTATCGGGGGGCGTTCCAGCGATTCGGCAATCTTTGCCGCACCCGCCATCAGGGCAGGGTTTCCCGAGGCGCTGTCCTATTATCTCGGTAAGGTTTTGGAATGTGCCTCCTTTTGTGCTGAACCGTATGCGGCCAAAGAATCTGTCATCGGAACCATAACCGACCGTGATGTAAAGGTGACGGCTGTCGCTCCATTCCAACGATGTACCATTGCCTCGGTGGCCGGCCATGCCATGTACGAAAGGGCCAATCCGTTTTATGAGTATGTGGCCGGTGGCATGTTGGATATGACCGAATGCGTGTACGAACAGTACGATGCAAAAACGACCCGCATAACGGGTCCCAAATTCGTGCCGGTTTCCGGAAGGATCAACGTAAAACTGGAGGGTTCGGGTAAAGTCGGGGAAAGGTTCATCGGAATTGCCGGCGTGCGGGATCCTTACACAATTGCAAACATCGATAAAGTTATTGAGTGGGCCAGAGACCAGGTGGCGGAGCGATTTGCAGGCCGGGAATATCGGCTTTTCTATAAAGTTTATGGCAAAAACGGGGTCATGGGGGATCTTGAGCCGATACAAAAAATCAGATCCCACGAACTGGGCATTGTCGTCGAGGGCATTGCCCCCACCAAGGAGATGGCGGAAGAGGTCACCATGATAGGGACCCGCCAGATCTTCTACGCCAGATTACCCGAGGTCAAAGGCACCGCAGGAACAGCGGCATTTGTTGTAGACGAGGTATTGCCGGCCTCACCGGCGTATCGCTGGACCATTAATCACACGGTTGAAGTCGATGACCCCATGGAGCTTTTTGAACTCCATCTGACTGAAATCGGCTGAGGAGGATAATATTGAAAGGTAAAAAACTTGTCGAATTGGCCAAAACCATTCGATCAAAAAACGCCGGTCCGGACAAAATCACATTTGACATTATTTTTAAGGACAAGGCCGGTTACGAACGTGTAAAGCATAGCCGCGTGATCACCAAAAAATCGATTGCCAAACTTTATAAGATTCCTCAGGAAAAAATATCGGACTTTGTCGAGTTCGATCCCGCCTATGCGATTAAATTCACGATTTACCGAACCCTTGCCAGTGGCAGTCCCGGCGAGACAGATATCTTCGGCTGCCAGCAATACCCGCCGCTTTTGGACGTTGAAGTACCAATGAAATAAACGGCGCACCATACCCGTTGCCTACATCCCTATTTCTTTCTGTCTGTTTGTCTCCCTTCCACCGCCACACTTTTGCGTCATGTGACAAAAAAGTTATCTATTCGCGATACTCCCGTGATGAATACCTGCTAACACCAATGGTAAGCGGCAAAAGAAATAATTGGATTCATCGTCATCAAAAACACCGTTTTGCAGCTTAAATTATCTTGCCGTCCTGCAGTCCGGTCAAATGCAATCAGGAAAGGAGACTAGACATGAGAAAAACACTATTACTCGGGATGATCGCAATGCTATCGTTGGCTTTTTTATCGTTACCCGCGGCAGCTAAAAGACCCGTCGGTTTTGGCAACCTGTACTATGACGGCCAAATGGTGCGCACTGTCGTTCCACCGTCGGCCATGCCTTTTCAAGGGCGCGACAATCTCTACCCGATTGTGGACGGTGTCGAAGGACAGCTGCCCGTTGCTGCAGTCGCCCCGGGTGACCGGGACTACCATGGCGGTCAATGGGCCGTCAATATGGTGGAGTGGAACGTTGACCCTTATCTTTTGACTTCGGAAGCAGAAGTTCTTGCCGCAGCAGCTGCCGGGGATGTTACCATCACACGAATCCCGGGCAACGATTTTAGGTGTCCGATACAGCCGTAACGGAATCGTAGGTTTGTTAAAATTTTAGTATCTGTTTCTGACAATAAAACCATGCAAATCTTTTTGCATGGTTTTGCTGTTGTGATGGCGTTTATTTTGCTCTACCTCTGTAGGTGCCTGCTTTCTTGAGGGCCGCTTCCATTTCTTTAATTGAAATGACGCTGGAATCATAGTAAACGGTGTTGGTTTCCTTAAGGCCGCTAAAGCCTTTCTCGACACGCTTTACACCCTTGAGCCCTTCCAGGGCATCCTGGCCAACGTCATATCACCCAACAAAAAAAACCGCCTTGGACATATCGGTTTCGCCTGCGAATGAAAGCCCAAATCCGGCTAACACAGCCAAGGCAACCATTGCTGCGGGTATTAGAATTTTTGTGAAACGAACATCGATACGGACCATGGGGTGTTCTCCTTTCATTTTGCAGCTCTGGTTTTTTGTCAATAAACTCATAATACGGTGCCGGGAATCCGGCACCGTTGTGTGGGCTGGCCGCTTTTTAGGGCACCACCCTTTGCCTGAGTGTTTCCGATTAAGCTCGGCCCGCTCATTTGAGGGGGCGGTATATCTCTGAGCCTAGATGCAAACCTTCACGCAATCATCACGAAACGATAAAAATTCGATCATTCAAAGCCGTGAGCCGGGAAGTCAATCAGGCCGGGCTGTTGAGGGGCAGCCGGAACGTGAAGGTGGTGCCCGAACCTAAAACACTGGCCACCTCTATGGATCGGCCGTGCAGCTCCAGGATTTTTTTGGTGATCGCCAGACCCAGCCCGGAGTGCCCCGGCGTTGACTCATGGCGCGTATTCAATTGATAATACCGGTTGAAAATGTGGCCCAGTTTTTCCTCAGGGATACCACGGCCGGTGTCGCTGATCTGGACCGAAATATCTTCGGCCCGGGGAGTGAGTGCCAGACGGATGGCTCCCCCCGCAGGGGTATGCTGAATCGCATTTTCAATGAGATTTTCCAGGACACGCTCGATCAGACCGATATCGGCATTCACAAAAGGAAGGTTTTTTTCCCATTTTGTTGAAATCGTGATCTGTTTTTCGTTGGCTTTTAATTGAAATTTTTGGACCACGTCCTGGACAAGCTCGCTCAAGTTGAAGGGTTCGCGCTCGGCACTGATATCGTAAGAATCGAGTTTGGCCAGCTCCAAGAGCTCACTCACCAGTTTGTTGAGCCGTTCACAATGTTTGAGGGCCGTCTCAAGATAGCTTTGCCGGTCCTCCTTGCTCAGGCTTTCTTCCTTCAAAAACAAAGTTTCAATATAGCCCTGCAAGTTGGCCAAAGGTGTGCGCAGGTCATGGGAGACATTGGCGATCAGTTCGCGACGCAATGCATCCGATCGCTGCAATTGCGCCATTTGATCTTCGATGCGGGCGGACATCTCCGTGAAGGTAGAACCCAGCCGGTCGATTTCATCTGACGTATGGCCGGGTTTCCTTGATGGGAACTCGAACGGCTGCTGCCCGGCACCGCTCC
>JASFTQ010000032.1:0-21853 GCA_050053515.1 Desulfobacterales bacterium | reverse complement strand
CAAAAAAAGTGACCGGCTTATCGTCAAAAAGAGCACCAAGAAATAACCGCTCAGCCGGATGGAAATTAATCGAGGGGTCGAGCAAATAACACCCCGACCCTTGAACCGAGATAGCGAGTGCATACCCCGCAGCTGGCTGCGGGGTATGCTTCAATTAATTATACCCTGTATTTAACCCAACATGTGGGAGATGCCATGCCACGCTCACTGAGAAAAGGACCCTATGTTGAACCGAAGCTGCTCAATAAAGTAAAAGTAGCCCAGGGGACACGCAGCAGTAAAATCATAAAAACGTGGTCGCGACGTTCAACCATCGTGCCGGAAATGGTTGGCATCACGTTGGCCGTGCACAATGGGAGAAAATTCATCCCGGTTTTTGTTTCGGAAAACATGGTCGGGCACAAGTTGGGAGAATTTTCACCGACCCGAACTTTTTATGGGCATGCCGGCGATAAAAAGTCGCGGCTGAAAAAATAGCGCAATCTGCAATAAGGAACTGTTAGGCCATGGAGATCAAGGCGGTATCAAAATATGTGCGTATTTCTCCCCACAAAGTACGCAAATTGGTGGTTGCCATCAAGGGCCAGCCGGTTGAATCGGGTTTGAGCATACTTAAATTTACGCCTTTGAAAGCGGCCCGGATTGTTGAAAAGCTTGTGCGAAGTGCGGTTGCCAACGCCGATCAAAATCCGGATATCGATGTCGATACGTTAGTTATCCGGAATATCATTGCGGATCAGGGGCCGTCTTTGAAACGGTTTCGCGCAAGAGCCCGCGGCCGGGGAACACGAATATTGAAGCGCACCAGTCACATAACGGTTATTTTAGCCGAAGAAACGGTATAAAAAAGGAGGTCTGAGCTTGGGTCAAAAAGTAAATCCGATTGGATTGAGATTGGGCATCGTCAAGACGTGGGAGTCTCGTTGGTATGCGGATAAAAAATATGCTGATTACATCTTAGAAGATCATAAAATCAGAGGTTTTATCAAAAACAAGCTCTACCATGCTGGCGTTTCCCGGATTGAAGTTGAAAGGTCCTCCAAGCTCATTCGGCTCCGTATCTATACCGCCCGGCCGGGTATCGTGATTGGCAAAAAAGGTGCTGAAATCTCCGAATTGAAAAAAGAAATAGAAAAGCTGGTATCCCACGAGGTTTTGATAGATATTCACGAAGTGAGAAAGCCGGAAATAGATGCGCAGCTCGTGGCTGAGAACGTCGCCCTTCAGATCGAACGCCGGGTGGCATTTCGTAGGGCCATGAAACGAGGAGTGACCTCGGCCATGCGGTTTGGGGCGATGGGTGTGAAAATCATCTGTGCGGGACGACTCGGCGGGGCCGAGATGGCCAGAACCGAATGGTATCGCGAAGGGCGGGTACCTTTGCATACGTTGCGGGCGGATATCGATTATGGTTTCGTAGAAGCTCGCACGACCTATGGGGTTATCGGCGTAAAGGTATTCGTCTTTAAAGGCGAGATTTTGAAAAAGGATCAGGTCGAAGTTGGAGAAGGCTAACAGGAGCAACAGCTATGCTGAGTCCGAAAAAGGTAAAGTATCGCAAGCAACAAAAAGGTAAAATGAGAGGCACCGCCCGCAGGGGTGCGCACCTGAATTTTGGAGAATTTGGATTGCAGGCCACCACCTGCGGAACCATCAGCGCCAGACAGATTGAAGCCGCCCGTATTGCCATGACGCGTCATATCAAAAGGGGAGGCCGTATATGGATACGTATTTTTCCGGATAAGCCGATCACCAAAAAGCCGGCCGAAGTCAGAATGGGAAAGGGCAAAGGGGCTCCTGAAGGTTGGGTGGCGGTGGTTCGTCCCGGCAGAATCCTTTATGAAATGGAAGGCGTTCCGACCGATGTGGCCAAGGAAGCTTTAAGACTTGCCTCACACAAGCTTGCAGTGAAAACCAAATTTGTTGAGCGGAGCGAGCTGTAATGAAACCGAGCGAAATTAGAGAATTGAGCCAGGCCGAGAGGCTGCAAAAAGCGGATGAGCTCAAACAGCAACTTTTTAATCTGCGTTTTCAACACGAAACGGGTCAGCTCGAAAATCCTCAGAAACTAAAGCAGACCAAACGTGATATCGCACGATTCAAAACCATAATCGAGCAAGAGGCAAGGAAAGTGAAGCTCCCCGCCCCGAGGGGCGGGGCTTCCCGGAAGGGATGATATCTGTTTCAGATAGCTTCCCTCAGCCCCGCCTTAAAAGGCGGGGCCTGCAGGGAAGCGAACCGCTCAAAATTGCAGAAGAGTAAAAATTGCCATGAAAAAGAGAGAAATCAAGAGACAGGTAGTCGGGACCGTCATCAGTGACAAGATGGATAAAACTGTGCTTGTGCAGGTTGATCGATTGGTTAAACATCGATTCTATAAAAAATATTTACGAAGACGATCCAGGTTTGTGGCCCATGATAGCGACAATAGCTGTCACGTTGGTGATAAAGTGCTGATTACCGAATCCAGACCTCTCAGCAAGACCAAAAGGTGGCGTGTCAGTAAAGTCACCGAGAAAGCGGTTGAGTAATAAAGGGAAAGGCTGAAAATGATACAGGCTGAATCGAAATTAACGGTTGCTGATAATTCAGGGGCTAAGGTGCTGTATTGTATCAAGGTCTTGGGGGGCTCGCGGAGACGGTACGCCCGTATCGGGGATATCATCGTTGTCAGCATCAAAGAGGCTATCCCCAACGCCAAGGTGAGAAAGGGAGATGTTTTGAAGGCGGTTGTGGTCCGCACCAAAAAGGAAATCAGAAGGCCCGATGGTTCGTTTATACGATTTGATGATAATGCCGCAGTGCTCATCACAGGAGCAAAAGAACCTATTGGCACGCGCATTTTCGGCCCCGTGGCCAGGGAACTCAGAGCCAAGAGATTCATGAAAATAATTTCGCTGGCTCCGGAGGTTTTGTAAAGAAGTGGTTTCAAAAATCCATAGGCTACCATTGGGGGATACGGTCCATGATGAAAGCTAAATGCAATCTTAAAAAAGACGACAAGGTTAAGATCATCGCCGGCAAAGACAAAGGCAAGATTGGTAAAGTACTGAATGTCGACCGTAGAAAAAACAAAATTCTTGTCGAAAGCATAAACATGATGAAACGGCATACGAAACCCACGGCAAAAGCCAAGCAGGGGGGTATCGTTGAAAGCGAAGCGCCGCTTTCATGGTCCAACGTGTTGTTGATGTGCAGTAAATGTGTGCAACCGACACGTATCAAGATGCAGCGACTCGAGGATGGAAAAAAGGTTCGGGCTTGCAGCAAATGCAATGAAATCATTGACAGCTAGAATTCGACCGGACGATCCGGTACCAAAAAACGGAAAGCAGTTAAAATCGTAAGTGTCTGTTAAATCGTCGATTATTGGGAGATAAAAAATACCCGTAAAAACAGCTTGCCGGGAAAAATACAGAAACAACCTGGGACTGAGGGTCGGAGGCAAATGATGTCGCAGCTACAGCAATACTATGAAGATCAAGTTGTTGCCAAATTGATCGAAAAGTTTGGCTACAAGAACCCTATGCAGGTTCCCAGGCTCGAAAAAATTGTATTAAACATGGGTATGGGCGAGGCCATACAAAACATTAAATCGTTGGATTCCGCCGTTGAAGAGTTGAAAATTATTTCGGGTCAGCAGCCGATTATTACCCGTGCCAAACGGTCGATTGCGGCCTTTAAACTCAGAGAGGGCATGCCGATCGGCTGTATGGTCACGTTGCGACGCAAGCGGATGTATGACTTTTTTAACAAACTCGTCAACATCGCGCTGCCACGTGTGCGAGATTTTAGAGGCGTCTCGGGGAAGGCCCTGGATCGTCATGGCAATTATACCCTTGGTGTCAGTGAGCAAATTATATTTCCCGAAATCGACTATGATAAAATTGAAAAAATCAAGGGCCTGAACATAACTATCGTTACAACTGCCAAGACCGACGAGGAAGGTAAAGAGCTTCTCGGCTTGTTGGGTATGCCGTTTAGAAATTGATCATTGAAGACTAAAGATTGAAGATCGCCGGTACGATAAGGGCTGATTGCCCATCATCGATTTTCAATCCAAAAGGGGAGGACCGGTTGGCTAAAAAATCGCTCAGAGTAAAAGCCGTGAGAAAACCAAAATTTCGAGTGCGAACCTACAATCGCTGCCCGGTATGCGGCCGGTCCAGAGGATACATAAGGAAATTTGGTATCTGCCGCATATGCTTTCGCACCTTTGCTTCTCAAGGCAAGCTTCCGGGCGTTATAAAATCCAGTTGGTAATAACTGTTGGTTTTAAGTTTTAAGTATAATGAGGACATCATTTAAGACTTAAAACCGGAAACATGATACCTCAAACGATTGTATGGAGAAAATAATGGCGACGAGCGATCCAATAGCGGACATGTTGACTCGCATCAAAAATGCTGCGGGCGCAAAATTCAGAAGAGTGGACATCCCGGGGTCAAAGATGAAGAGTGAAATAGCCAAAATTTTAAAAACCGAAGGTTATATACGGAATTATAAATTCATAAAAGACGGTAAACAGGGGATTTTACGAATTTACCTCAAATACGGATCCGATCAGAAAAGTGTGATATTCGGGATGAAACGAATCAGCAAACCAAGCAGGCGTGTTTACCTTAAATCTAAAGATATCAAGCCGGTACTGAACGGCATGGGGATTTCGATAATATCCACCTCTCGAGGAATAATGACCGATAAAACCGCCAGAAGGGAAAGTGCGGGGGGGGAGGTGCTGTGCAATATTTGGTAAACTGGTTCAAGGTTCAAAGGTTCAAATTCAGAATGAACGCCATCAAATCGAAACCATCTAACCGGGAGCCGTGAACCTGGAACGCCGAACCGACCGAAGGAGTGAAGCATGTCTCGCGTAGGCAAAAAACCGATTTCAATACCCCAAAAGACAATCCTGACCTATGAAGACCGTGTACTGACTGTTCAAGGTGACAAAGGCACGCTGACCAGAAAGATCCACGCTGACGTGGATTTGCAGATAGACGACGGGACTGTGAAAGTGACCATAAATTCGGACGATAAAATCAGTCGATCGTTACAGGGGCTGACCCGCAGTTTGGTGTCCAATATGGTCACCGGTGTCAATGCAGGATTTGAGCGCGTTCTGGAAATAAAGGGAATCGGTTATCGGGCTGAATTGAGGGGCAACACCATCGTATTGAATATCGGATATTCAAACCCGATAAATTTTGATTTGCCCGATGGTATATCGGCTTCGGTTGATCGCAACAACGTGATCAAACTTATGGGAATCGATAAAGAAAAGCTGGGACGGGCCGCAGCGGCGCTGCGGCAATTAAGGCCTCCTGAGCCTTACAAGAGCAAGGGAATCAAGTATGCAGAAGAACGGATTCGTAAAAAGGCCGGCAAGGCCGGAACCAAATAAGTAAAGCCGCCCGTTCAAATGGACGTTGCCTTGCAAGTAGGTGAACCGGTCAAATATAACCCCGTTCTGCCAATGATAATCATCAATCCATAAGGTTTTGAAACCATGGCTGCGTTAAATCTGAGAACCCAGTCCAGAATTAAAAGAAAGAAAAGAATCAGAAAAAAAGTATTCGGCACACCGGAGCGACCGAGGCTCTGTGTATTCCGAAGTTCGCGGCACATTTATACCCAGGTCATCGACGATGCCAGCCGGCATACCCTTGCGGCGGCATCCACAGTGGAGAAGGCCGCAAAGAAAAGTGCCGAAGCCGGAGGCAAAACTGATTCGGCACATCAGATCGGCAAACTCATTGCTCAGCGAGCAATTGATCAGGGGATAAAGAAAGTTGTTTTTGACCGCAACGGCTTCCTCTATCATGGGCGCGTCAGAGCCGTATCCGACGGTGCCCGTGAAGGTGGCTTGGAATTCTGATATCCCTCAAACCAGTTTAATTCGGCAAAGGAGGCGGGTCTTTGTATAAGCAAGATACGGATGAAAATCAGCTTATCGATAAAGTGGTGCATATCAACCGGGTTGCAAAAGTTGTCAAGGGCGGGCGCAGATTTAGTTTTAGCGCCATCGTTGTCGTGGGTGACGGTGATGGGGCTGTCGGCTTTGGTCTCGGCAAAGCCGGTGAGGTGCCGGAGGCAATTCGAAAAGGCGTCGAAAAGGCCAAAAAAAACATGATTTCTGTACCGCTGATAGATGGGACCATTCCATACGAGACGATCGGGAAATATGGTGCCGGTCGAGTGCTGTTAAAACCGGCCTCTCCGGGTACCGGGGTTATTGCAGGGGGTGCGGTGAGAGCCGTTCTTGAATCTGCCGGGATACAGAATATCCTCACGAAATGTATGGGGACCCATAACCCCCATAATGTCGTCAAGGCGACGATCAATGGTCTCGAGCAGCTCCAGAGCCGCGAACAGATAGCCGCCCGGCGTGGCCTGAGCATCGAAGATCTATGATTGATATATGACGATCCAAGGATTATAGAATGTCTGGGACTTTGAAAATCAAGCTGGTCAGGAGCATGATCGGCAGACCGGAAAAACATAGAAAGGTGTTACGCGGTATGGGGCTTCGTAAGCTCAACAAGACGGTTGAGCTCAAGGATACGCCTGCCATCCGGGGAATGATCGGCACCGTCTCACACCTTTTGAAAGTTGAGGAAAACATCGATGAGACTAAATGAATTGTCACCGGCACAAAACTCATGCAAAAACCGCCGGCGACTTGGACGGGGTATCGGTTCTGGCAGGGGCAAGACAGCCGGCAGAGGCACCAAGGGACAAAACTGCCGTTCCGGCGGTGGTGTCAGGCCGGGTTACGAAGGCGGCCAGATGCCCCTCCATCGCAGATTGCCCAAACGTGGCTTCACGAACATATTCCGGAAAAAAATAACAGCCATAAATATCCGAGATTTAAACAAATTCGAAAGCGGCAGTCTGGTCGATAAGGCCGCCCTGATGCGGCTGGGAATTGCTAAAGGCCGCAGTGACGGTATCAAGCTTTTGGGTAAAGGTGAAATCGCTTACCCTCTTGAAATCAAAGTCAACCAGGTGAGCAAGGGTGCCCGGGCAAAAATTGAGGCAGCCGGCGGCAGTATAGAGGTTGAATAATATGATCGGCGGCGGGTTTGGAAACCTTTTTAAAATACCGGAATTAAAAAAACGGATTATCTTTACGCTGGCACTCCTGACGGTCTACCGTGTCGGTGTTCACGTTCCGGTTCCGGGAATCGACAGTGTTGCACTGGCCGAAATTTTTGAGCGGGCCAAAGATACCATACTCGGTATCGTCAACATGTTTTCAGGCGGCGCATTAGAAAGATTATCTGTTTTTGCACTCGGGATAATGCCTTACATTAGCGCCTCTATTATCCTGTCCCTGATGACGGTGGTCATCCCGCATCTAGAACGTTTAAAGAAGGAAGGCGAACAGGGGCGCAAAAAGATTACCCAGTATACACGCTACGGAACAGTCATACTGAGTATTATTCAAGGGTTCGGTATCAGTGTCGGTCTTGAGAGAATGGGGGCTGTCATAAATCCGGGCTGGAATTTCAGGCTCTTGACGGTGATCACCCTGACAGCCGGCACGGCATTCATCATGTGGCTGGGGGAACAAATCACTGAGCGCGGAATCGGCAATGGTATTTCCCTGATTATTTTTGCCGGTATTGTTGCCCGGATGCCGACCGCCATCGGCAACACTTACCGCCTTCTTGCAACCGGTGCCATCGCTATCTTCCCGTTGATCATACTCATCATTTTAATGGTGGCCGTGGTTGGCGGCATCATATTTATTGAACAGGGTCAACGAAGGATACCGGTGCAGTACGCCAAAAGGGTCATTGGACGAAGGATGTATGGCGGCCAAAGCACGCATCTTCCCCTGAAAATCAACACCTCGGGGGTGATACCGCCGATTTTTGCTTCTTCAATTATGATGTTCCCGGCAACCATCGCCAACTTTATCACGATTCCCTGGATGCAAAACGTCGTCTCGGCGTTAGCGCCGGGCAAAATTTTGTATAACATTTTGTATGTGGGACTGATCTTTTTCTTTTGTTATTTTTATACGGCCATTCAATTCAATCCGGTTGATGTTGCAGACAACATGAAAAAACAAGGCGGATACATCCCCGGTATACGACCCGGAAAACGAACCGCAGATCACATCGATAAGGTGTTAACCCGCATTACACTGGGCGGTGCCGTTTATGTTTCTGCTGTTTGCGTGCTACCGACGATTCTCACCCAAAGGTTTAATATACCGTTTTACTTTGGCGGTACGGCGCTGCTTATCGTTGTGGGTGTGGCCATCGACACGATTGCGCAAATGGAGTCCCACATGCTGAGCCGTCATTACGAAGGTTTCTTGAAAAAGGGTGGCGCCAAGATGAAGGGACGGTTTTAGCCACAGGCGCTGAATCAGCAAAAAATGGCGTCGCCGTTAATTGAGCGAAACAAGTCGTTTTTTGGTGGGCCATGAAGCTGCGGTAATTATTCTATAACAGGCGAATGAGGATGTAAACGATGGCTAAGGAGGAACCCATAAAGGTGGAGGGCGTTGTTCTGGAGACTCTGCCCAATGCGATGTTCAAGGTCGAACTGGACAATAAACATCAGGTTTTAGCCCACATTTCCGGTAAAATGCGGATGCACTTTATAAAAATATTGCCGGGGGACAGAGTTACGGTTGAGCTTTCACCATACGACCTTAGCCGCGGTAGAATTACGTACCGGGCCAAGTAGCCCAAAAGGGCCATCGGCAATGGGTCATGTATGAAAGATGACTGAAATAAAGGAACATTTATAATGAAAGTCAGGACATCGGTTAAAAAAATTTGCCCCAAGTGCAAAATTGTACGCAGAAAAGGGGTGGTCAGAGTAATTTGTGAAAACAAACGCCACAAACAACGACAAGGATAGAGGGAGGTAGGCATTGGCACGAATTGCAGGCGTTGATTTACCGAAAAGTAAACGAATTGAGATCGGATTGACTTATATCTATGGGATCGGCAGAAGTACTGCCAATCGGATTCTTGCGCAACTTAAGATCGATCCCGACAAAAAGACTGATGATCTGGCAGAGTCCGAGATCAGCGACATTCGCAAAGTAATCGACAGCGAGTATAAAGTCGAAGGCGAACGCCGGTCCGAATTATCTATGAACATCAAACGCTTAATGGATCTCGGAAGTTACCGTGGGCTTCGCCACAGAAGATCCCTTCCGGTGCGCGGACAAAGAACCAGTACCAATGCGCGAACACGCAAAGGACCTAAGCGGGCTGCCGTCAAAAAGAGAGGTGCCGCCAAAAAGAAATAAAGCTCGGTTCGCTTCCCTGCAAACCCTGCACTTTAAAGCGATGAGCTTCATAAACCAAGGGACGACCCTTTTGAGGTATCTCCGGGCATAGATTTGCAAGTATGCATGGCGGGGCTGCAGGGACGCAGATTGTCAAACCATTTTAATATAGAAGTCTGGGGCATATTACATGGCAAAAAGAACTCGTTACCGGAAAAAAGAAAAGAAGAATATCGCCAACGGTATTGTTCACATCCAGTCGACATTTAACAATACGATTGTGACTATCACGGATCCTGGCGGGAATGTGGTGGCCTGGTCCAGTGCCGGCGTGCAGGGGTTTAAAGGTTCACGAAAGAGTACCCCTTTTGCAGCCCAGCTGGCCGCTCAGGATGCCGCTAAAAAGGCGATGGATCACGGTATGAAAAATGTGGAAGTCTATGTAAAGGGCCCGGGTCCCGGCAGGGAGTCCGCGCTGCGGTCCCTGCAGGCGACGGGATTCAATGTGGTCATGATCAAAGATGTAACTCCTATTCCGCACAATGGTTGTCGGCCGCCTAAAAGACGCAGAGTGTAGTTATTAGAGAATATGTTAACTGGTGAATTCGTTTAAAGGTTGAAAGTCTTTGCTTTCAGATGATTTGAACGAGTTGGCAAATTATCGAATTAACCATTGACCGGTTGGCCTCCCTGCAAGCCCCGCCTTTTAAGGCGTGGTCAAGGGAGGCTCTCTAAAACAGATAGTTTCCTTTCCGGGAAGCCCCGCCCCTTGGGGCGGGAAGCTTCACAAACAATGAGGAGGATAATTTGGCTCGCTATACAGATTCGGTATGTCGAATATGCCGGCGTGAAAATTCGAAATTATTTTTAAAAGGTGACCGTTGCTACTCCGACAAATGTGCTTTTGATCGCCGAGGGTATCCGCCGGGTGAGCACGGTCAACGGCGCGGACGCAAAACATCGGATTACGGTATTCAGCTACGGGAAAAGCAAAAGGTGAAACGAATGTACGGGTTGTCCGAAAAACAATTCCGCCTGTTTTTTTCCCGGGCAGATCGACAAAAGGGCGTAACCGGAACAAACCTGCTGGTTGCCCTCGAACGCAGGCTCGATAATGTGGTTTATCGCCTGGGTTTTGTGAACTCACGGACTCAGGGGCGCCATTTTGTAAAACATAATCACTTTACGGTAAATGAAAGAAAGTTGAATATACCCTCATATCTCGTAAAGATCGGCGATGTCGTAGCGGTTCGCGATAAGAGCCGCAAAGTCCAGGCAATCGGAGATGCGCTGGATGCTGTGGTTCGCCGGGGAGTTCCCCCGTGGCTCGATTTGGAGAAAGAAAACTTGAAGGGTGTCATAAAAGGATTCCCGGTCAGGGATGATCTGACGATGCCGATGCAAGAACAACTCATCGTGGAGCTATACTCAAAATAAGAGAGTGCTTTAGTATTAATTTTCTTTCATAAATAAACCAGGGGTCGGGGCATTAACATTAGGTGCCCTGACTCTAAAACCGAAACTATCTGGAGATAAAAAATGTCGTCAGATAAACTCATGTATTTAAACTGGCAGGACATGATTAAGCCCGGCAAGATCCAAATGATCAGTAAACCGAACTACGGCAAGTTCGTGTGTGAACCTCTCGAGAGAGGATTCGGCATAACCATCGGAAATTCACTCAGGCGCATTATCCTCTCTTCATTGTACGGGGCCGCCATAACATCGGTCAAATTTGAAGGTGTCATGCATGAATTCAGTGTCCTTCCGGGAGTCCTCGAGGATGTGTCGGAAATTATTTTGAATTTAAGAGAGGTGCGCCTCCGGATGGCCGATACTGAAACGAAAACCATTCGTCTGGACGCCGAAGGTGAAGGCAATGTCACCGCCGGGGATATAATTAGTGATGACGGGAATTGTGAGGTTTTGAATCCGGGTTTGCCGATCGCCACCCTTACCGAAAAGGCAAGTCTTAAAATGGAGATGAAGGTAAACGTCGGCAAAGGGTATTCCTTGGCCGAATCCAACAAAGACGAGGAGGCGCCCATAGGCACGATTCCAATCGACGCTGTCTTCTCGCCAATTAAACGGGTGAACTATGTGGTCGGCAATGCGCGTGTCGGTCAGAAAACCGACTATGATAAACTGACCCTGGAAGTCTGGACCGATGGAAGTATCCTGCCCGAAGATGCCGTTGCTTATGCTGCTAAGATTTTGAAGGAACAGATGACAATTTTCATCAATTTTGACGAGCAGCTCGAACCCGTTGCGGATCGGAAATCCGAAAAGGAGAGAAAGCCCAGGTTTAACGAAAATCTTTATAGAAGCGTCGAAGAACTGGAGCTGTCCGTGCGGAGTGCCAATTGCCTCAAAAATGCCAATATTCTCAAGATTTATCAGCTGGTGACCAAGAGTGAAGCTGAAATGCTGAAAACTAAAAATTTTGGCCGCAAGTCTTTAAACGAGATTAAAGAAGTTCTTGCTGAAATGGGCCTTTCTCTTGGGATGAAGCTTGAAGGATTTAAACCTCCCGAGGAGGACATCGAAGAGGAAGCTTAGAGGGTTCTATGAGACATCAAAAATTCGGCGTCAAATTAAATCGAACATCGAGCCACCGCATAGCCATGTTCAGAAATATGGTCACTTCTTTGTTCAAGCATGAGCGTATCCGTACGACAAGCGCTAAAGCCAAGGAGTTGCGGCGCTGGGCCGAGCGCTTAATTTCTCTTGCCAAACGGGGAGATTTACACGCCAGGCGACAGGCCCTTGCAATTGTAAGGGAAAAGGCCGTGGTACATAAGCTTTTTGAAGTGGCCAATGAGCGATACGGCGCAGTATCCGGGGGTTATACCCGGATTGTAAAGCTGGGCAGGCGAAGGGGGGATGCGGCCCCGATATCTCTGGTGGAACTGGTGGTTCCGGAAAAAGGTAAGCCGAAAAAGAAAAAAATTACTCGAAAAAAAGCCAAAGCCGCCCCTCAAAGGGAGGTCGATGTAAAGAAAAAGGCAGCGGCGGAAGCTGAAACAGCCAAACCTGCCGCCGAAGAGAAAGAAGGCGTAAAGAAGAAAATCGTAAAGGCGGTAAAAAAGACGTCAAAGAAGAAGGATGATACAGCTGCCAGAGCAACGCCGGCCGACAAGAAAAAGACCAAACCGACGCAAAAGGAAGCTAAACCGAAGCCGGTATCTAAAAGAACCCCGAAAAAGAAAGCCGAGGAAACAGATAAAAAGGCTGTCAAAAAGGACCAGAAACCGGCAGCCGGGACAAAACCGGCCCCTGAAAAAGCAGCCAAGCCCGCTGCAGCCCGGAAAAAGACGGTGAAGAAAAAGGCTACGGAACCCGCAAAACAGGCTGTTAAGAAGGAAGAAAAAACCCCGGCCAAGACCCGGACTGCCGCCAAAAAAGCTGCTAAACCTGACGATAAAAAGAAAAAAACCGATACCGCCAAGAAAAAGGCGACCAAGAAGACAACCTCAAAAGCTGATAAAGATAAATAAGTTTAGCTTTGACGCTGGCTCGATGGTCCAGGTTGGCGTTGTTCTCAGTGTATCGCCGGAACTCATTTTCCCAAAAAATCACACCGTGATTTTTTGGCCGAATACAGCCTTTCATCGGCAATTTTCAAAAGTCTTCCCGGATCCTCTGCCGCGGTTTCGGCCGCCGAAGCAACGCCGAAACTGACGGCCACCGGAATTGATATTTCCCTTTCGCTGAAAGGATGTGCGGTGAAATACGTCTGAATTCGACGCATCAGGCTTTCCGCGCTTTTTTGGGTAGTTTCGGGAAGTATAATAACAAATTCATCCCCTGCAAATCGTGCCACCACATCAGTATCCCGGCTCAGTTCGAGCAAGCGGTTTCCAACGTATTTTAAGAGCTTATCGCCGTTGTCGTGTCCGTAAATGTCGTTCACCTGTTTGAAATCGTCCAGATCAACGAAAACCACCGAGAGATTGCCGCCATATCGCTGGGTGCGGCTAAATTCCCTTTTGAGCACGGTCTCCATTACCCGCCGGTTCAACAACCCGGTGAGGGGGTCATGATACGCGAGATATTTCAGCCTTTCATGGGCGGTAACGTTTGAAAGGCATAAGGATACTTTGACAGCCAGCCGCTCGAGTAAACTCGTATCTATGCCGGGCTGAAAACGCTTCCGTGAAATATCCGCCTGGTTGAGACTGCCGATAATCTCACCGTCCAGTGTGATGGGGGCGATAGCGAGAGATTTGAAAAAGTATTTCCGGTTTCCGGGCAGGAGTGCGCCATATCTCGTTAAGTCCTCATTGACAAGTATCGGCGTCGTATTGTGGCCGACCAGTTCCACAAATGGTTTTTTGTCTATAACATTCACCCGTCTTCTCAAAAGTTCGGATGATTCCAGCGATTCTATGAAGCGTGACACCTCGCTTTTTGCAATGACAGAAATCCAAACATATGGCACCCTGAATTTTTTACGAATTTCGGTTAAGAGGACTTCAAACAGATCGGTGTAATTCAGTATAGCTAGTATGCTTTTTTCAATTTCAAAAAATTTGCGGGCAATTTCCTCATTATGGCGCAAGAGCTCATTAATGGTTTTGAAATCATTCATGTTGCGTCGTGTTGCAGGAGTGTTTTATTTTCGATGTACTCAACTTTGAAGGCAAAAGTATTAAAAATAACATTGTTCCTGTCAAGAACAAAGGGGTATTGAGAAGGCAATCCTGCTTGACATCTCATATGTTTTATACAACACTGACCTGCAAATTTATCGCTGAGCCCGCTGATTATCCGGCGGATCTGCGGTGAGTATAAACGTCAAATCCACCTCTTGTCTGTTCTGATAGGAATGTCAAGTAAAAATGAGTGTTAACAAGCTATGCAGCCTCACAAAAGCAGTTGACCGTTTTGTGGCCGATGGCAGCCAGATCGCCATTGGTACTGCCCAGGAAACGCTTATTCCATTTGCAGCGGGTCATGAAATTATCCGTCAAGCCAAGAAAAACGTGACACTCATCGGACCCATTTCAGATATGTTGTTCGACCAACTCATCGGTGCGGGTTGTGTGCGCAATATTCGAGCGGCTTGGATAGGAAATGTGATCACCGGTTCCGGTTACAATTTTCGGCGTGCTGTAGAAAACGGCACCGTTGGAATCGAGGACCATTCGGTTTTAACCCTCACCATGGCGCTGAGCGCGGGCGCGATGGGGGTGCCTTTCATGCCTGCCCGAACGGCTTTGGGCAGTGATCTGTTTAAAACCAATCCCGCTCTTAAAACGGTGGTTTGTCCCTTTACCGGCGATACACTTACCGCTGTTTGTGCCATTAATCCCGATGTTACCATCATTCACGCCCAGCGTGCCGATCAACTCGGGAATGCCCATGTATGGGGAAATCTGGGTGTTACCCGCGAGGCCTGTCTGGCCAGCCGCCATATTCTCATTACCGCCGAAGAGATAGTCGCCCCGGATGTCATCAACAGTGACCCCAACCGGGTGGTTGCCCCCGGCTTTCTGGTGAGTGCGGTTGTCCATGCCCCTTGGGGGGCTCATCCATCTCCTGTCCCAGGATGCTACAATCGGGATCATCAGGCATTTATCGACTACCGGTCGGCGAGCAAGACCACCGAGAATTATTTCAAGTGGTTAAAAGCTTGGGTCACGGATATCCATACGGGTGAAGATTATCTGAAACTGCTGGGTGCGGAACGGATGGCGGCGCTGGCTCTCAAACACCATGCGCTTTCAGAACCTGCTGATTATGGGTATTAAGTCTCATGTTGATAAGAGATCTGATTCGTTTCCGAACACTGGAATGGAGTATGGAATTTGTCAACATGTTGCGAGTTGCGGGTCTCGGGTTACGAGTTGAAAACTTTATTTTTAAACGCGAAACCCGCAACTCGCAACATTGGTTATTAGCCGGGTGTAAGTAAAAAAATAACAGCTATGAATGACGAACATTTTCACGAGCTGGAGTATACCCCCGCCCAAATCATGGTAACGGCCGCAGCCCGGGAGCTTGCCGACAACGAGATCGTGTTTGTCGGCATGCGCCTGCCGTTGCTGGGTTTTTTGCTGGCCAAAAGCACCCATGCACCCCATGCGATCGGTGTTTATGAACTGGGGATCATTCGTGACAGCTTGGCGCCTGCCGCCATACTTACCATGGGTGACTTGCCGAATCTCCACCGGGCCCAATGGCTGGCCGATTCCGCTGATTTAATGGGGCTCCTCCAACAAGGACGGGTGGATGCCAGTTTTATTGGTGGCGCGCAGCTAGATCGTTTCGGTAATCTCAACACCAGCTATATCGGCGGGGCAGACAAGGTTCAAACCCGACTGCCCGGAAGCGGGGGTGCCTGTGACCTGGCCAGTCTGGCCCGACGGCACATTATCATCATGGCCCATGAAAAGCGGCGTTTCATCCCCCGGGTGGACTATATTACCTCGCCGGGTTATGGTGACGGCGCGGGATGGCGAGAGCGAGCCGGTTTGCCGCGCGGCGGGCCATCTACGGTCATCACGACACTGGGCATCTTGCGCTTTGATCCGCAAACAAAAGAAATGATCCTTACTTCAACCCATCCTGGTGTGACACTTGAAAATGTATCGGCAAATACCGGCTGGCCGCTCCGGGTCGCCGATAAATTGGACACAACCCCGGTCCCGAGTCAATCGGAATTGGCAATGTTGAAACGATTCGACCCGGAGGATTACTGGACCCGATAAAAATTGCAGGTTGCGTTATGTATTTGATAAATGCGTTCCGTGCTGACTGACGATAAAGGTCACCCGTGCGATGACCCCTGTTCCTGCAATTTTTATGGATTTGACTCCAGGCCGTAAACAATGATAAGTGTCGGCCAAGTGTAATCCGGCAAGAAACCCGCCATGTGCTTTAGGTTTTTTACTTTTCTTTGAAAGGAGAAAGATAATATTATGACTTCTGAAAGCCCGTTAAAAGATAAAGTCATATTGGTGGTTGATGACGAGCAAGATGTGCTGGATACGGTTGAAGAAGTATTGGATATGTGTCTGGTGACAAAGGCCAAAGATTACGAAACAGCTCGTCAATATCTGATCGGCTATACTTATGATATTGTTATTCTAGACATAATGGGGGTTAACGGCTTTGATCTTCTGAAAACATCGGTGAAGAGGGGATTTCCTACAATCATGCTCACCGCCTATGCCCTTACCCCGGATGCATTGGAGAAATCCATCAAATTAGGTGCGGTTTCCTTTTTGCCCAAAGAAAAAATGGCCGAACTTGAAGAATTCCTATCGGATGTCGTGCTCAAAGACGGTCAACCCGTTTGGGAGAAACTATTTGATAAACTTGGCAACTTTTTTAATAAACGCTTTGGGCCGGATTGGAAACAGCGAAACAAATTTTTCGAAGAATTTGAGGAAGCAATGAGAAAGGGGCACTCCTGATTTTTTTCTCTTGACAAAATAGCAGCAAACGATATAGCCACAATGTAGCTTTTATTAACATAGTTTGGCAAATGAACGGCATTTATTTAATTTGGGAAATACACCATCCAAAAAAAGGAGGTCCAGATGAGATTCAGAAGCTTAACCATTTTTGCAATTATTGGTCTGTTCATTTTTGGACTGCTTGTAACTCCGGCTCTGGCCGATTATAAGATAGGAGCCGTTTTTTCCGTGACTGGCCGAGCTTCCTTTTTGGGGGATCCGGAGAAAAAAACGGCTGAAATGATCGCAGAGCAGATTAACGCTGCCGGCGGCATTAAGGGAGAGAAGATCGAGCTGATCGTTTATGACGACGAAGGGGATGCCACCAAGAGCAACCTGGCCGTCCAAAAGTTAATCACCCAGGATAAAGTCTGTGTGATCATCGGACCGTCTTTGAGCGGACTTTCACTGGCGGTACTGCCCCTGGCGCAAAAGCACAGAATTCCCCTCGTCTCCTGTGCCGCCAGTTACAAAATCGTTTACAATGACAAAACGGGAAAGCCCTACCGATGGGTGTTCAAGGTGCCGCAATCGGACAGCATGGCGGTGGAGGCCATTTATACCCACATGAAAGCCAGGGGCATCCGAAAAATCGCCATTACCACCGTAACCTCAGGATTCGGGGCCAGTGGCCGACAGGAACTCCTCCGGCTTGCACCCGAGTATGGCATGGATATCGTGGCCGACGAAAAGTACGGCCCCAAGGATACCGATATGACCGCCCAGCTGACCAAAATCAGGGGGCGGGCACCTCAGGCCATTGTCAACTGGTCCATCGGGCCGACTCAGGTCACAGTGCTGCGTAACTTCAGGGATCTGGGGATGGCCATACCTTTTTACCAGAGCCACGGTTTCGGCAGCCGCAAAAATATCGAGCTGGCGGCCGGTGCCGCAGAAGGTGTTTACTGCCCGCTGGGAGCCGTCAACGTTGCCGAACTGCTGCCCGACAGCCATCCCCAAAAATATGTCACCATGAAATATCTGAAAGATTATGAGGCCGAATACAATGAGCCGTTGAGCTCTTTTGGCGGACATGCCTGGGATGCCATGCACCTGGCGATAGACGCGTTAACTGCCGTCGGATGCAATAAGAGCAAAATTCGAGCCCACCTGGAAAGTAAAAAACATTTTGTCGGCCAACACGGTATCTTTAACTTCTGGCCGGATGACCACAATGGTTTGACCAAGGAAGCCTTCCAGATGGTCGTGGTCAAAGATGGCGATTGGGCGCTTGCCCGCTAACTCCTTTGATTTAGGAGCAAATTCTTTGTTGAGGGTGGTTTGTACACCACCCTCAGTTTTTATTAACAAGGCCATGGAACAAATCAGTTTTGCCAGTCAACTCCTCCAGTACCTCATCACCGGCCTGACGGTGGGCAGCATCTATGCCATGGTAGCCCTCGGGTTCAACATCATTTATAATGTGACCGAGATAATCAATTTGGCCCAGGGAGAATTTGTCATGCTGGGAGGGTTGATCATGGTCTTCTTTCATGTGGTTTTGAAGTTTCCTCTCGTGCTGGCATTCCCTGCCACAATTGTTTTCGTCACGCTGGTGGGCGCGCTGCTCGACCGGCTGGCGATCCGCCCCATTCGCCACCCTTCGGTCCTGACACTGATTATCGCCACGATTGCCGCCTCCATCATTATAAAAGGTGCGGCCATGTTCATCTGGGGCAAAGACCCCCTTGACCTGCCGGCCTTCTCCGGCCGGAATCCCATTACTTTTCTGGGTGCAGTGATGCAACCCCAGTATCTGTGGGTCATTGGATTCTTGATTCTTATTGTGGTTGCTTTAACCCTGTTTTTCGGAAGGACGATTCTCGGCAAGGCCATGAGTGCCTGTGCCGACAATCCCGATGCGGCCAGCCTGGTGGGTATCAACGTCAAAAAAATGATCCTTTTGTCCTTTGCCCTGTCAGCCGGCATCGGCGCGGTGGCCGGTATCGTTGTCACGCCGATCTCACTCATGGAATACGATCGGGGGGCCATGTTGGCCGTTAAAGGGTTTGGGGCGGTTGTCCTGGGGGGGCTGGGCTCTTTTCCGGGTGCGATTCTGGGAGGATTGATCCTGGGAACCATCGAATCGCTCGGGGCCGGGCTTCTTTCCTCCGGCTACAAGGATGCCTATGCGTTGATTGTGCTGTTGGCGGTCCTGTTTTTCAGGCCCAGCGGCTTGCTGGGAAGTGTTGAGATCAGCAAGTTCAAAAGGTTTTAGGCATGTTACGAATCCGAAAGCTCCCGCTAATCCTATTTGGCATCTTTATCGCTATTTTCCCCTGGTTGGCTCGCATTACTCCCCTTATTGAAAACTACCCCGGTATCATGGTGTATGCCGGAATATATTGTCTGATCACCATCGGTCTCAGCATCCTGATGGGTTATGCCGGCCAAATCTCACTGGGCCAGGCGGCTTTTTATGGCATCGGCGCTTATGTATCCGGTATCCTGACCGCCCGTATTGGATGGAACCCTTGGGGCTGTATGCTGATCGGTATGGCGGTTGCCGCCGTTGTGGCGCTATTGGTGGGCGCTCCGTCTCTCAAACTCAGAGGCCACTATCTGGCGATGGCCACCCTGGCTTTCGGGATCATCGTTTTTATCGTTTTCAATGAAGAAATCGAATGGACCGGCGGTCCGGACGGTATGACCGGCATACCCGGTTTGAGCATATTCGGCTTTGAGTTGGCCACCATCGAAAGTTATTATTACCTGGTGTGGGGCACCGTATTTGCCGTGTTCATTTTTACCATTAACATTATCCAATCCCGTGTCGGGCGGGCCTTGAGAGCTATCCACGCCAGCGCACCCGCCGCCAGTGCCATGGGAGTGGATGTCTCCCGATTTAAGATTTTGGTGTTTATCTACTCTGCCATTTTGGCCTCACTGGCTGGCAGTTATTACGCCCATTATATGAATTTTGTCAATCCCTCCACTTTTGACCTTTTTTTCTCGATCAAACTGTTGATCATGATCGCTTTAGGCGGGATGCATGAAATATGGGGTGCCATTGTGGGGGCCATTTTGATTACCTTTCTGAGCTTCGAATGGCTGCATTTTTTTGAAGAATATGAAATTGTCGTCTATGGCGTTATTTTGCTCCTGGTGACCATGTTCTTACCCCGCGGTCTGGTGGGGGTCCCGGGTATCGTAAAAAATTGGTTTAGGAGATAATTACACCGGTGCAAGCTGAAAACAGCCAGCCTTTTCTCGAAGTGGAAGAGGTCGTCATGGCCTTTGGCGGACTCATGGCCTTGATCAACTTAAATCTCACGGTTGAAAAGGGCATCATCAAGGCCATCATCGGCCCCAACGGTGCCGGGAAAACCACTCTGTTTAACATCATTACCGGCACCTTTCCACCGACAGAGGGTTTCGTGCGCTTTAAGGGTCAGTCTATCGAAAGCTTCAAGGCCCATAAGATAGCCGATCTCGGAATTTCACGCACCTTTCAGACGGTGGAGCTGTTTGACAATATGACCGTTCTGGAAAATGTTATGCTGGGATGTCATACGCGAACCCGCTCCTCTTTCATCGCTTCCGGTTTCCAGCTACCCGCTGTGCGCCGGGAGGAAAAAGAGATCCAGACTCAGGCCATGGAAATCTTGGAGTTTGTTGGTTTGAAACGCAAATACGCTGAATCTGCAGACAGTTTGCCATTGGGTGATCGCAAAATACTCGAGATCGCCCGGGCGCTGGCCACCCAACCTGAACTTGTTTGCCTGGATGAACCGGCCGCCGGTCTTAACGAGACCGAAACCGAGACGGCCTCATCTTTGATTATGGCCATTAAGGAGAAAGGGATCACCGTTTTGCTGGTGGAGCATGACATGAAAGTCGTGATGAACATCTCCGATGAGATCATGGTTTTGAATTACGGTGAAAAAATTGCAGAGGGAACTCCGGAAGAGATCCAAAATAATCCGTCGGTAATCGATGCCTATTTGGGCGGTAGTGAGGAAACCCATGCTTAAAGTCGATGCAATCAGTGCTTATTATGACAGCATTGCTGCCCTTAAAAGCGTCTCGCTAGATGTAACCGAGGGAAAAGTCGTCTCAATTATCGGCGCAAACGGGGCCGGGAAATCCACCCTGTTAAAATCCATCTCCGGCTTGATTAAAATTCGGAAAGGCGGCATCTATTATAAAGATAGAAGCATCAAAGAGCTACCCCCCTATGAGATTGTGCGCCTGGGCATTTCTCAGGTGCCTGAAGGAAGGCAGCTTTTCACCCATTTGACGGTTATGGACAATATCGACCTGGGGGCTTACCATTATCATAAACGGATAAACCGACCCGAAATCGAGCAAAGAATAACGGATGTATTCGATTTGTTTCCAATCCTGCACAGGCGATCCAAACAAATTGCCGGCACTCTGTCCGGTGGTGAACAACAAATGCTGGCGATTGCCCGTGCGCTGATGGGGCGGCCGGAGCTCTTGCTGCTGGACGAGCCTTCCATGGGTCTTGCGCCCTTAATCGTTCGGGAAATATTTTCGGTTGTTAAACGCCTCAACCAGGCGGGGACAACCGTACTGCTTGTTGAACAAAATGCCAAAGCCGCCCTCAATGTGGCTTATTCTGCCTATGTGCTTGAGACCGGCGAAATTGTGCTCCAGGGCTTGGCCGGTGAACTCCTGGATAATCCCAAGGTAAAAGAAGCATACCTGGGAGGATAATTAAGGCAAGTACCTCTTAAGAGCGTTACCCATACCAAGGTCTACTGCGCGGTGGTCCGATAACCTCCCTTGTATTTTTTCGAAGTGATTCTCGAAATATTGGTTCGATAAAACTCGGATCCCTTCCGGCTTGACATGCATGCGGCCTTTTCTTATAGTCGAGCTGTTTTCTATCGAATTATACACAGCGGAACCTTATTTTGAGCATCCGCTGGGAGGTAAATGGAGGTTTCCATGAAGTTAAAACAAATTGTCGTATCCATCGAGAACGCAGCCGGTCGCTTGTATGAAGTGACCGATGCTCTGGGGAAAGCGGGAATAAACCTCCGGGCGCTCAATCTGGTAGATACCGGTGCTTTTGGGCAGTTGCGCCTTTTGGTGTCCGATGTTGCCAAGGCACGCCAGATTTTAATGAAAATGCAAATCTCAGCTATTGTCAATGAAGTGGTGG
>JASFTQ010000031.1:0-22336 GCA_050053515.1 Desulfobacterales bacterium | reverse complement strand
AAAGATGACAGGCCACAAAACCGACTCGATGTTTGACAGGTATAATATCGTGGCACCGGATGACTTGAAACTGGCGGCAGAGCGGCAGGCTGAATACCTGGAAAATTTCACGGTTAAAGAAATGGTTAAAGTCGACGAATCCGGCCAAAAAGAAGGGCTAGCCCAAAATGGCTAACCCCTTGATTACTGGTGCCCGGGGCCGGAATTGAACCGGCACGGGTACAGGTACCCGAGGGATTTTAAGTCCCTTGCGTCTACCAGTTCCGCCACCCAGGCTGAAATTGAAAATATACGGACTACTCAGTTAACTTAAAATAGGGTCAATTGCAAGTAAAAATAGGCGCCGATTTTTATAGGAATATCATTGTCTTGGCATAATTTTAAAGGCATCGATAACGCCATGGCAACTGCAGGCGGTGCTCAGCGCTACCGGCTTTTTGCTTGCAAGAACTTTCTCAAGCGCCCGGAATAATTCCCGCGGTTTATAGCCCCCTACTCCCGGTGATAGTTGCCAGCTTCGAACGACAATGGATTCAACGCCTTTAGAACTGAGGGACCCCAGTATTTCATATAAATTAGCAGGCCTCGGTTTTCCGGTAAACGTGCATTTATTCTTTGGCTGGGGACAGTTGTCCGGGCAGATAAAATCCGCATAACTCACATAAAGCGTGCGATTTTTCCCCTGGCAGGGATTTGGCATGGCTTTTATCAGCTGCCCTGGGACGGTGATTTTTTCCAGTCGAAATTCGGCAGGTATTTTCGTTTTTATCCATTCAAAGGCAACATGAACCGGTATGACCGGAACGATCCAATCCGGTTCAGTCGCATTCTTCAGGTTTTTATTGAGAAATTCAATGCCATCTCTGCAAATTATCTGGTTATTTATGTTTGCCAATTGGCGGCAAGCAGCACTGCTTTTTTCTACCATAGTAATTTCCGCTTCCGCATGCTTGCGGCGCAATGCTTCGGCGGCGATTTGACCGAATTTCCCGGCACCTAAAATCCAAACTTTTTTCATAGTTCTATTTTTTGATTTTGTCATTCCAGCCCTGAATCCGTCACCCCGGAGGTGATCCGGGCCGGGATGACAGACCCGGAATCCATCGTGATTCCATGATTTTAGTCCCCTGGATGCCGGATCACGTCCGGCATGACGCAAGGAATAATCACTTTTTTTCAATTACGACCCGGTCTCTCCGCGGATGGAAAGTGATGCCCGTAATGTTTTAACGCGGTTGAAAAGTGTTCGCAACAATATAAAATAAGTTTGTAACTAAATCCAACCCCTGATTCTTGTCAAACGCAATTTCATTTGTTAAAGAATCGCCATGCAAATAAAAGACGGGGCGCAGTTGCTCATACTGGCTTCCAAATCCCCCCGGCGCCGCTATTTACTCAGACAAGCCGGGCTTTCTTTTACCGTAGTACCCAGCCGGTTTGACGAGCGTGCGGTTGAATTGTCGTCGCCGGAAAACTACGTCAAATTGCTGGCCGAAGCCAAGGCCAACCAGGTTGCTGATGATTACCCTGAAAGCTGGGTGGTCGGCGCAGACACGATTGTCATGATTAACGGCACCCTGCTGGGTAAACCGGGCTCAAGAAGCGAAGCGCGGCATATGCTAAAGCGCCTGAGCGGTGAAACCCATCAGGTTTTCACCGGTTATTGTATCTGCTGCAAATCCATGAAACGCAGCTTTTCGGAAGTAATTAAAACGGATGTAACCTTCAAAAACCTCTCGAATGCAGAAATCGAATGGTATATCCGCACGGAAGAACCTTTCGATAAAGCCGGTGCTTATGCAATACAGGGGCTCGGCACTTTTCTTGTCAAAAGCATTAACGGCTCTTATACTAATGTTGTGGGACTCCCGGTTTGCGAGGTTATCGAGTTTTTAATCAAAGAAGGGGTCATCGGATACACCCGCAACAACTTTTACGCCTCTGAGGATAACCATCTTTGAAAGATAAACTACGGCAAATAAAAGAGCTTATCGATAAAGCTGCCATTGGCTGCGGCCGGGATCCGGCGTCCATCCGGCTGGTGGCCGTAAGCAAAACCGTTGCATTAGAGCGTGTTGAGGAGGCCATCGAGGCCGGGATTACGGATCTGGGTGAAAACTATGTTCAGGAAGCTCGGGAAAAGATCCACCACTTATCGTCTTATCCGGTGTCCTGGCATTTTATCGGCCATCTGCAAACCAACAAGGCCAAATATGCCGTAAGACTGTTTGATTTGATCCATTCGGTTGATTCTCTCAAACTGGCGAAAGAATTGGACAAACAGGCAAAAAAATACGCCAAAATCCAGCCCATTTTGATTCAGGTCAATGTTGCGGAAGAGGCTTCCAAATCCGGCGTGAGCGTTGAAAATACCCGGCAGCTGATTACCGGCATCCAGTCTTTGAATAACTTGGCTCTAAGGGGTCTTATGACCATGCCGCCTTATTTTTACGCCCCGGAAAAAGTTCGCCCCTATTTTAAAGCACTCCGTCTCTTGCGCGACAAGATTGAAACAGAAGGCATTGCCCGCGAAAGCATCCCTGAATTGTCCATGGGAATGACCGGCGATTTTGAAGTGGCCATCCAGGAAGGCGCCACCATCGTCCGTGTCGGAACAGCAATTTTTGGGGAACGAAATTGAAGATTTTGCTTCATATTTGCTGTGCGCCCTGTTCGATATACCCGCTGGACATGCTGCGCCAAGAAGGCGGGAATGTCATGGGCTTTTTCTATAGAAACAACATTCATCCCTATACGGAATGTCTCAAGCGCCAGGAGACGCTCGAGGTCTATGCCGCAGACATCGATTTAGGGGTGATTTATCAGCAAGGCTATGACCTCGAGGGATTTATCCGGGGAGTTGCCTACCGGGAAGCAAACCGCTGTGAATACTGCTATCATGAGCGGCTTCGTTCAACAGCGCTTGTTGCCAAACGCGGCAAATTTGATTATTTCACCACAACCTTGTTATACAGTAAATATCAAAACCACGAAGCCATTAAATCTATCGGCCAAGCCGTTGCCAAATCCGCCGGAGTGGCTTTTCTGTACCGTGATTTCCGCTCCGGATGGAAAAAAGGCATAACTGAATCAAAACGCCGCGGGATGTACCGCCAGCAGTATTGCGGCTGTGTATACAGCGAAAAAGAAAGATACTTCAGATAAATCCTTTTTGCCGGCTTAGCCGCGGCATTTTATATAATATATCAGGGGTCGGGGCATTTTTTTCACGCCAAGATGCCGGGTTGTTGCCTGCCAATCCTGGCAGCGGCAACTGCCTTGCATTTTACTGCCGGATATATAAAACTACACTCCAACAAGAACCGACGTCGTGTTTTGCCTTTCTCGGCGGCAATCACCCTCTGCCTATTAGAAGCACTAGGGCGATCATCTTGTCGTGAAAAAAACACCCCGACCCCTTATACGTATTTACCCCGGCGGTACTCTACTTGACCATCCCCGCCGCAGCGGTAGTTTTCGATTTCAAATTTCCCGTGGAGCCATACAAACAATGTTTGCCAACTTCATCTATATCATCATAGTCATCTTGATTTATGCCACATACCAGCCGCCCGAAGTTACAAACTTTCCGCCGTTCGAGACCGGATTGCTTTTCTGCACCCTCATTGGCTTGTTTGCCTACCTCAACCGGAAACAATTTCAAAAGCTCTATCAGGAAATCACAAGAGGGAGGTTTGCGCGTCTTGACCATCGTTTTAATCTCCAATTGACCCGGCAATCTGTTCTGGCCATTTTGTTATTTGTGGTCAACATCTATGGGCTTAATCTACCGGCATTTGTCTCCGGTCTGCCCGGGTTATCCAAAATTCCGACATTACAGGCTTTAATTTTTCTGGGACTTTTTTTGTTTTTTATGGCCATCGTCTGGGCCTGCGCCTATGACGCCTACCGCAGGATTTATTCTGCAACGATATCGAAAAAAACCTACGTCTGGTCAAATATATCATTCTCGGTGCCGATCCTTTTGCCCTGGATTTTACTTTCCGGCGTCTCGGATTTGATTCAAGCCCTGCCGTTTGCGGCACCGAAACAATTCTTGTCGACCACCGAAGGGCAGGTAACCTATTTCCTGATTTTTTTGCTGGCAGTGGCCATGGTGGGTCCGGCCATGATTCAGCGATTTTGGCGATGCACCCCCCTGCAAGAAGGGTCTCATCGCAGGCGCATCGAGCAGCTCTGTGCTAAAGCCGGTATAGAATATGCGAACATCTTACACTGGCCCATTTTCGGCGGTCGTATGATTACGGCCGGGGTTATGGGGTTGATCAAAAAATTCCGCTACATCCTGGTCACCGACGCGCTTCTTCATTACCTCTCGCCCGATGAAATCGAGGCTGTGATTGCTCACGAAATTGGCCATGTCAAAAGAAAACACTTGTTGTTTTATCTGTTATTTTTTAGCGGCTATATGCTGATCTCCTACGCTACCTTTGATCTCATTATTTACGCCATTATTTTCACAGAGCCCTTGCTGCAATTCTTTACCCGGCTGGGGATCAACCAGTCAACCCTGACATCCGTATCGTTCAGTCTGGTCATTATTCTGATTTTTCTCATCTATTTTCGCTATATTTTCGGTTATTTTATGCGCAACTTCGAGCGCCAGGCCGACTGCTACGTTTATACCCTGTTTGATAATGCCAAACCGCTCATCAGCACTTTGCAAAAAATCGCCCTGACCAGCGGGCAACCACCCGATCGGCCGAACTGGCACCATTTCAGTATCAAAGAAAGGATCGGTTATCTGGAAAAGTGTGAAGCGGATCGAAGCTCAATCGCACGACATGACGGCAAATTGCGAAAAAGCATGGCCATATATCTGCTGGGCTTGATCCTTGTCGGCGGCATCGGATACAGTCTTAACTTCGGTGCCACCGGCGCAAAATTAAGCAAACATTTTTTCGAAAAAGTAATTCTGCGGGAAATCGAAAAAAAGCCTGATAGTCCAAATCTATATAAAATGTTGGGAGATCTGTATTACAGCACGGAAAACTATATCGGTGTGAAAAATGCCTATGAGACATCAATCGATTTAGAACCGAATAACGCCGAAGTACTTAATAATCTCGCGTGGCTTTATGCCACCTGCCCGGATGAAAAACTGCGAAATCCTTTCAGGGCGCTTCAGCTGGCAGAAAAGGCGGTCGAACTGCAGATATCACCACATATTTTGGATACCCTGGCGGAAAGCTATTACATCAACGGTATGTATAACGAAGCGATCGTTGCGGAAACCCGTGCTCTAAAATTGGTGAAAGGCAATCGCTCATACTATGAGCAGCAGCTGCAAAAATTCCAAAATGCGGGCAAGGAGGCAGGAGAGTAACCGCATCCCCATTCAAATCGGCAGTAAAAAAAATTCCCAAAAAGTTTCCCGCCCCTCGGAAAAATAACCATTGAAAAGCAGAACCCAGGAAACTATTTGATGCAGACTTTCCTCACCTGCAGCAGATCACAATGCCCGGCGAAGATCTTTTCAATGCCGTCCTGCTTGAGGGTGGTCATACCGTCTCTGATGGCCTGGGCGCGGATCTCTTCCATTCTGGCCTTGGCCTGGATCAGTTTTTTCATCTCGTCGGTTCCCATCAACAATTCGTGCAGACCCATTCGGCCCGAATACCCGGTGTTGTTGCAGAATTCACAGCCCTCGGGCTTATAGAGGGTCAGGTCATCGGAAAAGGGAATGTTAACTTTGGCTTCAAATTCCGGTGATCCGTATTCCCGCACAAGTTCGTCATAGACCTCTTTGGAGGGGTGATAGGATTTTTTACAATCGCTGCATAGGGTTCGCACCAATCGCTGGGCAAGTATGCACAGAACAGCATCGGCAAAATTGAAAGGGTCCATGCCCATATCCAGCAGCCGGGTGATACTCTCCGGCGCGCTATTGGTATGCAAGGTCGACAGAACCAGATGCCCGGTCAACGACGCTTCGATACCGATGGAAGTCGTTTCGCGGTCACGCATTTCTCCGACCATAATTACATCGGGATCGGCCCGTAAAAAAGAACGCATGGCCGCGGCAAAATCGAATCCGATTTTCGGTTTCACCTGTACCTGTCTCAACCCGCGTTGTGTAATTTCCACGGGATCTTCTGCCGTCCATATTTTGACATCGCTTTTGTTGATATAACCCATGGCGCTGTGAAGCGTGGTGGTTTTACCGGAACCCGTGGGTCCGCATACAAAGATAATGCCGTATGGTTTGGTGATGACACTGATAAAGTTCTCATAATTTCTTTTTGAAAACCCCATATGATCCAAAGGTATCGGCTCACCGGCAGCCAGAATTCGCATAACCACATCTTCCAACCCGCTGGATGTCGGAATGGTGGCAACCCGCAGTTCGATATCTTTGCCGCCGTATTTTTTAAATTTGATCTTGCCGTCTTGAGGTTTGCGCCGTTCGGCGATATCCAAATCAGCCATTATTTTGACCCTGGAAATAACGGCATTGCGATGACTAAACGGTATGGTCTGGTACACGGAGCAGGCACCATCGACTCTTATGCGCACCTCTGTATTCTGTCGGCCCGGATAGGGCTCGATGTGAATATCGGAAGCACCACGTTTATGGGCATCGAGTATAATTTTGTTGACCAGCTGAACGACGGCGCTATCCTCATCGCCCACGGCGGATTCGGCCTCTTCGACCTCCACCTCCTCTTCTTGCAGCTTTTGAAGGATATCATCGATACCGGCCAATTCTTTTTCGTCCTGGGTGAATAGCTTAATAAACTCAAGGATATCCTGTTTTAACCCAACGTAGACCTTCAGTGTTTTGCCGGGGAACAGGGTTCGTATCTCTCCGATTCGCTGAAGGTCGTTCGGATTATCGATGGCAACGGCGATTTTTTCATCTTCCTCCCGCAACGGTACCCAGACATTGTTGCGCATAAACGGGACCTTGAGGCCGGTTATCAGTTCACCGGGAATCGGCAACCGGGGGTTGTATTCGATGAAAGGGGCATTGAAATATTTGCTGAGCGATCGACCAATTTCGTTTTTGGGTATTTTTAAATCCCGCAAAAGAACACTGATAATGGGTGTCTTTCTGTTTCTGGCATCCTGTGTGGCCTTGTCGAGTTCCTTTTGGGTGAGAATGTGATTTTCCAGTAAATAATCAAATTTACCGGTTTTCTTTTTGGCGATCCGCTTTTGATTGTACAAAGCGATTCCGAGAATCTTGGCCAACTCGGCCACCGACCGCTCATCGATGGCAATAAAGGCGCCGCCGCTGACGCGGTTTATCAGTTGGATAACCCCCATCAAATACTTTTTGTGATTCCGGTAAATGATGGGATAGGCCAGCACCTGTCTGGTTTTGAAGCCAAATTTTTGATCCCAGCTGCTATCGAATTTTAACTGCGGGTCAATGGCGGCCAGTTCGGATTGATCATAAACATTCTTTACGTTGATCTTTCGCTGCTTCACAGCCGCGTAGCCGGCAATGCTGTCCGTCGTTACGGGAAGCCTAATTTCGGACACCCCCCTGCCTGTTTTGAACCTTGAAAGCAACTCCCGCCTTTTTCCGTCAACGATAAAAACCGTAATTCTTTCGGCTGCAAACAGAGACGTGATTTCATCTTTTAGATCGATTAATATTTCGTCCACATTACCGGCCACATATATTTTATTGCATATGTGCTGCAGCTTTTTCCGGTAGGCGACCTCTGATTTGAGATGTTGAACATTGGTTTCCAGAGTGCTGGACATTGCCGTTTTTTTAGACATCATTAAATCCCGTCTGCTTTTATAAAGCCTTATGAATTAGATCGACCTTGTTTAACAATTTTATAGTTGCGGTATATTTTTTTTACGCCGCCGCCAATGAGGGCGAAGGATAAAAAGTAGAAACAAAAATAAATAAACCCCTTGATTGCGGCAAAATGTTCGATGCTAAACACCTTGGGCAGCACCTGGGGTATTCTGAACAACACCCCTACCCCGGCCAATACCAGCGCTGCTCCCCAGATAATCTGGCTGATTGATTTATTTTTGCTCATGATGGCATAATTATTTAAGGGGTCGGGGTGTTTTTGTCACGACAAGATGATCGCCCCGGTGTTTATAAGGGGCAGAGGGCTATTGCCGCTGAGAAAGGCAAAACACGACGTCGGTTCTTGTTGGCGTGAAAGCTTTAAATAGCGGGCAGTAAAATGCAAGGCAGTTGCCGCTGTCAGGCTTGGCAGACAACAACCCGGCATCTTGCCGTGAAAAAAATACCCCGACCCCTGAATTATTTATTCAGATGTCCTTTGAACTCCGGTTTGCGTTTTTCAAGGAATGCCGTAGTTCCCTCCCGTGAATCTTCGCTGGCCATACACACGGCAAAGGCGTCGATTTCATACATGCAACCGGTCATAACATCCACATTCATACCGGCGTTGATGGCCTGTTTTGCGGACCGTAACGAAACCTTTCCCTTGGCGGCGATGGTTTTGGCGGTTTTGCGGACGTCATCCATCAAACCTTCCTGAGAGCAGACCCGGTTTACCAGTCCCATTTCCTTTGCCTCGGCTGCCGATACCATCTTGCCGGTAAATATCATCTCCTTGGCTCTATTTTTTCCGATCAAGCGCGGGAGTCGCTGCGTGCCGCCGAATCCGGGTATGAGGCCGAGATTTATTTCCGGTTGGCCAAAACTTGCATTTTCAGAGGCGTAGATAAAATCGCAGGCGATGGCCAGCTCGGTCCCGCCGCCTAGGGCAAATCCGTTCACCGCTGCGATAACCGGAATGGGCAACGCCTGTAATTTATGGATGATATCATGTCCGGTTTGAGAAAAGTACTTGGCTCCCAGCGTATCAAAAGTGGCGAGCTCGGAAATATCGGCACCGGCAACAAATGCCTTATCACCGGTTCCGGTGAGGATGAGTATCCTGATGTCCTCATTTTCGAAGATCGCATCGAGGGCATGGGAAAATTCTTTCAGCAATTCTGAATTCAAAGCGTTAAGCGCTTTCGGCCTGTTAAACGTTATGGTTGCGATGTCGTTTTCTACCTCAAAGATGATGTTTTCGTATGTCATAGCTTTCCTCCGCATTCCTGGGTTTTTTCCAGCCAGTTAACCGGTAAAACAGATTTGGCGACTATCGTACTGCCGACAAAGTCATCCTCTAAATGCGTTAAAACTCTATCTGTCAGCGGTTTTGTAAAATTCAGCTTTAAATCCTTTTAGTGACCAAAGACAACGGACCACATACCACGGACATTGAGCATTATCGCTCAATTAGGAATAATTTATCAAATTCTCTTTGTCAATTTGAAAAACCCCCTAAATAAGTGAAGCTCCCCGCCACAGGGGGCGGGCTTCCCGGAAAGGAAGATATCTGTTTCAGATAGCTTCCCTTAACCCCGCCTTAAAAGGCGTGGCTTGCAGGGAAGCGAACCGGTCATCGGCTTCGGTTTTCACTGGCAGCTGAAATGTAGATGGCAGATAAAATCAAAACCCCGCCGATCGCTTTCGACCAGGTAAGTCCTTCGCCGAAAATAAAATACGCCAATATGGTGCTTCCAATGGGTTCGCCCAAAAGGCTGATGGCGATAAAGGCGGCGCTGAACCATCTCAGTGCCCAGTTGTAGCTGGAGTGGCCGATAAGCTGGGTAATAATCGCCATGGCCCACAAGACAACGTAGGTATGGGTCGAAAATCCGGTAATTTGCAGATTGAGTCCCAATATGATTATCCACAGAACCACCGCGGCGCATCCGTAGCAAATGTATATGTAGGCCAACAGAGATAGTTTGGGTCGCAGATTTCTTCCCAGTAAAAGATAAAAGGCTGCACAGATACCGCCCAGCAATGCCAACAAATCCCCCTGCAAAGCTTTGCCGCCGGTTGCAAAATCCCCCACGCCGATGATAACACCGCCGGCGACACTGATAATGATACTCACGGCAACCGCTGCTTTAAGCCGCTCCCTGGTGATGAAGGGCGTCATCAATCCTACCCACAAAGGATTTGTATTGACCAAAACAACACTGTTGGCTACCGAAGTATATTCCAAGGAAGAAATCCAGGTGGCAAAATGAACGGCCAAAAAAGCCCCCGACATCGCGGCCCGCTTGAGATCCCACTTGGAAAGGTTTAAAAGCTCTTCGCGGGCCTTGATCCAGGCGATAGGTGTCAACAAAAGGGTTGCCAAACCCACCCGGTAGGCAGCGATGACAAGAGACGGGGCGTCCGCCATCCTCGCAAATATTGCCCCGGTGGATACCGCCAGAACGCCGCTGACAAGAGCTAGATAGGGATTAAACGGGGGGGTGACGGTGCGGGAGGTATGGGTGTCATTCATTTTCAGCAAAACCGAAACTGTCGCCCCGCCCCAAGAGCCGAGGCGTGCAGGGTAGTGAGCCGATCAACCTTTTGACCCGATCGGTAAGCGCTCAGTGGTAATAGCGGTGGGTTGGATTTCCCGAATATATTTCTTAATCCCCTTGACGATCCCTTCACACAGCCGCTGCTGGTATTTCGGATTGGTCAACCGTTTGCATTCCCGGGGATTGCTTATAAAGGAGGTCTCCACCAACACCGCCGGCATAAGCGCTCCCATGAGTACATAAAACGGCGCTTTTTTTACCCCCTGGTTTTTGATCCGGCTATATCCTTTTTTCTTCAGATGCCCGGTAATCGACTCCTGGACATACCCCCCCAGCAGGATCGATTCATCGATTTTAGCATTTTGCAACAAACTGTACAGAATAGTTTGTAAGTCACTGATATTTCCGGCGGAGGTTTTATTTTCCAGAGCGGCAACCCTTATGGCTTCGTCATCCTCGGCGGGGCTGAGATAGTAGGTGGAAATTCCGTAGGTCCGGCGATTTTTGTTGGCGTTGGTATGGATGGAAATAAATAAATCGGCGTTTTTTGCATTGGCAATGGCAGTGCGTTCTTCAAGCGTAAGATAGCGATCACTGTTGCGGGTCAAAATGACTTCACATTTCAGTTCTTTTCGGATCATAACCGCCAATCGCTTGGCAATCTGAAGGGTGATTTTCTTTTCATGGACGCCTTTGAGATACCCCGGTGCACCGTAGTCTCGGCCCCCGTGACCGGGGTCTATAGCAATGCGGTTGACCCTGAGGGCAAGCTGCTTGACCAATTTTTTAGAGGGTATCTTTTGGTTTTTCTTAAAATGCGGTGATTCCGATTCCGAGGAGGAATCCGCATCCCCTGCCCCCCGGATGTCCATAACGATTCGAAAGGGATCTTTGAGAGAAAAAACCTTGTAGTCATCCAAAGATTTGATGTCGGCAACCACTCGCACCGAATTGGGGGTAAACTGCCCGGCCCGTGCATGACTGAGAAGATCATCATCGATTGTTATTATTTTCGCCAGATTTTCACCCAATCGGGCATTGTGCAGATCGACATATAAACGCTGGGGCTTCTTTTTAGCCGGGTCTCTTTTGAGCAGGTTATAGGTAAAGGTCGTATCTTTATCTGCGTCAATAACAATGCGAGTGTAGTTCGGATTGGACCAGAAGCGCATTCCGGTTACAATCGATTTTTGACTTGCGGCTTCGGGTGTTTCTTCATTATCCGTGCTCCGCCGGGACGACGTTCCAGGCTGCGATTGCATATTGTTGCCGGCGGAAGTTTTTCTGCCTTGCCGTGAAACTTTTTGATCCTCATCCTTTTTGATTGCACGGATTGCGGCGACAGCCCTCTTTCGATAGGCGCTTTTGGTATGGTTTTCGATGATTAGGCTGAAGGTCTCGAGGGCATCGTTTTTATCGGATTCGTTCCGTGATCGTTGGTAAAGATGATGATACAATCGGCCGGTGTTGTAAAGCCCCGCCGCCGCCCAGGGGCCTGAAGGGTCGTGATCATGGACGGCTTGAAATTTATGGATACACCTCAGCCAGTTTTCCCGATATTTCTGTTCGCGGGGTTCCCGCTTAAGATTTAAATAGCAAGCCTCTGCTCGATAGTATTTAGCTTTGGCGGTTTCGGTATCTTTCTTTTTTGTACTTCGCTGTTTTTTGGCGGTTTGTCGAGCTGAAAGTCTACGGACGGCTTTGGCGGCTCGCTTACGGTATCCGCTGTTGGGAAATCGTTTGACCAAGCGTTCAAAATTGTCAAGGGCCTCTTTTTTGTCCGAAGGATTGGCAGAAAAGCGATACAAATCTGCATACAGCGTTCCGGTCATATACAGGCCGGCTGTTGCCCAGGGACCGTCGGGGTCATTTTTGTAAACGGCTTGAAATTTTTTGATGCAGACCAGCCAGTTGTGGCGATATTTTCTTTTTTGTGGATTTTTTTTGAGCTGCTGATAACAGGCTTCGGCCTGAAAATAAAGGTTTTTAGATGATTCCGCCGAAGACGGGGTGGAAAACATCAATGCCATAAAGCAGCACAACAGCCATTTGAAAAAAAGTGATTTCATATGGGGCGTCTTTTAACGGGTACTATTTTTTAGTCAGCTCTTGAAGCTGATTCAAATAATTTAAGGCATCCAGCGGTGTCATCTTAGAAATATCGAGCCGGCTCAATTTCTCGACGATATAATCCTGCGGTTGGCGAAAAAGATTGAGCTGCACCTGGCCCTGGTTTGAAGCCGCTTCACTCGATGCAACTGCCGGGCAACCATTCCGGTGGTATTCGCCATTTTCAATACCGGCAAGAATTTTTTTAGCCCGTTTAAGTACTGCACTGGGTATACCCGCCAGTCGAGCCACCTGAATGCCGTAACTTCGGTTGGTGCCGCCTTCCACCAGTTTTCTTAAAAAAATAATTTCATCGTTCCATTCTTTAACTGCAATATTGTAATTCTTTACCCGCGGTTTGGTCAATGCCAGATCGGTAAGTTCGTGATAATGGGTGGCAAAAAGTGTTTTCACACCGCTGCCATGGATGTCATGGAGATATTCGGCTACGGCCCAAGCGATACTCAGCCCATCGAAGGTGCTGGTACCCCTGCCGATTTCATCCATGATCACCAGGCTCTGGGCGGTTGAGTTGTTCAAAATGTTGGCCGTCTCCTGCATTTCCACCATGAAAGTGCTCTGACCCTGGGAAAGATTGTCCAGCGCACCGACGCGGGTAAATATCCGATCGGTGACACAGAGCGAGGCCGATTTGGCAGGGACAAAACAGCCCATATGCGCCATAATCACCAAAAGGGCCACCTGGCGCAACACCGTTGATTTACCCGCCATATTGGGACCTGTGATGATAAGGATCTGGTTGTCGCTGTTGTCCAGCCGAATGCTGTTGGGCACAAAGCGTTCGGCGGTGATCATCTTTTCAACGACCGGATGACGCCCCGCGTTAACGTGGATATATCCTTCGGAATTAATTTCCGGGCGGCAGTAATCATTGAGGTTGGCGATTTCGGCAAAGGTCAGCAGACAATCCAGGCGGGCGATAAAAGCGGCAATCCGCTGGACGTCGGAGTAGTTTTGCTGCACCGCCGTTCTTATTTGATTAAAAATTTCATACTCCAGAACCGCGCGGCGCTCCTCGGCCTCCAATACCTTTGATTCAAAAACCTTTAAGTCATCGGTGATGTATCTCTCAGCGTTGATCAGCGTTTGTTTGCGAACATAGCGTGCAGGCACTGTTTCCGAGCGGGATTTGGGCACTTCGATATAGTACCCGAAAACTTTATTATAGCGCACTTTCAGTGAATTTATCCCGGTTGCCTCCCGCTCTTTGATCTCGAGTCGGGCAAGCCAGCCCTTGCCCTCGCGGCTGAGATCGACGAGCTCGTCCAATTGCGAATCATATCCTGTCTTTATAATCCCGCCTTCGTGAATTGTCGGCGGCGCGTCTTCACGGATGGCCCTGTCGATGAGATCCGCCAGTTCATTCAGTTGCCCCCGGTCTGCGGGCCAGGTGAAATATTGCGCCTGAAACTGCGAGAGGTGCGCTTTGATTTGGGGCAACGCTTTAAGAGAGCGTTTCAGGGCAACGAGGTCCCGCCCGTTGCAATGGCCCAAGGTGATTTTACTGCCCAGCCGCTCGAGGTCATAAACTGATTTCAAATCTTGCCGAATCTGTCTGCGCAGATGCACCTTTTCCTTGGCCCCCTGGACCGCGTCCAGACGGGCATTGATTTTTTGAACATCCACATGGGGGTAGCGCAACCATTTCTTGAGCAACCTGCCGCCCATGGCGGTGGCCGTTTTATCAATAATACCCAGAAGAGTTCCCTGGCGTGACCCCGTCTGTATGTTTTCCATGATTTCAAGGTTGCGACAGCTCAGATCGTCTACAACGAGAAAATTCGTCAGCGAATAGGTTTCAACACCGGTGATGTGTTTTATTTCTTGCTTCTGGGTTTCCCGAACATAAGACAGAAGGGCACCGGCGGCCCGCACACCGACCTTTAACCGTTCACAGCCAAACCCTTCCAGAGAAAGCGTTTGAAATTGTTGGATCAGTCTATCTCTTGCCCGTCCAAAATTAAACGCATTTTCCTCAAGAAAGGTGATGGCCTTATCAGGCAATGCCGCCACAACCGCAGAAAAGTTCGCGTCGTTTTTAGCGGACTGCGGCAGGAGCACTTCGCTGGGAGAAACACGCAAGATTTCATCGCTAATCCGGAAGAAATCTTTTGCTTCCGTGAGCCGGAAAGCACCGGTTGAAATATCAAGGTAAGCTATGCCAAAGGTCTCATCGCCATGGGCCAAGGCAAGAACATAATTGTTGGTGTCGGCCTCCAAAAATTCATTTTCCAAAATCATCCCGGGGGTGATGACCCGCACCACTTCTCTTTGGACCAATCCTTTGGCCTGGGTCGGATCCTCGACTTGATCGCAAATCGCCACTTTGTAACCCTGCCCGATCAGGCGGGCGACATATCCATTGACAGCTTTATAGGGGACCCCGCACATGGGCACCGGCGTTTCCTCCTTTTTGTTGCGCGACGTCAGCGTTATTTCGAGTATGCGGGATGCTTTTTCAGCATCTTCAAAAAACATTTCGTAGAAATCTCCCATGCGGAAAAACAAGAAGGCATCCGGATACTGTTCTTTGATGCTCAGATATTGTTTGATCATGGGAGTGGCTTTGGGCGGGTTCATGGGCTAATCTTGATGGCTGGTTGGTCGGGGTGTTGTGGTTGATGTATCACGTTGCTCTGTTTTAAAGTTTATGGCTGTTGCTCCTGAGCCTCGATGGGTTCTTGCGCATCCGCGGGGATCACCACGGTTTTAGCGTCAGCGTCGGCAGCTTCACCTTGCAAAGATTCGAGTTCTCTTTGCAGGGTCTTAATTTCAGCCAGATGGGAATCGTTTTGGGCGTTCAAGGTTTTTAATTTCTTTTTATACTTTAATCGATCCATTAAAACGAAATACGCGCCGAGCAGCAAACCTGCGACAAAGCAGATAAAAAAAAGGAGTAGATTGTATATCGCCCCAGTTTGGTAATCGGCCACTAAAAGGTTGATTCTGAGACTCTGTTTACCCAAAAAGAAATTCTGATTTTGGTATATCAAAATTATTATAAAACCGATCAGCACGGCCCAGGTGGCAATTTTAAACTTTTTCATGTTTTCTCCAAGTATTTTGTTTCGTGTGACTAAAAGTACCCTCTCAGAGCAAAAAACTCAACCTTTTTTTACGTCGAGGGGCACTACTTCCAGATCACCCCAAATGCCGATTTCGTCATCCACAATAACGACAAGCCCGCTGATGCCTTCGATTGTTTTACCGAAGTCAATGGCACGGTGGATGTCTGATTTTGAGTAAACCCGGTTTGCTGTCGCCGTCGCCGCGGCATCGGCAAGCGCACATGACTCGGACACGGCGCAGGCGGCATCCGCCTGTCCGAAACTGAGGGAATGACCAATCTTTCCGGAAGACGTGCAAACCGAGACCGGTTTGCCCCCCCCCTTGGTTTGGATTCCGATGCGCAGGCTTAAGGGGGATGTCCCGGCAAAAATCCCAACCGTAAGCGGTGCATGGGTTTTAATAAAGACATCACCCCCATTTTCAACCACGATTTCATCGGAATGGAGCAGCAGATCAGTGCCGATATGTTCTGAAATTGCTCCGGCTACCGAAGCCATCGGTCCGACGCCGGCCCTTTGGCCGGCTCGAGCCATATCCCGGATGATCAGAGGCGCCGGTCCATTCGCCCGCCATGGATCCAGGGTTTGACCAAATGCAGGATATTCTTTGATATAGGCCTCGATGTAGCCCCGGTATTTCAGGACAAGATCCCGGGTAAGACCGGCAAGGTTTTTACGCGCTTGGACAAACAGGTCCGTTTCTCTAACCGATACCCTGAAATCTACCAGATCACTGCGTTGCACCAGGTTGCGGTAAGACCGGCGATGTTGGTTGGCAGGCGGCATTTTGTCGATGCTTGTAAATTACTTTCTTATTTTCTCAGGCCTAACATATGCAGCTTAGTAGCTTATCGGCTCGGGGCGCATATCTTCCGGGCATTGCCGCAAAAAATACTGATCCGTCATTCCGGCAATAAAATCCCGCACAATTTCCTCCTTACTGTGCTTTTGAGCGTAATCCGGCGAAATGTCTTTGAGAAAGCGCGTAAAAATAACGGAAGAGCCATTCTGGTGTTCAATATCTTCAAGGTATCTTTCAAACAGCAGTTCGAAAAGCGCGTTGATGGTTTTCAGGTATTTCTTTATGTTGGGGTTTAAATAGATGCGTTCCAGATTGAAGGCCTTGAGTTGCTTGAGTGCCTCCGAGACATCGGTACTGAAGGCTACGTACGAATTCTGAAAACTGTTGGCAATAATATCAGATACGAGATTGAAAACGATGGTGCCATTGGTTTCACCCAAACACCGGACACTTTCCTTGGGAAGATCAGATCGCCGGATAATATTGAGCCGGATCGCATCTTCCACATCACGACCGATATAGCTAATGGTATCGGCCATTCTGACCACACACCCTTCCAAGGTCATTGGAATCAATTGTGCTTCGAGATCTGCTTTCTTAGCAGTCATTTCATTTTCCAAAGATTCAAACGTTTTTTTTCGTTTCGGTTTGAGCTGCTGGTTATGAATTTCACCGTCATGACAGAGAATGCCATCCAGGGTTTGCAAGCACAGATTCCAGCCCCTGCCCTTGCGTTCCACCCGCTCCAGGAACTGGACACTTTGAACGTTGTGCTGAAAATAACCGATACCGTTTTTATGGCACAATTCAGATAAAATTCGTTCGCCGTCGTGTCCAAACGGCGTGTGGCCAATATCATGCCCCAGAGCGATTGCCTCTATCAAATCCTCGTTTAAACCCAAAAATCGCCCGATGGTACGAGCGATTTTTGACACCAGCTGAACATGCAACACCCGGTGGGTAATGTGGTCATTTTTAATGAGATAAAACACCTGGGTTTTATCGATATAGCGGGCATAGGCCAATGAGTGTAATATCCGATCGGTATCCACTGAAAAGTGTTGGCGATAACCATCTTCCAGGTTTTTTTCAGGTTTTCGGCGAATACCCTGATCATTGAGTGTCGCCGCTGGAGACAATACCTTCTTCTCCAGCGTGTTCAGTGTTATCTTAATTCGGTTCAGCACCGGATCAAGGCTATTATCCTTAAATTTCTTCATTTTCGATGAGATCCTCCATGAGCCGGTTATAATCGATTCCTGCTGCTCTGAAACCTTCCCGGCCGTACTTCATATTGGCCTCGAGAACATAATACCGTTTGTTGTATTCACAAATATCGATGCCGACGTCGTCCCACCGGCAACAATGCGCCGTCTGAAGGGCAAGTTCAAGGGCTTGGGCGGGCACATCCCCCAAACGGACGGTGCCGCCAGCGGCCAGGTTTGTTTTGTATTCGCCCGGTGCCGCAATACGCCAGTAGGCATGGACGATTTTTTTTCCGATGACAACGATGCGCATATCGCGATCAATCGGCAGAAATGCCTGGATGTAGGCTGCAGTGGTTTTTTCCAGATAAGCAGCAAGGTCAGCAGGGGTTTCAATGAGATACACGCCTCTGCCCATTGCTGAACCTCGCGGAATCTTTCCGATAAACGGGAACCCGAAGTAATCGGTGATCGAAGCCTTTTGGCGCTTGCCATAAAACACCCTGGTTCTGGGATGGGATATATTGAGCAATGCGAAAAGGGCTGATTGTTTGATTTTGTCTTGAACACACTTATACGTGTGATAGCTTGGAAAAGTATTTTTCCCCATCGCATCAAAAAGATCGGCATAAAAGGTTGTCGGATAATAAACGGTTGAAGCATTTCGTATCAGCGCGGCTTCCTGGGGACTGTAATCACTAAAATTGGGACGGACACCGAGTGTTATGACGTTTTTACAATCACGCAGGCGGGCCTCCAGGGCGATTACTTTCCTCGCAGGAACCATGACATTAACTCAAACGAACCGGACCTACCGTGTTAAATTAACATTCGGCCCCAAATTAATAAAGTCAAGCTTGAATGATTTAAATAAAAGTAGCTAAATTTTATATATATTTTTATATTAGTTAGAGAACAACCCCTCTATGATATAGCTGCTGCGTTTTGTGTGGCTTCCCCGCCAAAAGATTTTTCGGCAGCCCGGACACATCCGGAAAGAATGTTGGGTCTCCCAAACATAGTCCGGTACCTCTGAGCGTATGGTATCTTTATCCACCGGTTCAATCACCGTGTTGCACTTCAAGCATCGTGTAAAGGGATGTGTATCCGTCTGTTTTAGAGAAAGTTTTTGAATAATTTCCTTTAACTGCTCGAGGGGACGATCAGACTGTATGAAAATTAGATTGGCTGCCGAGGTTTTATCCCGAATTCTTTGGGTCCGGGTCAATACGATGCGCCCGTGATCCGCCAGATCCGAAACGCTGCGGTAGCCAAAATCCGGTTCATACAGTGTGTCGAAACCGAGAAGGCGCAACCACTTTGCTAATTTACCAAGTGTTTTTTCTGCGGCAAAGCGTGGGCTCATTAATCACTGTGAAGTCCCCCGACCTCTGAAGTTGCCTCCCTTAACCCCGCCTTAAAAAGCACCGGCCGGCAGGGAAACGGACCGGTCAGGGTTCAATTGCGTTTGTTTCTGACCTTCTAAACGGAAGCGTTTGCATGCAATATAACATCCAGAAACAATCTTGCAAGGTACTTTTGGAGGAGCCTTGTTTTAAGTAAAAGTTAAGCTATTTTACTTTAAGTATTTGATATGCTATCTGTATTTCCTTAAACCGCTTTTCGGCCAGTTTTTGAAATTCATCCCCCAGGTGGGCGACTTTGTCGGGATGATATTTGTTGACAAGTTGCCGATAAGCCCTTTTTATCTCTTCCGGGTCGGCATTTTTATCGACACCCAACACGGTATAAGGATCTTTGGCCGTAGCCTCATCACCAAACCGGTCTTGACCGGCAGTTGATTTTTTACCCTCATCTCCCTGCCCATGACGACCTCGAAAGGCCTGCTGGCTTTTGCGGAAATAGCTGTAATAGTTGCCGGCCTTCTTTTTCCGGGTATACAGGTAACGCGCCAGTAATCCCCATAGAATCAGGTCATCCAGCCATCCCCATCCTATCAGAAAATCAGGTAAGATATCATAAGGCAGAAGGCTGTAAATGATGGCGAGTATGATGAACAGTATTTTCATATTTGCCAGGTAAAAAGATTGCAACAGCGAAGGCACCGGTGTTGACCGGCCAGTGCCCCAAGCTATTTTCGCCGGGTGGAACACATTTTAAAAACCGCTTAAAATATTTGGCCAACAGTCCGGGGGTTCCCCTGAGAATATAAACAAAAGCATTTGACCGGTCAATGAGAAGGATGGCATCTTTTCGGCAGGATGCAAATTTCAGGTTCCTTTAGGCTTGCCCGTCCGACGGTATTGTAGGTGACGATGTTGTTAGTATATAAATTTTAAACATATTATCAATAATTTATATATATAATTTAATGTATAACTTTAATTCCAGCATCCTCGCCGATAACATTTCCCAACAATAGTTAAAGCCAAATTGACCTTGTATCGGACTTCAAAAAATTGTTATATTAACCTAAATTGAGCGTAACCGCTCAATTGAGGACTACAGGTTGAAGGGATCAATCATGAAACCATTTCCTCTAGTAATACGGATTGTTTCGGCTGCATTGGTCTTTCTGTTTTTTTGGTGCAAAGCGACGGTTGCCGGCGATATCCGGAAACCCGCCGTTGCAGGACGCTGGTATCCCGCTAGTCGTCAAAAACTGGAGAAAGTCATTGAGCAGTTAACCGATCAGGCCCAAAAAAGCCGTATTCAAATTCCCGAAGACCGACGGCTCAAAGCCCTTATTCTGCCCCATGCCGGTTATGTCTACTCCGGTTTGACGGCTGCCCATGCTTCCCTGGTCCTTGAAGAAAAACAATTCGACAAGGTCATCCTGATGGGACCGGATCACCGGGTTGGCTTTGATAACGGCGCCATCAGCGATGCAAAGGCCTATCAGACCCCCCTTGGCTTGGTCAAGCTGCATGTCGAAGCGGCGAAACTGCGGCTGAATTCAGCGCTTTTTCATGCTTTGGCCGTCTCTGCTGACCGCGAGCACTCTCTGGAGGCGATTCTGCCGTTTTTACAAGTCTATCTCAATAAATTCCAACTTATCCCCATCGTCCTGGGTCGGTCAAACGTCCGAGAGATGGCAGACGTGATAGATCCGTTGTTGGACGAAAACACCCTGCTGGTAATCAGCTCGGATCTTTCACATTTTCTGCCCTATGAGGATGCGGTGAAATGGGACAAACAAACCCTGGACCTTATTCTAAATCAGCAGCCGCTCCCCTTGCTAAGCCGGAAAAATAGTGCCTGTGGTAAAATACCGATTCTGGTGTTACTCGAATTGGCCCGTCGCCATCAGTGGGGGTCGATCCTGCTGCATTATTCAAACAGTGGCGACACCGCCGGGGACAAGGATCGCGTGGTGGGGTACGCAGCCATAGCCTTCTTTGATATGAAGGGTCAATCCTTATCGGCGGCCGTGGATAGTTATAAATTCAATGCAAAACAGGGCCGGGATTTAATTAAATTGGCCCGTCTGACGATAACGCAACGGTTGGGTGTAAAAGTAGATCCTGCTGTTCTCGCCAAAGACCTGGAAAATCCATGTTTCCAGAAGCGCTGTGGAACTTTCGTTACCTTAAAAAAGGACGGTCGGCTGCGCGGTTGTATCGGCAACATTTTAGCCAACTGTTCGGTGGTGGAGGGCGTCAAAAAAAATGCCATCAAAGCAGCCTTCCATGATCCCCGTTTTGCGCCCCTGCAACCCGATGAACTGGCGCAGGTCCATATATCCGTCAGTATACTTACAGAACCGCAACCGCTGGCATACTCAAATAGTTCCGAGCTTCCCGCCCGGTTACGCCCCCATGTGGACGGTGTCATCATCCGTAAGGCCGATGCAGCTGCAACTTTTCTGCCCCAGGTATGGCAACAGCTGCCCAAGCCGGAAAAATTTCTCAGCCATCTCTGTCAAAAAGCGGGGATGCCACCCAGTGAATGGCAAAAATCCAAGCTTGAAGTTTGGACATACCAGGTTCAATATTTTGAAGAACAAAAGTGATCGGGCTGTCTTACGAGTGATATTCGCCACGGGCATTTCTTCCGTGGTGACCCAACTCTTGACCCTGCGCGAATTCCTCACCCAATTCCAGGGCAATGAAATCGTTATCGCGCTTATCCTTTTCAATTGGTTGATACTGGGAGGAACAGGTACGCTTCTGGCGCGCCTTGTGTCCCGGGGTTACTGGCAAGCGAGTGTACGCCGCCTGTTCTGGCTATCTCTCGGTCTGGCCTGCATTGCCCCCTTGCAAATATTTAGCATACGTGTGTTGCGTGATGTGTTCTTTATTCATGGCAGCTCGGTGGGATTTTATCCGACCCTGGCCTACATCCTGGGTATCATCACCCCTTACAGCCTATTGGTCGGATTCGTGTTGCCTTTCAGCCTATTTGTGCTGCGCACCCGAAGTCCCGGATATCCCGGTGCCCGGATCTATATTATCGACAATTTGGGCGATGTCGCCGGAGGTGCCCTGTTTTCTTTTGTCCTGGTTTTTGTGGTCACCCCGATGCAAGCGGTTTTATTGGCGAATTTGCCGCTACTGTGGGCTTCTGGACTGCTTTTGCGCAGCTATCACCGGCCCGGCATCGGGCTTTACCTTGGCATCGGTTCGGCGTTAATTGTTCTGATAGCGGCTCCTTTCGTGGAAACACCATCCTTGGCGACCGGAGAAGGAAAGCTGATTCATCATCGGGATACGCGTTATGGCCGCATTACCGTATATCAGGACCAGGAACAATTCACCCTTTTTGAGGACGGCATACCGGTTTTCAGCAGCCAGAATTTGGTCATGGCCGAAGAAACAGTTCATTAT
>JASFTQ010000030.1:0-22653 GCA_050053515.1 Desulfobacterales bacterium | reverse complement strand
CTTAACTTGAAAGGCGTAGGTGGTCTCACAGGTCAGCCCGCTGCTGGTCCACGACGTGTTGGCAGTCCAGCCCGAATTGGTGCCGTCAGTGGTATTTTCACAATAATACTGAGTGCCAGCCGGGTTGCTATTGGCCGTCCAGTTGACCCCTACGCTCGTCTCGGCCACATCCGAAAAAACAGCAACGCCTGGGGTGTTGGCCAGAGTGTAATCATAACTGATCGCTGAATATGCGGTCATATTGTCTGCTGTGTCTCTGGCTCGGACCCGATACCCGTATTGATGATTGGGGCTAAGGCCGGTATCCGTATAAGTTGTACCGGCCTGCCAGCCGGAGTCGCTGCCGCCGTTGCCCCCGGTGGGACTAGATGTGAAGTCAAACTCATATTCCACCGGACCACTGGGATCAGAGGCCGTGGTGGCGCTCATGGCGATGGATGTGGGGCCGTTCTCATAGGGCTCCGTAGACCAGGTCATGGGATTGGGGGTGGGTGGCGTAGTATCGGCACAATTGGCCGTGGTCTGGGATCCCAGGGTGGTCCAACCGGTTTCCACACCGTTGCCGTTGCAGGCCCGGACCCGGAAAGCGTAGGTGGTCCCACAGGTCAGTCCGCTGCTGGTCCAGTAGGTGTTGGTGGTCCAGCCCGAGTTGGTGCCGGCGGTGGTGTTTTCGCAATAATACAGAGTGCCGGCCGGGTTGCCGTTGGCCGTCCAGTTGGCCCGGATGCCAGTCAGGGTGACATTGGAAAAGGCCGCAGCACCGGGAGTGTTGGCCAGGGTATAACGATAATAGATGGACGAGTAAGGGGTCGCGTTGGCATCCCCATTGCGGGCTCGGGCTCTGAATCCGTATTGGGTGTTGACCGCCAGCGAGCCACTGATCCAGTAATTGTTGTTTTGCTGCCAGCCACTGTTGGTCCCGGCGGTAACATTGTACAGTATCAGGCCTGAACTGCCGCGGTCCAGCCCGGAGGGTGTGTTGCTGGACTGCACCCGAATACTGGTTGTGGTAATGGTGCTGAAGCTGATGCCCGAGGGGGTTTCGATATCGGTGTAATCGTAGCTAACCGTTGAATAATTGTTCATCTGGTTATGTGCATCCCTGGCGCGTACCCGGTAGCTGTATTGATGATTAGCACTCAATCCGCTGTCGGTGTATGATGTACTGGTCTGCCAGGTGGAATCGCTGCCGCCACTACCCCCAGTGGGGCTGGTATAATAATCAAAAAAGTATTGCACCGGTCCGCTGGGATCTGAGACCGTGGTGGCGGTCATAGAGATTGCTGACGTGCTGGTCTCATAGGGTACGGTTAACCATGTCATGGGATTGGGGGCGGGGGGTGCTGCAACATTTACAGTGGGTGCCGGTGAGGGTGATGTGTGTTTCACTACCCAGCCTGTAGCCGGCGGCGTTGCGGCATCGGTGTAGTGGCCATAAATATGGCCGGTCCCGGGTCCTCCTCCGACATCACTCCAATTACTATTGGGCCCCCCATCGGGTCCGTCAGGTAATTCAACAATGATCCATTTTGTAGCGCAACCACGATAGCCCATGTAATAATTGGTACCTAATTTGCGGTAAAGCGGCATGGGTTGGCCGCTGTATTGGCCGTCCGTTTTATAAGTAGTATAGGTGCCGACCTCGTCATAATATCCATTTACTTCAGACGATCCCGAACCGATCACTTCATAATCTGCCGCGATAGCGTTGGTGGAGAAACCAATGAGTAATCCGATCAATAGGGTAGCCAGTTTATTCATTTTCGTTCTCCTTTATAGATGACGCTTGGTTACGTTTACGAAAGGTCTGTTTTGCTTCTGACTTCAATTAAAATTTACCCGGAATAATTCATCAAAGAATTTATTCTTCAAATAACCAGCCGAATCAGCTGGCTCAAAAAAAGGGTCATCACCATAATATGGCAAACCAAAAATAGCGTGATCCGTATTCCGGCAAATTTAATCAACATCATTATGGAAGTGATGCAAATAGAAGTCGCGGTCAATGAGAAAGCAATACCGGTTCCGAGCGAAACGCCCGAGCAGAGTAATGGCCGGAGCAGCAAGACATCGGATCCGTTACAGAAGTAAAAGGGCGTGCCGATGATAATTACCAGTAGATTGCCTAGAAGATTATTGCCAATTTTGGTAACGATCCCCATTGACTTTGAAGAAAAATAATCTAAACCGACAGCCATCAAACCGCCGGCAATCAGGTATGGCAGTAATGATTTAAAAATATAAAAAGTGCGTTGGTAAACATCATGCCGGATGGTCCTGCAGGTGTCACGGCTGCAAATCCCTCTAGTGGCCTCGGTTAGCGGCAGACGTTCGAAGAAAAAACCCAATGCATAGCCGGCCGAGACGGCTAATATGAAGGAAGAGACGATACGAAGAGTTCCATATGTGATTCCAAGGACACTGATAGATAAAACGAGGATATAAGGATTCAGCAATGGCGCAGCGACGAGAAATGTAACCAGTGTACGATATTTTACTTTGCCCTGCATGATTTTGATGATCGGGATAACGGCGCAGGCACAGACCGGCAACAACGAAGCGAAGATAAATGCAGTCGCTGGATTTGCGGGTATAAAGCGTTTGACTTTCGTAAAATGCTTTTCAATCAACACGGCGACGAAAATACCCAGAAGAATTAGAATTGTCAGTTCAACAAAATACTCGAAGAATAAAAATACAAGTTCTGGTAGATAGCGGTAGACTAAACATTTCGATCGATCTGCATAAGAAATATTTTGTGTTACTTTGTAAATCAAATCGACCAGGACAACTAGGGCCGCAAACGTTAAAGTGATTTTGACGGCCGTTCGTCTGAGGTTAGGATAACGTATGGCCTGGATGCCTGGGTTGCCGTTTCCCATATTGAAGGTATCTTGCTGTTAAGAGTTTGAAAGAAGAGGAAATGAATTTAATTAAGCGACCATTTTTCATCGATTATAAGGAAACGATGAGTTACGCCGTTTTGCTAATGTCGTGGGCTTGAATCGAAACAGATCGACATTCCCGGCCACCGTAAACGCAGGTGCCGGATTGCAAGAACATCGCACAAAGTCCTCTAGAGAAAATTCATCGATTATGAGTGGTTCTTAACTCCACCGCTCCATTATCGCTCAGTAGGAAGGGGAAGAAGTCGCGGAGCAGATTATTTGCCGGTAGAAATGATACAAATTTTTTTAACCATATAAAAATTGAATGGTCAAGAATAATAAAAAAACCGTTTGGCGACCGGTTCGACGTCCGCAATATTTTATTTTGGGATAACATATGAATAATTTCAATCGGTTTTTGTGACAGCCGGCCAGCCGCTCTTCAGTTGTTGAAAAAATTTTTATTTTTTTACTTGACAAGTTTTTGAATATAGTTTAGCCTGCGCTGTCACAAACTTAAAATTATTTTTTCCAATTATCTATACTATATTATTGCGATGAAAAAGCTTATCCAACAAAAATACTTCAACGAAATGCGGTGGAGATATCTATATATCTTGAGCTGTAATCTAGTTGCGGGACTACGTCGGGGGAGGCCTATGTACTATTGATAATAGTAATATTTAGGTCCAGACCCCGGCTGAAACATTATGTTTCCCGGGGTTTTTTATTGCCTAAAAATTCAGAACAACAAAAAAGAACCTGAAGTCAACGACCACCCGCAGAGCGGGTAGCTTGAATTTTCGGCCATAGGCCGAAAAGGCAAAAGCACTTCAGTGCTTTCAACGGTGCACTTGCAATCCCGCCTCGGCGGGATTTGTATGGCAAGAAATCAGACAACGAAAGAGGTGATACCATCATGGAGATAATGCTTCATGCAAGATTTGACGGAAGAAGTTATGATATTCCCCTTAGTAAGCTCGACATCGGCAGTGATTCCAGTGACCGTCAAGTCAAGGCGGCACTGGCCTGGTACCTCGATGTGGCCGAATCTCGCTTCGGAGATTACGTCGTTGAGCGGCACGATAACGGGAACTTTACGGTTCGACCCGAAGCTGTCTTTGGATGATAAAATGCCGTTGCTTTTAAGGGGCTTTAGTCCAACGCTTTTTGAGCGGTCATTAAAACGTTTTTGTAAATCAATCTTAGCGAAGTGGAAGATCAGCGCTTTGAACCTGTTTGAGTCCCGCTGTCATGCGGGGCGAGTTTTCAAAGCGCCTGCAACGAGCTTTAGATTGACAGAAAACGTTTTAGGCAAATCGAAAAGGGATTTGGGCAACAGCCTGTGAATCGGGGAGCAAGATTGCCTGCAACTAAAGCTTGAGGTTTGCGGGGTGACGCGTCCCGCCATGGCCCGGCCGGGCCTTATAGTTTAAAAGGACACCGGAGCATTTTATCAATCTTTTGTACGGAAAAAATAACTTTTGCCTGTGCCCCATCCAAGAAGCTTACACACCTGACTGAAAATCGGGTGGCGCGGCCAAACAGCCCGTCACAGTGACAATGCTTCTTGAACTTGCACAGGCCCGTTTTCGATAAGAATTCGCGTGCCCAACCGAAACTGCATACACACTAAGAAACTGCAATTCATGGGTTCGAATCCCATCCCCTCCACCTTTGGGGGGGTAGCTCAGGGGGTAGAGCATCAGTATAAAAGGCAGTTTGAACTCGCACGCAACATTTTTTTAAGCGGATTTGTATATTCCTAAATTGAGCTATGAACAAAAATATATTCATAAAACCAGTCATTTGGATTACAGTATCCTTGATCTTGTTTCTTTTAAAGGAGGATTGCGGGGTGAGGCGTCCCGCCATGGCCCGGCCGGGCCTCATAGTTTCAATAGCAGCAAAGAATCAACTGTGCCGTTTGCACGTGTAGTCAATGTTTCCGTGGCTTTCTTAAAATTGATTGCTCTGTGAAAATTAATTTTGCCTGTGCCCCACCCGGGAAGCTTACAATCAATAGCTCAGTTAGTAGAGCATACGGTTTTGGCCCGTATTGTCGAGGGTTCGATTCCCTCTTGAAATCACAGTGCTTCTTGAACTTGCACAGGCCAAATTTTACAGGAATTTTCCCGTGCCCCATCAGGGAAGCGTACACACTGGTAAGGCCTGTAAAGCCTTGGGTTCAAATCCCCCCTTACAGCGGGTTAGCTGTAGCAAAAAACCGACACCGCTTGCCAAACTTGCACGGGAATTTTCTTACTTCGGGGTGCCGCCGGTATGTGGCGGCACCCCAGGGAAAAAGAAAAAATCGCTAAGAAAGCTACCCCCGCCCTATGAGGCGCGGGTTTGCCGGTGAGCGAACCGGTCAATAAATTTGAGGGTGGAGGCTGAGTCATGAGTGAAAAAGACCTGCGACTGGAAATCTTCAACACGCTGCTGACAACCCCGCACCGGGATCTGGACAAGGTCTTTCCGGTACACCGACAGATGTGCGAAAAGGACCCGCTGTTTTATGTGCGGCTGGGCGCCTGGTACAATGACAAGGGAGAGGTGCGGGATCACAAAGAGATGTTTATTGTGAATCTCGTCCTTTCCGAGTTCGAGGGCCACCGGGATGTCGGCCTGGCCCTGCTGCGGATGCTTCCGCCCTATGAAGTCGTGCGGGTGCTGGATTTCATTCACGGCAAACGCATCCGGCGCATCACCAAAACCATGGAATCCCGCTCGGCACCCGGCCTGCGAGACAGGCTGCGAGACCTTATTGCGGGTCGGGATGCCGCCGGGCCTTCCCGCCAGCCCCGCGTTATTGAAGAGAAACGGGGGTTGGGCAAAGGCCTGCCGCGATCGATGCGAACTGAAATCGAGCGCTATCTGCGGGAGCGGGAAGCAGACACCGAATGGTTCGATGAGTGCGTGCTGCAGGCCCGCAAAGCCATGAAGCGCATGTACGCTCTGCTTCACATCCGGCCCTCGGAGCGGGCCCAGTTGATTCTTTTTGAGGAGAATCCCCCAAAAGACAGCAAACTACATGCGCTGAAACAGATCGGACGGGCGAAATCTCCCGCCGAACAGGCCCGGGTAATCGCCGAGCACCGCATCCCTTACCGGGTGGCGAGCTCGGTTATCAAGAAAATGACGCCCAGCGTACTGGCGGCCCTCATCGATGTGATGACTCCCCAGGAAGTCATCAACAACATGGGCTCCCTGCGTCGACGGGGGGTCTTTGACAACGAGGACCTCAATGAGCTGGTGGAGCAGAAACTGGCCGCAGCCCAAAAGGACGTGCGAGTTTCGGCCTACAAGGCCAAAAAGGCGGTGGAAAAAGCCGGTGTTTCCAAGGATCTGGTAGGCAAGCTCGATCGGGTGACCGAGACCAAGCTCAAAGCCAAGGGAGAAATCAAACGTCCCACCGCTTTGCTGGTGGACAAATCCGGGTCCATGGATATCGCCATCGATGTGGCCAAACAGATCGGTGCCCTGATTTCTTCCCTGTGCACCTCCGATCTTTTTGTCTACGCCTTCGATACCTCGGCCTATCCCGTCAAGGTCGCGGGAGATGCGCTCAGCGACTGGGAAAAAGCCTTTAAAGGGATCACGGCGGCCGGCGGCACCTCATGCGGTGTACCCTTGGAATGGATGCGCAAAAAAAATCAATACGTCGAGCAGATACTGATGGTCACCGACGAGGAGGAGAACACGCACCCTTTTTTCATTCAGACACTGGAGCGCTACAGCTATGATCTCAAAGCGCAGCCCAATGTCTGCATCGTCAAAATCGGCGGTGTCTCCAACCAGATCCAAAGAGGTTGCCGCAAAGCAGCAATCCCGTGTGATATTTTCAGATTCGATGGGGATTACTACGCGCTGCCCAACCTGGTGCCGCTGCTGAGCAAACCCAGCCGGGTTGAGCTGCTGATGGAAATCATGGAGTACCCGCTTCCCGAGCGGAAAGCGCAATAACACGCTGTAGAAAGGATCGGCAGGCCGAATATCCGACCTGCCGAATCTAATCCTAATGGACATCCGTAAGCTGATCGACAAACTGGCCGCCGAAGAGGAAGATTTCTTCAAAAGCAGTTTTTTGGCACCGGTTGTCCGGGGTGGTAATGTTTGCGTTCGAATTCGGGGAGTTGTCTGCATGTTTTTTCCCGAGGACCGGGAGTTTGAGGGTTGGGGAATTTTTAGACCGATCTCACTTAAAAAGGTCCGTCTGCAAAAACCCGCCGAGCGAAAACTGGTGCGCCGATATCTGGATCAGCTCACATCCGCGGAACTCATCGTGGCCGATCCGGCGGATCAGCCGCCGTCGGCAATCCTGGCCCATCCTGCAGGCAGTACGGTCAGATTCGACGGGTCTGTTCCGGTGCGAATGTCGGAAGGCGTTGAACGTTTTCGCCACATCATCGCCCGATTTGACGGGTTCAATTTCTGGTACGACCGGATACATCCCGGACGCAATCCGGCCCAGGCCGCTTATCTCAGAAAGTCACTGGACAAAGATTTGGAGGTCAAAAAGCTTGACCGGCCGGGATTGCTGCCGCAGGAGAAGCGGCTTTACGCCGATCTCCTTGAGCTGGAGCGCATCCGCCGGGAACCGCCTGATCGTCGACGGATCAGACAAGCGCTGCAACATGCCGGTGCAACATTGGAATCCTATCATAAAAGGAAAAAATCATACACGGTAACGTTTATTATGGATGGCCGGCGACATACTTCCAGAATACGTTCAAAGGACCTGACCGTTCTGTCGGCGGGCATCTGTCTTGAAGGCCAAGACAAAAAATTCGACCTCCAGAGCCTGATAGGGGTGCTCAGGGAAGCCCGTCGCTTCCCCGGGTTCGACTTCGATTAAGATTAAAGTGATTGTCAAAATTATGTTCCGCTTGCCCGAGGTACAGACAGCGGGTAAATTTTTATCGACAAGCTGATTACGTCGGTGATGCCAAGCGACAAAGGACTGCTGCTGCCTGGAAGAGCAAACGACGGTGACTCTTTGTGTCAACCACGATCCTGTCACTTGCAGGGGGGTAAATTGATAGGAAGCAGCCATTTTCAAGCCCGATGACTGTGCATCTTGGCGACAAAAATTTACCCGCTGTCTGTACCTCTTGATTCTTTTTTACTTCGCAACATTATTTTGACGTCCGCTATAAGCTGCTGATGACAACAACCGGATTTGTAGAAACTTCGAGCTATCTTAGCGGCACCCGCCAGAGAAATACCTGGACCTGCCGGATGCATTTTCTCGGCCGGGGAAGTGCTGCGCGTGTTGAATTTAACTGGAAAAAAGTGCTCCAGCGTGAGGAAACATCGGGGGATGTTATCGGCTTTTTTCATACACACCCTCAGGGGCTGACGCGGCCGAGCCGTCGCGACATCAAAACCATGCGGGCCTGGTGTGATTGCCTGGGAAAACCGCTGCTGTGTATCATTGGTATTCCGTACGCTGATGATACGGAAATTTACGGTTACCTTTTCCGAAATTTCAGGAGCCGGGGTCGTAAAGTTGATTTGATCGCGCACGCAAAAAAACAAATGATCTTCAAGGAGTAAAGACCATGTCGGAGCGGTTTCTGCATGAGAACATTTTTCGAGGCCCGGTCGCCATGAAGAAGCTAGCGCAAACTTCTGTGGCCCTGTGCGGTATCGGTGCCGTCGGATCAAACCTGGCGGTGAACATTGCGCGCCAGGGCTTTTATTCGCTCATACTGATCGATCGCGATCGGGTGGAACCTCACAATCTGGGAACACAGGTCTGGACGGAAGCCGAGGTGGGGTTATTCAAGGCAGAGTGTTTGCGAAACCGTTTGTTCGATGATCTGGGCCTGGAGGTGGAGGCCCGGCCCAAAGCGCTCGAGGCCAGAAGCGTCAGAAAACTACTGAAAGGCGCCGCCCTGATTGTTGACTCCTTTGACAATTCCGATTCGCGAAATATCGTAAAGTCTTACAGCACAGAGGCGGGGGTGCCCTGCCTGCACGTCGGGCTCAATGCCGACTATGCGGAGGTGATGTGGAATGAAGCCTACCGGGTCCCCTCGCCCGCCGGACAGGATATATGCGATTACCCCTTGGCCCGCAACTTGATCATGATGGCGGTATCGGTGGCTGCCGAGAGCCTGATTCGATTCATCATCAACGGTGAAAAAAAAAACTATACCATCACCCTGGGTGATTTTGCGGTAAAGCAGTATTTTAATTAAAAAAGGTTTATGGTGATTGGTGGTTATTTTTCCCGCCGACGTCGGGAAAAAAGAAAATCATGGCCAGCGTCACAAGCGGAACAAAAGCCACCCATAATAAAACTGTGTGTATCGAAAAAATATCCGCCAGTTTTCCCACCACGGGAGAAAAAACACCACCAAGCCCGTAGGCAAAGCCCATCATTAAACTGGCCACCATCGACTTTCCACCGGGAGCCAGCGCCTGGGCCATAACCACCCCGACAGGAAGGGAGGCCAGCACAAAGAACCCGGCAACAAAGGCCCCGATAAATACCCACAAACCCGGGGAAAATAACAACAGCACCAGCGCCGGTGCCATCAGGCCATGGGAGACATAGAATATCGGTTTATATCCGGACCGGTCTGCCAGAAAGCCGGCAAAAAGACCGCTGATGGTTCCGGCAACCACAAAAATGGCGATTACAAACCCCACCGACATCAGTGAATAACCTTTATAGGCCAGATAGATCGGCGTAAAGGTCAAAAAAGATTGACCGACCACCGCCCTGAGCACCATCACCAGCCAGATCAACAGAATCGACTGCCACACCTTTCCCAGGGTTTGCCTCAAAGATCCAATAAATCCGTTATCATTGAGGTCTGCAGCTTCAGGTACCGGCAACACGTGATAGAGAAAAATCAGGGTCACCAACCCGATCAGCATCGTTGCCGGCATCGCCGAAAGACCGAAACGGGCAACAAACCAGGTAATAAAAAGCGGCCCGGCACCAAAAGCCAGCGTTCCGCCGGTATTAAATATCGACATGGAGAAGCCGGCATGCTGCCCGCCGTAAACAGGGACCATCCCGGTAACCGATGGATGAAACATAGAAGAGCCGACCGAACCGACGGCCAGAAAAAGTGTCAGAACCAAAAATGTGGGTGCAATTCCGGCCAGCGGAACGAACAAAACCGTGAGAAGCAGCCCACCGAGGGCAAAGGACCTGGTTTCATGGCGGTCTGCAAAATATCCGACCGAAGGCTGCACAATAAATGCAAGAAATCGAATGGTTCCCGTAATCACGCCGACCTGAACCATTGACAGGGAAAGCTTGTCCACAAAAGCCGGCAGCAGTGGCATGATAAAAGAACTGTAGAAATCCCCCATAAAATGAACCAGGGTGAGGGCGAAAATAATTTTTTTGTTTGTGCTTTGGATATATTCAGCCATCATCTGTTTTGTGATCAGGGTAAAAAAGAACAGGGTATAATATGGAAAGAATCCTGGCCTGTCAATTTGAATCATGCAGGCTTGTGAGCAAATTGTCATTGGTTTGACTTGGAAAACTTTTGGGCTTGACACAGGCGTTTTGCTGCTTTATAAAGCCCCTTCGCTCAAAAAATCATTACCCTGGGAGCAATTCGAGGAAACCGGCAGCCACCGGGTGCGGTCAAAAACCGGTGACAGCAAGGGTGCAATTCGAAAGAGGTACAATCATTGGATGCTGCAATCAATCAGATCGATGCAAGGTCGGTTGGTTCTTTTGCCGATACCCATAACCTGAAAACCATTGACACGACGTTCAACGGAATGGATTTTTACACCCGGGGCCACGCCCGACGGGTATCCGTTTATGCCATGAGACTGGCTCGCAAAGTCGGCCTGGAGCCCGATGAGGTTGCAAACATCGGTTTGGGCGGATTGCTACACGACATTGGAAAGGTGGGTTTAAGCAAACGCATCTTTAAAAATACAAAAGCAACTCTTTCAAGCGACATGTTACAGGAAGTTCGCCGCCACCCCTTGATCGGTGTATCGATTCTAAAGGGAATCGATTTTCTAACGCCGGTCATCGATTATGTGCTGTATCATCACGAGCGCGGCGATGGAAGCGGCTATCCCTGCGGTCTAATAGCCGATGAAATCCCGTTGGGTGCCAAGATCATCAGCGTGGCGGATTGCTTTGATGCCATAACCACAAACAGATCCTACCAGAAAGGCAAAAGCAAACAAGAGGCTTTCGCCATCCTTAAAAAAGCCGGTTTCTGCCCCGGGCTGGTTGAAGTGTTTATCACCGAAATCGAAGAAAACGGCATGGCCGAGATATGGCCGGTAAACCGATGGGAATACGTGCTGCCGGCATTCGGTTTGCGGCTCTAAGGAACCAGGGTTTCCTGGGTCGTTTTGTATTTGCCCGCATCGGTTTGGATAAAGCGCAAAACATGGGTGATACACTCGGGTTTTTCTTTCAGGTGATGGGTAACATACAAAATGCCGGTGGTGGTGTGGCGAACGATAACATCCAGTAACGACATCATCCGCTTGCGCGTGGATCGGTCGAGTCCCTGACAAGGTTCGTCCAAAATCAACAACTGCGGTGATTTTACCATGGCTCTGGCCAACAAAACCAGGCGCTGTTGACCGTAAGACAGTATGTCAAAGCGTGTGTCGGCTTTGTCTTCGATTTTCAGCAGGGCCATCCATTGCTCGGCTATTTTCCGCTGTTGCGCACTGCTGTGACGATACAAACCCACCGAATCGAAAAAGCCGGACAAAACAACCGCCATGCTCGTGATGGAGCGACGGTAGCGAATCTGAAATTCGGAAGAGATCAAACCGATTCTCTTTTTTATTTCCCAGATGCTTTCACCGGACCCCCGGCGTCTTCCAAATAAGTAAATCTCGTTGCTGTAAGCCTGGGGATTTTCGCCGGCGATCAGGGACAGCAGGGTTGTTTTGCCCGAGCCATTGGGGCCCAAAAGGGCCCAGTTCTCACCGGATTTTACGGTCCAGTTCAGGTTATCCAGCACACGTTTTCGCCCATATTTTACGGTAACCGCTTTCATCGTGATCCAGGTCTTCTTGGGCTCGTCGGCTCGTTTTTTTGCGATATCGGACAGACAATGAATGGTTGAAAGGTCCGTCGCAACGGTAGCATACAGGGCATCTAGTTTGTCAGGCACTAAAATCTCATCGCGCTTTCCCTCAAGCAGCAGGTGACCGTCCTTTATCCCCAAAACATGAGTAATGTGGGGTATAATTTCCGCCAAACGGTGGGTTATCAGAATCAGCTGCATGCCGCTGTGCATCAAATTGTGTATAATGGCCTTCAGGCGTTTGTTTGCGCGGGTATCAAGCCCTTCAAAGGGTTCGTCTAGAATCAACAACTGCGGTGATTTGACCAGAGCCCTGGCAATCAGAACCTTTCTCATTTCCCCGGTTGACAAAACTCGAATGGGACGGTCCAACAGATCCTGCATCTCAAGCCAAGTGTATACTTCCGCCAAATTTATGGGAACCCTACCCCGGGGTTCAGGCAATGCGGCCCGGATAGCATCACGGGCCGTGGTATAACTGTTTAGCTTTTTGCTGAAATACCGCGAGGCATCCCGTCTTTCCTCGTTCGCCATCAAGCGCTGGTGACTTTCGAAAGAAACATAACCGACCCGATTTGGTCCCGATTTAAACCGGGGATATACGATTTTGCCTGCCACAATGGGAAGCTCGCCGGCAATTGCGGCCGCCAGGATCGATTTCCCGGCACCGTTGGGGCCGATGATGGCCCATTGCTGGGATTTTTCGATTTCCCAATGAGTGCCGGAAAAGAAAAATTTATCTCTGACTCTGATGGTGATGTTATCGAGAATGAGGACAGATTTTGTAGCGCTGTGTCTTTTATCCATCGGGTGCTTTCCTGCGGGTTTTGACGGTAACGATGATCATATAACCGGTTTGCTTTCTTTCTCGGCTTAGGCTTCCGGCAACCGCCGGCCAGCTTCTGAAAACATTATAATTGCAAAGTTTTAATAATCTCGGTAAAATTATAATAATGGAACGCAGAAAATCAAAATTATCTGAAAAAAATACCTTTCACCTGCCTGTTTCCCCGCCTCACCACCACGACGGTCACTCCCAAGGCCTGACAAGCCTACTTGAGGCCAGCCGAAAATTAAGCACGATACTGAACCCAGCTGAATTATATTCGGTTCTGTCCGATCTGATCATCAATAAACTCGGCATCAATGAGCTGGCGGTTTTCATATACAACAAAGCAGCCGAAGTTTTTGAACTGGCCTTCCACAAGGGGTTGTCCAATCCAGTTCTGCAATTCAGAAAAGAAAAAGTCAAAACTTTGTGGCAATACATTCTAAAACAGGAGCCGTTTGCGGTTTGCCGTGAGTCCGGTAAGCGGCGATTTCCAAAACCATTTAAAAGCGAGGGTTTGGAAAGACTCCATTCCCACCTCTGGGCGCCAATGGTCATGAGCGATAAGGTCACCGGCGTAGTGACCCTCGGTGCGAAAAGCAACCAACAGCCCTTTGACGATTCCGATCGGTTCTTTCTCAGGGAGATAACCGCCAATGCCGCCGTTTGCATCAATACCTGCCAGCTTTACTTGAAACGGCAGCAAGAAAAAGAAGAACTGGATAAAACCCTCTATAATCTGTCGATATTGTATAGCATCAGCCGGGCAATGACCTATATTAGCGATCTAAAAAGCCTCCTTCAATACATCCTCAATCAGGCAATTGAGATCACCTCGGCTGAAAAGGGCTCGCTCATGCTCTACGATCTTGAAACCAACCGGCTGACAATTCGTGTTCTGGCGGGTTTAAAGGACAAAATATATCAGGATAAAGTCAACAACGGTGAAATCAAGTGTAAAAGTTTCCAACCGGGTGAGGGCATTGCCGGACGGGTATTTCAAACCGGCGTACCCATGGTCATCGACAAGGCCGTCGAGGACGAATGTTTTATTGACCCGGATTCCTCTTACGTGCGCTCCATTGTCTGCATCCCGATGATGGTATTCAGTGAAGTGCTCGGTGTAATCAATGTCACCAACAAAATGGATGAGAAAAGCTTCTCCAATGATGATGTGGAGATGTTGAAAGCCGTTGCGGACCAGGCAGCCGTTGCCATCAACAAAGCCCAACTCTGGGAAATGGCCGTTACCGATTCTTTGACCGGATTATTTGTGAGACGCTACTTCATGGCCAAGTTCCAAGAGGAAATCCTCCGTGCCGAACGATACAAAAAAGTATTAACAGTTGTTATGGCGGACCTGGATCGTTTCAAACGCATCAACGATACTTACGGGCACACCGCCGGCGATCGGGTTTTGAAGGCTGTCGGTAAATATTTGCAGAAAAATATCCGGGACGTGGACATTATAGCCAGATACGGTGGTGAAGAATTTGTGCTCCTTCTACCGGAGGCCGACAAATTAGAAGCCTATACGGTAGCTGAACGGCTAAGGGAAGGCTTTTCCAAGCTGCAACTCGAGGCTTTGCCCCAACTGACCCTCAGCCTGGGAATCGCATCCTACCCCCAGGACGGCACAAACTTGGAATTGCTTATTAAAAGAGCAGACGCCGCCATGTATGTTGCCAAACAGATGGGTCGAAACAAAGTGGTCACATATGATCGCATTATGGATCCGCAGCCAAAAGAAAACTCGCCGACGGCATTGTCTCGAGACATCGGCAATCCCTGGCAAAAATAACCTTCGTATGACGGTGTCGAACTTTTCAAGCAAGGAACATACGAACGCATATCAATCGCGCCCATTGCGCCTCACTTCTAAAGTCCGGAGCACTATCCTATCGGCCGGATTGGTGACGTTCTGTATTTTCGGCTTCGGTTGGCTGGAAAATACTTCGGGGACACAAACAGGTCTTCCCGCCGCCAATTCTCCTGTGGTCACGGTCTCACCGCAAACCGCAAACAACGGCAGGGTGATACTGCTTGAAATCGATACCCGAGACATCGCTCAGCCTATCTTTGGAATCCAGGCAAAATTCGGCGAGAAAAGAATTGCCATAGCGCCGCATCCTTCAAAAACTGATGGTATTTATTTTGGCCTCATTGGAATTCCCCACCGCACACGGCCGGGCACAATCGCTGTTAACCTGGAATGGACCAACCGCTTTGGTTATTCCAGCAAAACCATCCGGTTCACCGTTGAAACCGCCAAATACAAATCTGAAAGGTTGAAGGTAAACCGCCGAATGGTCAACCCCAGCCCGGCTGACCGGCAGAGAGCCAGCCGGGAGACAAGGGAAGTAAAAAAAGTATACTTAATCAGCAATACCAGCCGATTGTGGAACCTTCCGTTCAGACTCCCGGTTGATGGTAAAGTAACCAGTCCCTATGGTGCCGTAAGATTGTACAATCGTAAATTAAAAAGAGTTCATTACGGCGTAGATTTTCGCGCCAAAGCCGGCACACCCGTGCATGCGGCCAATACCGGAATCGTAAGACTGGCCCGAAATCTGTATTTTGCCGGCAAGCACGTGATTGTGGATCATGGACTGGGGCTGTTCACCAGCTATTCGCATCTGAGTGAAATCCTTGTTTCTGCTGACCAACGTGTTGAAAAAGGGCAAATCATTGGCTACGCCGGTGCAACCGGTCGCGTTAACGGCCCACATCTACACTGGGGAGCCAAGGTGAGCGGAACCTCCGTGGATCCCCTGCAACTTCTGGAAGTTCTCGGCGCATTGCTGCCTGCGGCCGCAGAAAGCTACTGACAACCAACCGGAAAACGATTTTAGTGAAGCTCCCTTAACCCCGCTTTGAAAGGCGGGGCTTTCAGGGAAGCGAACCGCTCAATCCTCAACAAATGCCGGAAACTGGGTTCCTGTCTGAAAGATTTGTTTCAAGAATCGCAAAGCTTTGGAGTGATTGAGACTGCCGTTGAAAATCCGATGCCCTCTGAGACGGCCTCTACGCTCATTCAGGCAAAAGGATCGTCGACCCTGTTGTCTTGCGGTTTTCCAAATCCCGGTGGGCCTGGGCAGCTTCCGACAAGGGATAGGTTTGCCGAACTTCGATTTTTACCGCACCCTTTTCCACAATATCAAAAAGATCCCTGGCATGGGCCAGCAGATCATCCCGTTTGGCGGTATAGGTCATCAGCGACGGCCGGGTCAGAAACAATGAACCTTTTTGGGCCAGGAGACCGAGTTCAAGGGGTTGAACCGGGCCGGAAGCCTGACCGAAAGAAACCATCATACCCATCGGTTTTAAACAATCCAATGATTTCATAAAAGTTGCCTGGCCCACAGAATCATAAACAGCATCGACCCCTGTGCCACCGGTAATTTCCTTGACCCGTGAAACAAAATCTTCTTCATTGTAACGAATGGGATAATCGCAGCCATGCGCAGCGGCAATTTCGGCCTTTTGCGGGGAGCCGACCGTGCCGATAACCGTTGCGCCGATGTGTTTGGCCCACTGGCAGGCAATCAGGCCAACGCCGCCGGCTGCCGCATGGATTAAAATGGTGTTGCCGGCTGTTACTTTAAAGCAGCCGTGAAGGAGATAGCGGGCCGTCATTCCCTGAAGCATCACGGCAGCTGCCTGCCGGTTGGAAATACTTTCGGGAAGTTTCACCAGTCGATCAGCCGGTATCCGTCTGACCTGCGCGTAGGCACCCGGGGGAATGGCAGCGTAAGCCACCCGATCACCGACGCCAACCTCGCTGACACCCTCACCAGTCTTTTCCACAATCCCGGCACCCTCCATACCCGGTGTGGCAGGCAATTCCGGTAGCGGATAAAGGCCGGTCCGGTGATAAACATCGATGAAATTGAGCCCCACGGCTTCATGCCGCAGCAGGACTTCACCCGGACCGGGTTTTCCCGGATCGTAATCAACCCATTGCAGTACTTCAGGGCCACCTGTCTTTTCTATGCGAATCGCTTTGAACATCCTGTCCTCCTTTCTGTTGGGTAGCAAAGATCCTTGACCGCAAAAACCATAAGTTTAATTGATGAAAAAACAACTGTCACATAGGTCGATGCTCACAGCATCCGGGACTGTGAAAATTACATCAAGACCGTCTCATCAACTTTTAACTTTTCTAACGCTAATGCATAAAAAGAAAAAGGCAATGAGAGCGGTCCACCTGATTCTCAAGCCCGGGCAAGGGAATTTTTCTAGGAACAGCTGAAACTTTCTGTCCGGAAGGGCGCGGCTTGCCGGGAAAAGAACCGGTGGCGTTAAAATTTGACAGGCTTGGGCCACCGCGATAAAATTATTTTACCGGAAGGATGATCCAAATGCTATCTCGAATCAATGCGGTGGTAATCGGTGTTGGATACTTTGGCAGACATCATGCGAGAATATTGTCTATGCTCAATGCCAAAGGCATATCGTCGGTGACGATTATCGATAAACTTATCGTAACCCGTACCGAACTTTGTCGTGCCTCAGCCGTAGCGGCATCAATCGCAAAGTCCAGCAGCAGCAAAGTCAAAGAAGTAATTGGGGCCGAGGTTGGCAATATGCAGCAGCTGCTTTCTTCACTGGAAAAGTATCGCCCTGCATTTATCAGCATCGCCGCCCGTAACGGCTAAATGATTCATTTTAACCGTGACTGATACTGCCGATATAATCCCCGAAACTGATGATAGGTCAGACCCAAGATGGCGGCGGCAACTTTCTGGTTGTATTTTGCCTTTTTCAGCGCCTCTTCCAACAGATAAACTTTTAATTGCCACACGGCCTCTTTGAGCGGTCTGTCCCAGAGACCGTTTATAACTTTTGCCTTTGGTTTACGCCGGGATCGATCTATTTTTGGAGGAGAGCCTATCTCTTCGAAAGGCGATTGGAAAGGATCAAAATTGATTTTCGTGATCTTGCTGGAAGCTGATCGATACACGGCCCGTTCCACCACATTTTTGAGTTCCCGCACGTTTCCCGGCCAGGCATAGGTCTCAAGGGCCGCAACAGCATCACGACCGAAGCGGGGTATTTTCTGTCGGCCCAGTTCAAAGGCCATGCGCGCGGCAAAATGATTGGCCAGCAAAAGGATATCCCCATTTCGTTTTCTCAAGGGAGGCAAAAACAGCACTTCAAAAGACAGGCGATCGATCAGGTCACGCTTAAAAAGGTTGCTATCAGACAGGGCCACCAGGTCTGCGTTCGTCGCCGCGATGATCCGCACGTCCACTTTGATGCTATCTGAACTGCCAACCCGTTCGAAGGTATTGTATTCCACCACACGCAAAATTTTTTCCTGAACTTCAATGGGGATATTGCCGATTTCATCCAAGAAAAGGGTACCCCCATCCGCAACTTCAAAGCGGCCTCGCCGACGCTGCTGGGCCCCGGTAAAGGCGCCCTTTTCGTAGCCAAACAGTTCGGACTCCATCAGAGGGGGTGATAGGGCCGCACAATTCAAAGCCAGAAGGGGGCCCTGCCAGCGGGCCGAAAGATAGTGAAGGCGGGTTGCGGCCAACTCCTTTCCGGTGCCTCGCTCACCGACCAGCAAAACCGGGCGGTTGACCGGCGCTACCCGGGATAACCTCTCCTGAAAAGTCAAAAAGTTTTCGGACTGCCCCAGGGCCTCCACCATCTCCACACCCGGCGGCGAAACTTTCCGGGAGTTTATGGTGGGCGATGGAATATCCATGGTTAATAATACTAATTAATAGCATTTTATACTAATTATTGGTAAATTATACTACCCAAAAATGATTCCTGTCAAGTGCAAAATTCGACTAACAATTGATTTTACAGTCTAACTCGATATTGGCACGAAAAATGCTTTTCAAAATGCTTAAACTATCCGTTTGGAGGTACCATCATGGGAATTTTTACACGATTTCGAGATATCGTCAGCTCAAACATCAATTCAATGTTGGATCGGGCTGAAGACCCCGAGAAAATGATCAAACTCATGATTCGGGAAATGGAAGACACCCTCATCGAGTTAAAGGCTGCTTGTGCCGGCGTGATGGCCGGTGGTAAAAAGGTGCAACGCCAACTGGACGAAATGGACACCCGCGCTCAATACTGGGAAGAGAAGGCCGCTTTGGCGGTCCAGAAAGGCAGGGATGATCTGGCACGCGAAGCACTTGTCGAAAAACGCAGATACCTCCGACGCAAAGATGCCCTCGAAGAAGAACGCGATGAGCTGCAACTTTTGGTGGAGGGGTATCAGAATGATATCCGCCAGCTGGAAGAAAAGTTAAAATCCGCCCGGGAAAAACAGCGACTGCTTGTTCAGCGCCACATTCACGCCCGAAAAAAAAGACGGGCCGAGGAAGAAATTCGCCGACTGGACAGCTCGGAAGCCATGTTCAAATTTGATGATCTCGAAAGCCGCATCGAACGCATGGAATCAGAAGCGGATCTGGTTAACTTCGGCAAAAAAACCTCTCTGGAGGAAGAGTTGGACAAACTCACGGTAGATGATGAAATTGAGGCGGAACTGGAAGCGCTCAAAAAACCGGGGGCTGAAACTGAAAAAGAGAACATTGATTCCTCGGCAGTTTAGCTTGAAAAGAAGATCTTAATTTAAGGGGGAAAGTTCTCAATCATGCATGGCGCAATCATCGTAGCAATTGTTTTCAGCGGAATTGTGTTGGCACTGGCCGTTGTCGGCAGCACCATTCTTATGGCAATAAAAATCATCAAAGGCGGCGTATCAAGCAAAGACAGAAAACACCAATCAGATGAGACCCGGATGATTCAAGAGATCTATCAGGGTCTGTCCCGCATGGAAGAGCGGGTGGAATCACTGGAGACCATTTTGCTGGACAGCGAAAAAAAGGACCGATGATATGAGAAAATGGGATAGAATATTTGACGGCGGATTATACCGGTCCCGCAACGGCGCCATTTTGGGAGTGTGCCGCGGAATCGCCGATTACTTCGACTTTTCTCTTTTTTGGACCCGAGCACTGGCGGTCATCTTTCTGCTGGTCAGCGGGCTGTGGCCGGCCATGGCTTTGTATTTCATTGCCGCCCTGCTAATGAAACCAGAACCGGTGATTCCCATTCACAATGAGGCTGAACAGGAGTTTTATGACAGCTACACCCAATCGCGGCACGGGGCGGTTCATCGATTGAAGCGCAGGTACCAAAAATTGGAACGGCGCATCCAGCGGATGGAAGATATGGTGACGTCCCGCGAGTTTGACTGGGAAAACCGGCTAAATTCCTGACCGCGCAAGAGGATTGCCCGGATCGATTAAAACTGCAACCCGTACCGAGGTGCTGATAACCCGCAAAATTTTTTAGGACGCAAATTGGCCGCATACACGCCTAATTTTTCTTGCGCCTAAGCTCGGACACTTTATTGGCTGCATCGTTTTCAGCGCCATGCCGATGGGCCCCGTGCCCTTTGACTATCTGATCGCGTTCTTTTTTGGATTTGGGTTTCAATGACAGCACCGGAATCAATACTTTCCCGACAACATAGATTTCTTCGACGTTACGCAGTTGATTGGGATCCGGTTTTTTCTCATCCAGATTCCGGATGACCTCCAGTTTGCCGTCGTTTTTCTTTGCAATGTACATCTTTTTTATCCTCCTTACAAATAAAGAGACCGAGACCGCCTGCATGAGAGGCGACTTCCTCAACATATCGATGTCTTGGTCCGTCAAATGCCCACATGGATAGTGGCGACAATTGGGGCAGGCCATAAATGCCGTGTGACATTCCAGGGTATCACACCACAACAGGACATTAATCGAAAACAGGTCACCTCTTTTATAAGGAACTTTAGCCATTGCTTCAGCTCCCTCAAGCGCCGGCAGGTTTTGCCGTGTTAAACATGGAAAAATCAGACACCGCAGCAATTATTGAAATATTCCAGCGCTGCTTCGGTGGAGTCAAACATGATCCAATCCTGCCGAAAGATTTCGTCGCCGCCCTTGCGGGTGAGTTCTATGGTCGTACCACCGTGATATTCATAGAACTCGATGTAATTGGGATAAATTTCAAGCTTAATCATTTGTCTCATCCTCCTTGCATACAGTATGTCTTTTCCCAAAGCGCCGGGAGAGATCCTCAAAACCAATACCGTGACAGCACCAAGTCATACGGCGCCCATATTCAGCGGGCATCATCATGCCAGCCGTTGTATTTGACCGTTTGCCGGCATCGATGCCGTTTTTTTGTCTAGCGAAGATCGTCGATGCTTAGCGTTCGCCCACAAACAGGACATAGCGAAACCCGCGTCCTGGCAGGATCCATACGAGACCAGAAAACAGTCACACAGGATAGCTCGGTAAAAAGATATTGAACCCATATCGCACACCCGCAGGTACAAAAGCGCTGTTGCATTTTAACCCCTTTTCGTTTAGTTTTTTAAACTTGGGTTTATTAATATAAACAAATTGGCCAAAAAAAATTCGCCTAGTGGAATTCCCTGCCGGCCCAAATTACTTTGCCGATAATTCTAATGCTGCGGGTTTCTTCGCCTTCCAGGTAAATCGGCAGATAGTTGTGGTTGTCACTGCGAAGAACGAGTTTGTTCGGGTGTTTTTCGACCCTTTTGACCATGATGGTGTCATCAACGCCAACAGCATATAAAGCGCCGGCAATAATATCCTTCTGGGATTCGTCGATAAGCACCGTATCACCATCCTTTAATTCAGGTTCCATGCTGTTGCCGAAAATATCCATCAACACCATGCGCCTGGGTTCACCTTTTCTTCTGAGCCATTCTTGTTGAAATGCGTAGTAACCTTGAATTTCAGTGCCGACTTCAAAGGAACCGCCGCCGGCACTTAATCTGGCTTTTACTTTGGGGATGTTTCTAAATTCCGTCTCGCGGTCATCGGGCCTGGCAAGGTAGGTCTGGCCCGTGCCGCTTTCAAGCCAATCCGGATTCAGACCAAACAGCCGGTATAATTGTAAGATCCACCGGGCTGGAATAGAATCTTTTTTTCTGGCCTGCGTTATGGCAGAACGATTCACACCAAGGGCCTCGGCCAACTGGGTTTGAGAGGTCATACCGGTGGCTTGAAAAATCCTTTGTAAAAACGATTCAAATTGGGTGACACGCATAAGAGATACCAAGGGATTTTTTTGTTTATATTATTAACCATATAATTTCATAAATTGCAACATTTTTTTTGCATTTATGCAAAAAAAAATGCAAATTCGAAACATGCACCAACAACTTACAAATTTACGGGCTGTTGTCCAAAGATATTCCCGCTGAGCCTAAACCGTTTTTAATGACCGCTCAAAAATGTTTGGGCAGCAGCCCGTTGTATAGTCAACTCCAATTGGACAAGTGCGCAAGAAGGGTTATTTTATTACGGTAAGGATCATAAAAGGGTTGTTTTTGGAGGTTTCTACAATGGCCCGCAAACCCACCTATGAAGAACTGATAAATAAACTCGAAACTTTAGAGATGGAAACGCAGCAGCGCAAGCGCGCCGAAAAGGCCCAGCGCCGTGCTGAAGCATTGTCAAGTGCCCCGCTGAATGCCTCTGCCGATTCTGCCGTGTTGATGGACGTCAGCGGTTCTATGTGCGAAACCTTGGACTATCTTGGTGGTATTAAAATCATCGGTATCGATAAGGCCTCAAACATTAATTAAACCAGGGGTCGGGGTGTTTTTTTCACAGCAAGATGTTTTCAAACTTCAACCACGAGCCAGGGAGGACCCAGCATGATCAAAGTAAAGACATTTACGAGCCCACTTCAAGTATTTCACGTCAAAGAACAATTGGAAAATTTGGATAAAACGGTGAACCAATTTATCGCCGAAAACAATATCGGAAAAATTATCTCGGTCAGCGATACTTGCACCACAGATGACAGCGGTGCCAGCATCGGTATTATTCG
>JASFTQ010000029.1:0-23059 GCA_050053515.1 Desulfobacterales bacterium | reverse complement strand
TCAAAAAAGGACCGATAAGCGTCCAGGCCGATGATTACCGAAACGTGGCCGGGTAGAATAAAACCATCAATTTTGACCGCCTCCATGGACATCAGCGCAAATAGGGCCGGCGGAACCAGTTTATGGGCCGAATACACGGAAAAGTTTTCCAGCCGCATCTGTTTGGCTGACAGCATAGCGGCTGCAATTGTGGGGGCCGTCGTTTCAAAGCCCACCCCTAAAAAAACGATCTTTTTATCAGAATTTTTAACGGCAACATCGATGGCGTCCATGGTGGAATATACTATGCGGATATCCCGGCCCTGCGCCCGTTCTTTTTCCAGCGAAGATCGTGTGCCGGGAACCCGCATCAAGTCCCCGAAGGTAGCTAGGATGACGTCATCCTGCCCGGACAACGCTATAAACATATCGATATCCCGTTGGTCGGTCACACAGACCGGACATCCCGGTCCGGAAAGCAGTTCAATCGTATCCGGCAGAACGGATCGAATGCCGGCCCTGAAAATAGAGACCGTATGGGTGCCGCAAACCTCCATCAGGCGCACCTTGCTCCGGCTGATATTTTTTATTTTTTCCACCAGGTGCCGGGAAAGTTCTGCATCCCGGTATTCTTCCATATGTTTTATCGGCATATTATTTATCCATTCCTTGAGTCTAGGATTGCTCACCGCCCTAAAGGGCGGGGCTTGCAGGGAAGCGAACCGGTCAAACTAATTATTCAATTTTGCCGATGCAACTAAGGCTTGCCCCAAACTGATGCCCCCGTCGTTGGTGGGCACCACTTTGTGGGCAAATACCTCAAAACCCTGATTTTCTAACGCGGGAAACAAACCGGATAACAGTCGCGTGTTTTGAAAAACCCCGCCGCTGAGCACTATGCGGTTCAAACGGGTGTCCTTGCGAATAACCTTGCACACTTCCGCAAAAAGCCGAATCAGGGTGCCGTGAAACCTGGCACTGATAACGGAAGCCGGGACCCCCTTGAGCATATCGTAAACCACACCCCTGATGATGGATCCGGGCTGGATCTGGATACCATCTGCGGTCAGCCATTCGTAGTCATAGATCTTCTCGTCGATCCCTGCCGCCGTCATCTCCAGTTCCATGGCCGCCTGACCTTCAAAGGCGACACAACTTCGCAAACCGACAAGTGCGGCCACACCGTCAAACAGGCGCCCCAAGCTGGATGTATCCGGTGAATTCACCCGTTTGTTAATCATTTCGATAATTACTTGGAGGTCGCGTGGGCCGATTTCCTGCAACAGCGGCAAATCGAGATTCCAGAAACCTTCACCCAGGGCATCATACAGATAGCTGACGGCCATTCGCCAGGGCTCCTTGATGGCGGCAGCACCACCCGGCATGGGCAAGTAAGAAAAATGCGCCGCGCGTGAAAATTTCTTATCATCGGCAACCAGGATTTCACCGCCCCATATCGCCCCGTCGGTACCGTAACCGGTTCCGTCACATGACAGCCCGATGACCGTCCCGTCGATTTTATTCTCTGCCATGGCACTGACAATATGCGCGTGGTGATGTTGTACCGGGAATTTTTCAATCTCTTGCTGCTGCAGCGCCCAGCGAGTGCTCAGATAATCCGGGTGCATATCATAGGCGATGGCTTCCGGTCTGACATCCAGGATGCGCTTCATATGACGAATCGTCAGCTGAAAAAATTCATAGGTGGCCATGTTTTCGAGATCGCCGATGTGCTGGCTCAAAAAAGCCAGTCTGCCTTTGGTCAGGCAGACCGTATTTTTCAGCTCGGCACCGCAGGCCAGAATCGGGCATGTCTCTTTTTTCAAAAAAACCGGCACCGGCACGTAGCCTCTCGAGCGGCGGATAAATCGTGTGGTATTGGCCGATCGCCTGACAATGGAGTCATCGCTGCGAAGATAAATGTCGCGGTTGTGGATTAAAAAGAAATCGGCAATTTCACCCAAGCGCCTGAAAGCATCGTCGTTATCAATGGCTATGGGCTCTTCGCTGAGGTTGCCGCTGGTCATTACCAATGCGGTGAAATCATGACGCAACAATAAATAATGCAGGGGGGTGTATGGCAGCATCACACCAAAATAGCGGTTGCGCGGGGCGACGACCGGTGAGATTGGGTTTGGCTGTCTTTTCTGCAGCAAAACAATGGGGCGCTGAATGGATGTGAGCAGTATTTTTTCGGTTTCCGTAATTTCAGCATATCTACGAATACGATCCAAATTATAGGACATCAGGGCCAGTGGTTTTTCTTCACGGCGCTTGCGCTTTCTTAACCGCAACAAAGCGCTGTCGTTTTCTGCATCCGCAGCCAGATGATATCCACCCAGGCCCTTGATCGCAAGGATGTGACCCTGCTTTAAGAGATCGGCGGTTTTGACGACCGCATCAGAGGCCTGGATGACCTGGCCGTCGCTGCCGCAGAGGGTAACTTGCGGCCCGCAGATGCTGCAGGCGTTTGGCTGGGCATGAAAGCGCCGGTTGGCGTGATCGTCATATTCAGCCTGACACTGGGAGCACATTGTAAATTGTTTCATGGACGTCTTGGGTCGATCATACGGGATATCATCGATAATGGTGTAGCGGGGGCCACAGTTCGTGCAGTTGATAAAGGGATAATGATAGCGACGATCTTGCCGATCAAAGAGTTCGTGCCGACAGTCCTCGCAGATTGACACATCCGGAGAGATCAATGTGGACATCGTTGCTGCCCCGCTGCTGGGGACGATTTTGAACTCTTTGCGATTGTCGAGCGTTTCCTTGTGTTGTGTGATTTCAACAATGTGGGCCAGCGGTGGGTGTTTTTCGGTAAGATCTCTTGAAAATGATTCTATGTTTTTGCGGCTGCCCTCGATGGTGATAATGACACCGGAAGAGGTGTTGGCAACTTCACCTTTTAAGTCATATCGATTTGCAAGGTTATAGATAAACGGCCGAAATCCGACACCCTGAACGATTCCGTTGACCTCCAGTCTCCGTGCATCATATTCTTCTGCCATGTTGGGTTATTGGTCAATGACGTTTGAATTAATGAAGAGACGAATGACGTCAATCGTCATTGATTCTTCTTTTTTTGTTCCAAAAGCGCCGCCGCTTCCTTTAAAAGCCGCAGGGATTCCAAAGCATCCTTCTCGTCGATTTTATGGATGGCAAAACCAGCATGTACGATGACATATTCCCCTATTTTTACATCTTCAAGCAACAAAAGGCTGGCTTGACGTTTAACCCCGTCGACATCGATTGTGGCCATGCCCGCATCGATTTCCACAACCTTGGATGGGATGGCAAGACACATATGTGAACAACTCCTGGTTACCTCAATTGTGCATAAACAAAATGAAGAGTGAATTATATTTATTGGTATTCAACTTTAGACGTGGCCATATACAATTTTTGTTACCTGAAAGCAAGGGCTAAAAGCATTCGTCCGTAATCAGGGGGGTGGCCTTTTCTCAGAACGTCGTTGGCGGCGTAAGTTCCATGATTTGGCAACCGGGGAAACCGCAGACGCCAAAGTGAGGCGAATCGGCCACCCCTGATTGAATATGAACATTTTAGTCTTTTTTTTCGGACTGAAGCCTCTCTTCAGCCCGCTTGAGTGCTTCATCGAGGACCTCTTTGTTAATGGGTTTATGGATGAAGCCCACCGCACCTGACTCCAGAGCTTTTTGGGCCAGATCGGTATCACCATGTCCGGTAATGACAATCACTTGGGTGTTGGGATCCATCTCTTTTATCTGTTGCAGCACTGCCAAACCGTCAATCCCCGGCATTTTTATATCGGTGAGCACGATCGCCGGTTTTTCCCTTTTGAAGATCTCAAGTCCGTCTGATCCTTTTTCTGCGGTGAAGACGCTGTAGCCATAAGCGTCTAAAAACAAGCGAAACATGAAAAGGGTCGGTTCTTCGTCATCGATCACAAGTATTTTCCCCATGAGGTCTACCTTTCGGCTTTTGTAGCTACGCCCGCGGAAAATGCAGCTTAAAGGTGGTTCTTTGACCTTCCGAACTTTGGATTTCGATCTCCCCCCCGTAATCTTTAACAATCCCGTAGGTAATGGATAATCCCAGCCCCAGGCCTTTGCCGACGTCCTTGGTTGTGAAAAAGGGCTCAAAAATCTTTTGTCTGGCATCTTTCGATATGCCGATGCCGGTATCAGAAACCGCAACCACCACCCGGTCATCGTCGGTGAAGGAGCGGATGGTGACAACGTCCCTTTCCTCGGTGCGACCGGTCTTTTTTTTCTGGTCTATGGCGTCCCGGGCATTGGTTACCAAATTGAAAATCACCTGTTCGATACGGTTGTTGTGAGCCCAAATCGGGGGAAGATTTTCCTCAAGATATAGATCGACAATGATGTTCTGCAGGCTGAGCTGCTGTTTTAACAGTCCCACCGCCACGCGAAGGGTTTTATTCAAATCGACTTTTTCTTTGGCAAAATCGGTTTTGCGTCCAAATTCCCGGAGATGATTAATAATCTCAGACGCTCGGTCGACCTGTTCGCTCACCTGGCTTGCCACATTCAAGAGGTCTTTGCGTGGGATGCGATTTCCTTTTTCAACCATCATTTTCAGATATTCATTTCCCATCTTAATTGCGTTTAACGGTTGATTCAGTTCATGGGCGATTCCGGCCGACATCTCACCCAGCATGGTCATCTTGCCGGCCTGAACCAGTTGAGCATCTTTTTCCACCATTTCGCTAATATCCGTGGTGGCAAGAATGATGGCCTGACTGTTTTTATATTTAATGGGACATGCCGTAACCCGAACGTAAAAGGGCTCGTCGCCGTTTTTGATATGCTGAACTTTTGAATTCACCACACAGGCTTTGGGCCATCGTTTGCGGTCAAAATGACTGAGGCCATCGTAAATATCCTCCACCGGCCCGAGATCGCTGAAAGGCCTGCCGATCAAATCGTTCTTTGCATAACCGTAGGTTTCTTCAGCCATGGGATTGGCGTCAAGGATTTGCAGCGAATCGCGGTCGAGCACAAAAATCGGATTCGGACCGCTGTCAAACAACGAACGGTATTTTTCTTCGGATTCATGCAGGGCCTGTTCGGCCAGTTTGCGCTCCGTGATGTCGAGAAAAGCACCTGTAATGAACTCGATTTCGCCATTTTCACCGTAGATGATCTGCCCGCCCTCTTCAACCCATTTAATTTCTCCGCTTTTTGACGTAATTCGATATTCCCTCAGATAAGAGTTGTCGGTTTTCAAAGCCTGGATAAATTTTTCTTTTGCGTCATCCCGGTCCTCTTGGTAGATGAGATCCAATAAATTTTTTTCCCGCGACAAAAATTCTTCTTTGCTGTAGCCGGTTATCTTTTCAATCTTATCGTCGAAAAAATCGATGGAACCGTCAATGTAACCCTTGTAGACAACGTTCGGAAGATTTCTAACCAGCAGTCGATATTTGCGTTCACTTTCCATTAGCGCCTTTTCGGAACGTTTTTTTTCGGTGATATCCATGGCGATGAACAAAAGCCCGCTGAAATCGCCATCCGGATCTCGAAGGGCGTTGATGGTCATTCTGACCGGAAATTGGGTGCCGTCTTTTCGGGTGTATGTCCATTCAAGCTGATCCGACGAATCTCCGGCCGCAAATTCAAAAAAGACATCGAGTCCCTCAATGCGGCGGCCGTATTTGTTGCTGAGTTTTTTACCAAATAAGTCCAGCTCGGATTTCAAATGAAAAATCAAGGGGGTGTTTTTTGCGATCAATTCTTTCGCACGGTACCCTAAAAGATTCTCCGCACCGGTGTTAAATACCGTGATGATGCCTTCTTTGTTGGTCGCAATGATGGAAATTTGCGCTGCCGAATCGAGCACGGCCTTTCTTTGGGCGTTTGCCACTTGAAACCGGTGAAGAATCTTTTCGGTCTCCTCAAATTGTTTGACCACGAGGTCGGCCGTGAGTTCGCCTGCCCTGCGGGCAACCTGAATTTCTTTTCTCAGCAAAAGAATTTCATCGGTCAGGGCTGGATTTTTGTCGCCGATGGCTGCCAATACCTGAGGGGAGTAGTATGGAGGTTCCATGTTATTTACCCATTTTTTTCATTTAATACGAATTCTTGCATTGTTTTGCCGGCTGATTGAACGCAGTGACCAGAAAGGCTTTTTGATTGGATGCGTCTGTAAATTTAAATCGCTGTTTGGCTTAAATGGTTATGGACCAAAGTCTTTGTTTTAGTTCAATCGCGTGAACCGTGCAAACCAGACAGGGATCAAAAGAGCGGATGATGTGGTCCAGTTCAACCGGATTTTTCATATCCTTGATTTCGGTACCGACAATTGCTTCTTCCCATGGCCCTCGGATGCCATTTGCATCGCGGGGGGATGCATTCCATGCCGTTGGTGTGATAATCTGATATTTTTGGATCTTGGCCTCGTCTATCTTTAGCCAGTGGCCCAGAGAACCCCGCGGCGCCTCAACCAGGCCGTACCCATCACCATGTTCGCAGGTGCCGTGATCACAATAGAATTCTTGACCGGACGAAGCCAGCTCTTCAAGCCATTTTTCCATAACCGGGATCAGAAATGCCGATCTGATCAGACGCGCAAACTCTCTGACGTATACATTCGGACCACCTTTTTGCACCAAATCAGTAACAAGCGGGATCGAGGCCATCAGCATTTCTGCCAGCGGCCCTGTTTCAGCCGGCACACCGCCATAACGGGGTGCTTTGGCCCAGGAATATTTACCGCTTTCTGAGCCGGTGGCGTATGGCTGAGTGGTCCCTTCAAAGGGGTGTCGGCTGGGGATGTCATCGTCAAACCATGAATGGGATATGTCTTCGGTGATTTTTTCCTGGTTAAATTTATCAACAATGGAATTTTGCAAAAAACCGGCGGGAAAAAACACTTCGTCATCCATGAAGCTTTTGACCGCCGTATTTTCAGGCAGGTCCAAGGCGCCAAAACTGATGAAGTTTCCGTGACCGTTGCCGATTTTGTCCAAATTTACAAGACGGGCAAACTGGATGAAAAAACCAAGATCACTGTTGGCATGGGACTCGGCTTCATCGAGCCATATGTCGATATCCGTGTCGGTTTTTACTTCCTCCCAGCGCTCGATACTGCAACCCAGTACACGGTTTTCATACCATTTACGGAAGTTTCTTAACAAAAACAAACATTGGGTAATCTCATTGGCACTGGGCACACAAACGACTCCTCCCGGCACCATAAAAGAGGAATGCGGCCATTGGCCCCCCAGTATGGCAATGATTTCGAGTATTTTTTTGGTCTCGCGGATGGTTTGAACCGCTGTTTCTCCCGTCAACGGTTCATAGCGTCTGACGGCCTCTGCATACAGCGGAAGGCCTTTGTACGCCTTATTGGTAAAATCGGCCATAAATAACAGGAAGGCATGCCTGAAATCGTTTTGAATTTTTTCGGCAATCAATGTCACGTTCCTGATCCTTTTGGCGTTGTCCGGCACGATTACATCGAAAAACATATCCAATGCTTTCGCAGCGGCGTTCAAATGAGAGGTGCTGCAAATACCGCAGATCCGAGGCGTCAAAACGAGTCCATCCAGAGGTGCGCGGCCCACCAACAGGTTTTCAAACCCCCGGTACATGACCCCTGCACTGTAAGCCTCGCGCACGACACCATCTTCGATTTCCACCGACAGATCCAGGTCTCCTTCAACCCGATTGAGGGGATATAGGTGAACTTTTTTGCGCGTCATTTTGTCTTCAATCCTGCGTGAAAATATTGCTTCGAACAGTTCAAAATTTGATCCGCCAGAGATCTCTGGCGGATCAAGCGCCTAGGAACAAAGGATCGCAAAATGGCTCAAAAAGCGGCTTTGAAACCACTTCAAGCTAGATTCTGGTATTCCTCGTTTTGAGTCTTTTGGGCGCAGCGGCAGCGGCCATTCCTTTGTAGGCCATGTAATGGGCACGACTGATCCCTTCCGGCAGTTCAATGGGTATGCCCTCGATGTTGCGCGTATAGAAAAACGGATACTGCTGGGGAAAATCAGGACGGGTGCAGCCAAAGCACGGCACCCCCACCCGGGTCTTTGAGGAGCGCTTGTTCCATAATAATTTGTTGCATGGTCCATGGACGATGGGACCGTGACACCCTAGATGGAAAAACATGCAACCCTTTTCCCCAAATTTAGTATCTTCCACGCGATATTCATGGTACTCGTTACGGGTACACCCCTGATGAACCATCATAGAGTACCATTCAAGGGGTGTATTATATTCACTGAGTTCGATGGGAGTTCCCGAAACGAGCGCAGACAGCGTGCCTACGACGATATCACAGTGGCAGGGACATCCCGGGAGATTTATAACCGGCAGCCCACTTTGCGTCTTGAAATCCTGCCCCAGAAACCCTCCTTTTTCCCATTTCAGAAACTGCAGGCCGGTGGCCTCAATTTCCGTATGGGCTCCGATACCGCCAAAGCTGGCGCAAGTACCGATGGCCAAGATATGTTTGGCCTGTTTCGACAACGCCGCAACCAGATCTTTTTTGGGTTTCCCGTAGATCTCATCGTATCTGCCGGTTCCCCCAGGGCCCCGTACAATCGTTCCTTCAAGGCACAAAACATCCAGTTGCCGCTCTCCGGACAGCAGTTCCTCGATAAGGTTTACCGGGTCATTTTCACTGATAATTGAAATCGTGGGATGCCAGAGGAGCTCAATGCCCAAAGCACTGAATAATTCGACGATGTTTGGAGACTCGGCGTTAAAAAAAGACCAGGTGTCCCCGCCGCATCCGCCACATTGCATCCAATAGACGGTAAAAGCCATGGTTTAACTCCCATATTATGAATTTCAATAAACAAATATAAAAACAGTTTTTGGATGAAATTATTTGCGCGCGTTTGTATTCATATCACACATAACAATTTAAATGAAGAGATTATATATCAATCTGATAGGGTTCATGCGGCGGTTGCGCCACCGCCATCTTCGGTGGTAAGGCAGGGAAAGGACACTTTGAAAGTGGTCCCCTTGTCTTGCTCACTGTCAACTTCGATATGCCCCCCATATGCTCTGACAATCTCATTGCTGATGGTCAATCCCAGGCCTTTGCCCTGCCCGGTTGTCTTGGTGGTAAAAAATGGTTCATAGATTCTGGGGATATTGCTCCTGGAAACACCCAACCCCGTGTCAACTATGGTCACCACGACGTGGTTGCCTTCCTTAAACGTCCGAATCTGGATCCCGTGACTTCGGTTGTCGTCGGCGAATTTTTTCTGTTCGACGATAGCTTCGCCGGCATTGACAACCATATTGTAAATCACCTGTCCCAGCCTGTTTTTGTGACCCGATATGGGTGGAAGGGTTTCATCCAAATCAAGCCTGATTTCTATGTCATCAAGACTGAACTGGTATCTAACAATGGCAATCACATCTTTGATGGGATCGTTAATGTTTACCCGCGCTCTATTAAAGCCTGTGTGCTCTCCGATAGTTCTCAAGCGATTGACAATTTCAGAGGCTCTATCAGCCTGGTGGCTGATTTTTTGGACAATATGAGATATCTGCTCCTCGGTAATCTCTGCTTTTTGAGAGAATTTTCTAGCTAAAAAGTCACTGCCCATTTTGATGGCAGTTAATGGTTGCATCAATTCATGGGCAACACCGGCTGACATTCCGCTGGCGGTCGGCATGAGTTTGAGAAGATCCCAAGCGGTTACCAGCTCAACGTGCAACATCAGAGCGGGAAGAATAAGCAGGTCTCCCACGAGGGCCGCCAGCATGGTAAGGACCATCAAAAATCCAAAAATGGCGGTGGGTTTAAAATGAGAAAATAATAATATGAAAAAACCGATACCGATGGTGATGGTCGTGAAGGTTATCGGCTTACCTACTTTTCTTATAGTGTCCCGTAACGCTCTATCCTTGTTTAAATCATGCTTAAATTCCTGGTTGTAGCGGTGTAAATAATGGATGGCGTCATCGACGGCCAACCCGATGGCAATGCTGGCGATGAGGCTGGTTATCATTGACAGCCGAATACCCAGCCAGCCCATAAAACCAAAATTGATGATTATCGGAAAAAAAATGGGAAGCAACGCAATCAGCCCGACTTTGACCGAAAGAAACATCAACAGCATAATGCAAAAAATAAGTATCAAACTGATGGAAATACTTTTGACCTGACCCGAAGTCAGCAAATGGCTGCTGGCAGAGACCGCTATACCGAATCCGGTCACCTCGCAGTTGAGCGTCTTTGGGAAATGGTGTCGGGCGTAAGCCAGAATAGCGTCTTTGGCCTTGAGAAATTCTCTGGAACTTGACATGTGAGTCAAGAGCAGAATATTGGCTCTGTTGAGTTGCGGGGTCATAAAACTTGAAAATAAATCCTCTCCCAGCATGACCTTATAGTTGTTTATCGCCATCCGGACTTCAAAAGGCTCTCCGGGCAGGACGTAGTGGGCAGGATCATAATTGTTGAGAGCATAATTGACGAGCATCACATAGTCGGCAAAGGAAACCGTTTTATCCACTTTTGGAAGCGTTTCGAGATAGTCCTGAAACCCTTTCACAGCCGCCAGGTGCGCTGGATCCTCGAAGTAATAGGGGTCCCGGCCATCCAATACCACGTTGACAGGAAAACTGCCGGACAGATCCCGATGGATGTCGTGAAAATTTTGCTTTACCGGCGTTCCTTCCTTGAAATATCCGACCGGATTGGTCTCAATCTTTATCAAAAAAACGCCGGCTGCGGCAATGATGATTAAAATACCAATGAGCGACAGGATTTTTTTCTGGTGGTGCAAATTGAGGGTCACAATCAGATCCAGAAACCGTTCAATCACATTGTCGAGACGACTCGCTCGACTGGCTGTATTTAGGGGTACCGGCACCAATACTAGAACTGCCGGCAAAACGGCAAGTATGGTAATCAGCAGGCTGAACATGCCAAAGCAGGAAAAAAGGGCGAACTCATGGATCGCCTGTATGCGGTTGACAAAGAGAGCGCCTAATCCAATGATTGTGGTGAAAACCGCCAAGGCGCAAGGCAGGGCTGTGCTGGAAAACGTTGAAATGACCACTTTTTTCCGGGAAGCGAGGTGTTGCGAGCGGGTTCTGTAGTCGGAAATGATGTGGAGGCAATAAGCGGTCCCTACGGCGATAAGAAACACCGGCACAATCATGGTTAAAATCGACAACGGAATGCGGAGCAAAGACAACAGACCGAATGTCCAAATGAGGGCAAGCGAAACGCACATGAGCGGGAGAAGCAAACACACAAAATTCCGGAAAAGCACAAACAGCAGCAACACAATCAGCAACAGCGTTAAGGGAGGAAGTCGTAAAAAATCTTTTACCGTATAGCCGGCAAGTGCCTGTGAAACCAATGGCATGCCAATCTGATACAGGGAAAGTTCGCGGGGTTCTGCGGCAATGATCTGATTAACATCGCGGATGACACTTTCTTGCTCGACATTGTCATCAAGTACCAGGGTAATTGCGGTTACTTTGTAATCCTTTGAAATGAGGTTTTTGCGAAACAATTCGACCGGGGCCACCCGTTTCATGAAATCTTGCATATTCCACCTGCCGGCGGTATCCACCGCCCGCTTAATTTCGGGCAAACTAAGGACACGCCTCACTCCTTTGATAGCAGCTAGGGCGTCGGAAAGGGTCGCTATTTTTCTAAAGGTTGCGGTGTCAAATATATTATCGGCTTTGACGACAACCCTGATAATTTCATCCGAACCAAATTCGGATTTAAAGATATCGTAGCGCGTTGCTTCGGGGAGATCTTCAATTATCAGATCATATACGGACGTATGAAATGAAAGGGAGGGGATGTGGAGCGCAAAGAATACCGTAACCGCCGAAGCGGCCAGAATAACAACGAGGGGCCGGGATAAGATCCATTCCAAAACTGAAAGAGAAGAAAAGTGTTTCGCCAACGTTTTGGGCATGGTGTCCAGCTAACTTTTTGAATTTTTATTATATTTAGTCTTTGATCCCGACGGAGGGTTGTAATTATTCGTTTTTAACCGCCTCTTCTGATAAGATCCCCCTCGCCGGGTCAGCTCAGCCAGGACCATATCAATTACCTGATCAACTTTGGCGCGGATCGTGGAGGTTAATTCGGTGCCGAGCGTTTCAATATCTTTCGGCTCAATACCCAGTATTACCGTCGATGGCACTTTATCCAGGGCCTGACACAACGTCAGCGCCTCCAGGAAATCAACCTGATGCAGAGAATTCTTGGCCCGAATGCGCTCCGGTATGGCATCGCCCTCAAGGCGGTATAAATCGCCCGGTTTGCCTTTATTCCGGATAGCATCGACGACGATAAGATGATCCGGCCGGGAGATCACGCCCAGCAGATTGATACCCAAGACGCCACCATCGACGACAGACACGTTATCCGGGAATTGATAGCGCTGTTCCAATTCTTTGACCACTTGTACACCAAAACCCTCATCGCTGTAAAGGGTGCAGCCGATTCCCAATATCATGATATCCGGGTTGGGGGTATTCATTTAAGTGCACAATCCTTGACAAATGGAAATTCAAACAGACAAACGGAAACACAAACACGGTAAGGACAGGGATTAAGACAGTGACGTGTTACCTTCAGCCTCCCCGTGAAAGGGAGGCTGAAGGATAAGCGGGCCACATTAAATGGCCTTAATTTTATAGACCTGGTTGGAATCCGGGTCGATTACATGAACCCCGCAGGCAATACAGGGATCAAAAGAATGAACCGTTCTCAAAATCTCGAGCGGCTTTTTGGCATCCGCCACCGGGGTTCCGATAAGCGACTCTTCCACCGGTCCCAGCCTGCCTTTTTCATCCCGCGGACCGAGGTTCCAGGTGGAGGGCACGACATACTGGTAATTCTTTATTTTTTTGTCTTCAATCTGAATCCAGTGCCCCAGAGAGCCCCGGGGAACGTCATTCAAACCAAAGCCCATGCCGCTGTCCGGCATATCCCAGCCTTGATAGGTCTTGGTATCCCCGCCTTTGAGGTTTTCCACCAGTTCCATGACCCAGCCCTGCAGTGCATCGCCGATGGCGACGGTTTCAAGACCCCTGGCAGCCGTTCTGCCAAGCGTTGAAAATAAATGTTGGGCCTCAATACCCAGTTTCTCCAGGGTGCTGTCCACCAGCGGCTTTATATCCTTGTGGCCGTTAGCATAAGCAACGAGAACTCTTGACAAAGGCCCGACTTCGCAAGCCTCACCCTCATACCGTGGCGCTTTAAACCAGGTGTACTGCCCGCCACCGGGTCGGTACTGCGGATTTTCTTTCAGCGGTTTGGTTTCGCCCTGGAAGGGGTGTCTAGAATCGCTTCCCTCGTACCATGAGCGGGCAACATGTTCGGTTACCCGGGCCTGGCTGGCCATTTTCACACCGCCGAGGTTGCGTTTCTTGATGAACCCCCTGGGCATATACAGGCTGTCCGGCTCATTTTCGCTCAGCGGAAATTCACCCCAGGCATGATAATTGCTCGTCCCGCCGATAGCACCCCATTCTTTGTAAAACGAGGCGACCGCCAATAAGTCGGGGATGTAGACGTTTTTGATGAAATCTTGAGTTTCTTTGGTAATATACAAAAACTCAGCGATACGGGGGGGCGAAAGGTCTCTGACGGAGGTCACACCGCCCACCACCAGTGATTGTGGATGCGGATTTTTACCGCCGAAGATGGCATGCAACCTGGCCGTTCTGGCCTGAAGCTTGAGGGCTTCAATATAATGGGCCGATGCCATCAGATTGGCCTCGGGTGGCAATTTATAGGCCGAATGACCCCAATACGCATTGCTGAAAGGTCCGAGTTGACCGCTGTCGACAAAAGTCTGCAGCCGCTGTTGCACCGCCTTGAAATAGGGGGTGCCGCCAACCGCTGCATTGCTGGCATTTTCGGCGAGTTTGGCTGTTTTCGCCGGATCGGCCTTGAGGGCACTGACAATGTCTACCCAGTCCAGGGCATGAAGATGATAAAAATGAACAATGTGATCATGTTGAAATTGGGCTCCATGCAGCAGATTACGAACGAGGCGCGCATTTTTGGGGATTTTGACGCCGACTGCATTTTCGACTGCCCTCACCGAGGACAGAGCATGCGTATACGTTCAGACACCACAGGAGCGCTGAACAAAATGATGGGCGTCACGGGGATCTCGACCTTGTAAGATAAGCTCGATCCCCCGGAACATCTGACCTGAACTCCAGGCATTGACAACCTTGCCTCCGGCCACTTCAACTTCGATACGAAGATGGCCTTCAATTCTTGTAATCGGATCGATGGTTACTCGTTGAGCCATATTATATCCTCCCTTTTTTCATAAAAGGATTATCGACTGAACCGTGACTACAGTTCCTCATAAAATGGAGTGAAGTTATCCCAGAAGTTCGGTTCGCTGCAACCGATGCAGGGGTGGCCCGCTTCCACCGGCCAGCTGGTGCCGTCATTGTATTTGGCCACGGGACAATTGTTATAGGTTTCAGGCCCCCTGCAGCCCATTTTATAGAGGCAATAGCCCAATTGAGCTTCTTCGGAGCCAAATTCTTCAACGAACTCATCATTTTCGAAATGAGCCCGACGAGGACACTGGTCATGAATGGTTTTTCCATAGGCAAAAAACGGCCGGCCGAGATCATCGACTGCCGGGAGTTTGCCGAGGAGGAGATAGTTGACAACCGTTCCTACGAAGTTTACCGGGTTGGGGGGACAACCCGAAATGTTGATTGTTTTTATGCCGAGTGCTTCACCGACACCTTTGTAGCCGCCGGGATTCGGTGCGGCCGCCTGGATGTTTCCAAAGGAAGAACAAGAACCGATACAGATCGTCGCCAGCGATTTGGGAACGACGTCTCGGGCAATTTCCAGAAAGGTGCGGCCTGCAATTTTTCCATATCCCCCATCATAATTGGTGGCAATGGCACCTTCAACGACGCAGATATAGTTTCCGCTGTATTTCTTCATGGCGGCATGAAGTTGGTCTTCGGCCTGCTGTCCTGCCGCTGCCATTACGGTTTCGTGATATTCCAGAGAAAGAATTTCCAGAACCAAGTCGTCTGGATAGGGATACTGGCTCCTAAATGTCGCTTCAGAGCACCCCGTGCATTCACCAAAGTGCAGCCAGATTACCGGAGGCCGCTGCTTGGGTGCAGCAAAAACCTCAGCCACCTTTGGAACAAAAGACGATGACAACCCCAGGGTGGCTGTGAGAAGCGTACAGTACTTCATAAAGTCACGCCGAGTCATCCCTTTGAGCTCCAGCCTCTCGTAAAACTCCTTTTCCCTTTCCATCGGCACCTCCTTGATGCTGTTAAGACCGGAATGATTTCCGACTTAAGTGTGGATTGTTGGTCCAGACCCTATAAAAAAAGCCAATTTGGCAGCCCCTTCCCTGGAAGAGAATCAGAGCCAAATTGGCTTTAATGATTGTATCCGTCTCCATATTGATCTAAGGATGATCTAACATTTGGCGACTTAATTCCGAAATCGTGAGTAAGTAACCAGATACCTAAAGCAAGTAAGCCTGCAAGTCAAGGTAAAAAGTCGTTTGAGCACGGTACCCCTTAGCCGTCGTCATCCGTATCCATTGATTCATCATCGGCGACCTTGAGGGGTGAATTTATATTTTTTAAAGCGCTTTTGTCCTCGTAATCTTGGTCATATTCATCTTGAAGCAATTCATCGTCAATCTCTTCGGATTCGTCATCCATTTCCGCCATGGCATCAACGGATTCCGCTTCCTGATTGATAAGCTCGATATCATCAAAAAACAATTCCAGGGATTGGTGCTCTAGTGAGCCGAATAGTTCCACTACCGAGTCTGCAATTTGGTTTGCGTAAATACCCGGTGGATACATATTTTTGGTACGTAAAACCGCTATCAGCGCTTCCTTGCCGTCTTTAATCGCAGATCTGATTACTTCGGCATCATACTTTTCCTCGCAAAGCGGTGATAACGCATCTTTATCCAATTCTGCAAACTCACGAATGACCAGCTCTTTTTTTTCATTATCTTTTAGAATTAAATATTTTTGCTTCATATGATACCTCTCGGCCTATTGAAATTGCAGGTTTACATTAGGAAAAATTGGATAATCATAACCCTGGGCATAAGTCAATAAATAAAGGTGAGCATTTAGAAAAAAAAACGACCCGGCAGGCAATGCCTTAATCGTGCAAGATTCAGGTGTTGCCTGAATCTTGTGGTCGTAAAAAATGTTGATTTAAAACGCTTCAACTGATAGAGAGAAAGGTTAACTCAGGGGAGGGATGGCTGAGTGGTTTAAAGCGGCGGTCTTGAAAACCGTTTCCCGGAGACGGGACGTGGGTTCGAATCCTACTCCCTCCGCCAATAAAATGGCTTTGCAATTTTATATGTAAAAGATTTGAAAAAACTTTTTGGGAGAGATGGCCGAGCCGGCTGAAGGCGCTCGCCTGCTAAGCGAGTAAGGGGGGAAACCTCCTTCGAGGGTTCGAATCCCTCTCTCTCCGCCAGATACTCAAAAAGCCCGGCTGAAAAAGTCGGGCTTTTTTACGTTTTCCCTATGTGTTGCCGTGCTTATGCTTCACCCATGGTGTAGTTCAAGATGAAATCATTGATCCGAGATTCTTGATACGGGCTCAGATCCCCAAAGGCCAGATGCCGCTGTCTCATTTTCAAAGAACTGAAGGTGAAGCCGTTTGTCACCTCGAAATCAGAAACGGTCTTATAGGGCAGTCTATCCAAAAAAAGACCAAATCCGGCTAAAATTATTCGCAGCTCACTGGGGTGACTGGACAGACCGTCGCTGGCAATATAGCGGAATGAGAGACCTACCAGACTAATATCCTTAATCTGGCCCAATTTGTTTTCACTGTTGACCAGAGCCGCAAAGGCGCCTTCTTTGGCCCTGAAGCGCTTTCTTCTTCGCCTGTCGGTAATCTCCCGCCTGTCCCTTGATTGCGGGCGCGGAAACCTCCTGCGTTCGGATAGCAGTCTTCGATCCATTATAGCGTCAACTCCTCGATATCATACGATTTTTCGGTTTTATCCAGAGCATGGCGGATATCATGTCAAACATTCATTATAGATAGTAAGTTTGGTTAAATCAAGAACAAATTCCATTGAATGACGTTCGTGTTGGAAAATGCCATTGGAACTTGAAAGGCACAGTGAAGCGCAAACGCTCGGCCCGGATATCCCGCGGAAAATACATTCAACCTTTCTGAAGCGGCCTGAATTACGCTTGACAAACGTTAAATTACCGACTATTTATGGCTTTTTTGAATTGGACCCAGTATCGTTTTTTCGAAAGATTAAAAAGGTGAAAGGAGAAAAGCGCTCATGTCAAATTTAATCCCCCCCCATGGCGGTAAAGGACTGACCTGCTGTTTGCTTGAGGGCGAGGCGCTCGAAGCCGAAAAGAAAAAGGCCGAAGGGTTTAAAAAAGTTTCTGTTTCTCCGCGGGTCAAGGGCGACCTCATTATGATCGGTATCGGTGGTTTCAGTCCGTTGACCGGCTTTATGACCCAAAAAGACTGGAAAGGGGTGTGCGATAATTTCCAGTTGTCCGACGGCACCTTTTGGCCGGTTCCCGTGACACTCGATGCCTCGAAACAAGATGCCGATGCGATCAGTGAAGGGGATGAAATTGCCCTTTTCGATCCTGAAGGCGATGAAATCATGGCCAGCATGCAGGTTACCGAAAAATATGAAATGTCGGCGACCGATAAGAGGTATGAGTGTGAAAAAGTTTTTATGGGCGAAGGCATCCCGACACCGGAGGATTTCTGGAAAGTGGCCGAAGAAGATCATCCCGGCGTCAAGATGGTCATGAGCCAAAAAGAAGTCAATCTCGCCGGTCCGGTCAAAGTGCTGAGTGAAGGCGAATACCCCACGCGATATGCCGGTATCTATATGCGGCCCGAAGAGTCCCGCAAAATTTTTGATGAACGGGGGTGGCGGGAAGTTGCCGCATTACAGCTGAGAAACCCCATGCACCGGTCACATGAATACCTTTGCAAAATTGCGGTGGAAGTATGCGATGGTGTCTATATCCATTCCCTGGTCGGAAATCTGAAACCCGGCGACATTCCCGCCGAAACCCGTGTTAAATGTATCGATGCCCTGGTGAAAAATTATTTTGTCAAGGACAATGTCGTACAGGGTGGCTATCCCCTTGACATGCGATATGCCGGTCCCAGAGAAGGCCTGCTGCACGCCACTTTCCGTCAAAACTACGGGTGCTCGCGGATGATCATCGGCCGGGACCATGCCGGTGTCGGCGATTTTTACGGGATGTTTGAAGCCCAAACCATATTCGATAAAATCCCAAAGCCTGAAGAGCCCGGCAAAGCACTTCTTTGCACACCTTTGAAAATCGACTGGACTTTTTACTGTTATAAATGTGACGGCATGGCTTCTTTGCGAACCTGCCCTCACACCAAAGAAGACCGGGTGATCCTCAGCGGCACGATGCTGCGCAAAGGCCTTTCCGAGGGCACGCCGATTCCGGATCATTTCGGCCGCGATGAGGTGCTTGACATATTGCGTGAATATTATGCCAGCCTGACTGAAAAGGTTGAAATCAAGACCCACAAAGCCGCAACCGGCGATTAAGCTCTTTTCCGCACCGGCCATCAAAAGGGGAGACGTTACAAAACCGTTTCCCCTTTTTTATTGTGCGCCCGACCGGGCGCACGATAAAAAAGGATCAATTCAGGCCCTGCCGCTAGGGTCGATTGGTATATTCGGCATATGTCATGGAAGCCGTGCGGTAGACCAGGTGGGCCAATTTTGAAAAGGGCGTGTAAGCAAACAGACTCCACACAAACAATAAATGGATGAAATACAGAGTATAGCTCACCGTTTCTAAACCGGCCAAGCGGGTCATCTCAGTCCCCATGCCGGTCAATCCCAAGGCAAATACGAGCCCAACCAGATACCAGTCCCAATAACTGGAACCCTGATCTTTCTGGGCCACGCGGTTTTTCCAGAGCAATAAAGAGCCGGCAATCAGGGCAACGCCGGCAATATTACCGAGCCATTTGACGGGGCTGAGTTGGCTATAGGGACCCTCAATGTGCAGCACCCACTCCGCAAAGAAAAAGCAAGCAGTCACGATGAATAGCCCGATAAAGCTGAAAAGCACCAGCAGGTGAGCTGTAGCGCGCTGTTTGTTTTCGCTGCACTCTTTGAACTTATTATGCTTGAGGACGGTCAGCACCACGCTCAGCAGCGCCTTCGGGATCCCGCCGATATCGATCTTTTCCGTGTTGGCTTTACCTTCGGCCAGAGCGTTGGCATGGATGTCGCTTAAAAATCGCTTAAGCCCGAGCGCAAAAACAGCAATGGAACCGAAAAAGGTGGGAATCATGATGACATCCACCAGATAGTTGGAAATGAAATTGGCTTGCCAGATCTCGCCGCCATGCGGTGAGAAATTGAGCCAGTTGAGGCCGAATGCTTTAAGGATCAGGCCCAGCATAATGAAAATTGCCGCCGGGACGGCCAGCAGCACCGGCAACATTTTGGGATCGGCAATCGCCTTGCTCAGTGCCCGGGGTGTGGCATATTCTCTGACGGCGTAAGCCCGAATTGCGCCCAGCACCTCACCGGGTTTAGCGCCCCGGGGACACAGGGTGGTGCAGTCTCCACAATTATGACACAGCCAGATGTCGTGATTGGCAACCAGCCGATCTTTCAGGCCCCAGGAGGCCGCGATCATCTCCTTGCGGGGGAAGGGTTTGTTATCCGGAGAAATCGGACAGGTCACCGAACAGGTTGCGCATTGATAGCACTTCTTGAGGTCAGCGCCCCCCAGTTTGGCTACGTCTTTGATAAAACCCATGTCCGGCTCAAGCATGTATGTATCTGCCATATTTTACCTCCTCGATCGTCACCAACAAAGATATTGGGCCAATAGACATTTTTGAGACGGCTCTTAGAATCCTTTGAATGGGTTAGGCCCGAGTTCTTCAATGATTGCCACAAAATCGTCAATGATCTTGGGCAGCTTGTCATAATCATCTATGGCCACATCGAATTGCGCCACCCGTTCCTCTTCCAAGGCCAGGCTTGCCAGGGCATCGCCAATTTTTCGGATACGGATGTCGGCCAGCTCACTGCCTTTGATAAAATGGCACTGGTAATCATCACCATGCTTGCAGCCCAATAGGAAGACGGCATCCATCCCCTGAGCAAGGGCGTCTTTGATCCAGATCACATTCATGGAACCCAGGCACCGGATCGGGATAAACCTGACATCCGCTGAATAGGTAAGCCTATTGAGGCCGGCAATATCAATTGCCGGATAGGCATCGTTTTCACAAACCAGTCCCAGAATTCGCAAAGGCGGTTCTTCGAAATCGTCTTCCGAGGGTACACCGATGGCCTTGATCATAGACCCGACACTGTCAATGTTGTAATCGGCAAAACCGATGATGCGTTCGGGGCAGGAACCCATACAGGTCCCGCAGCGGCGGCAGCGGGTAGGATTGGGTTTGGGCGTACCTTTTTCGTCATCATCCAAGGCGCCGAAAGGACATTCCTCGGTACAGCGCTTGCATTGGGTACAGCGCTGAAAGAAAAAATCCGGAAAGGTCATGTCGCCGGATCGCGGGTGAACGGACACACCGCGATTGACCGACTCCAGGCACTGGATCGCTTTGAGCGCCGCGCCGGAGGCATCTTCAATCGATTCCTCCACGGTCATAGAGCGTCGAATCGCTCCGGCTGCGTAAATACCGGTGCGCTGGCTTTCATAGGGAAAGCAGATATAGTTGGAATCGACGTATCCATTGAAAAGATCGATGTCGCGAAAAGCAGGACCTTGTCGGTAGGCCATGTTGACCACCGGGTCATCCACCGTAACCGGCACCATCCCGCTCGCCAGAACCACAAGGTCTGCCTTGACCTGCACTTTTTCACCCAGAAGGGTGTCGTCGGCTTCAACAATCAGGCCATGGTTGTCGTTTGAAACACTGGCGACCGTTCCCTTGGTCAAGAAAATTCCCTCATCCTGTTGGATGCTTTTGTAAAAGTTTTCGCTCAGACCCGGTGTGCGCATATGTTGGTAAAAAATGAAGGCTTTACCGTCAGCATAATCTTCGCGAACATACCTGGCCTGTTTCAGAGCGACCAGACTGGTAACCGATCCGGCATAGTCAAAGTCTCTGTCATCATCTTTAGCGGGGCTTTGGACGAATACGACCGATTTCGCCTCTTTGCCGTCCGAGGGCCGTATAATCTTTCCATTCGCGGCAATTTCCTCAAACTGGCTGTTGGTGACCACATCGGGCAGTGCGCCATAACCCAGATGCGCAAACATATCGCCTTTAATCTCATCAGAGCGCCAACCGGCCGCCAGAATTACCGCCCCGAATAGCTCTCCCTTGGAATCCAACTTCAGGATGTCTAGCTTACCCTTGTTATATTCCAGAAAACGTTCGTGGAGTTTTTCGGCATCCAGTTCCTTGCCGTTTTCATCAACTTTCATCTCATCCGGCAGCGGATAGGGCACGTCGAATTCGATTTTTTCACCGGGCTTTTTGAATGTCACGGTATATTCACCCGGTTGTCCGGCAAGCCGAGCAACAATTGTCTCGGTTTTGACGCTTATTTTGGGATGGGCCTCAACCGCTTTGGTTTTTTCATCAATGATGGGTGGGATCAGATCTTCGTACGGCTGCTCCATCGGCAACTGTTTGCGCCAGTGCCGGGCATGACCGCCGAGAGATGCCTCCTTCTCTACGATGGTGACCTCATAACCTGTATTGGCGGCATCCAGGGCGGCCGAAAGGCCGGCAACACCACCGCCGATAACCAGAATTTTACGGCTCAAAGTGTCAAGTAAATACGGTTCGGGCAAATCAATTTTTTCGACCCGGGCCATGCCCATTTTCAGATAGTCTTCGGCCAGCATCTGCAGCCGGTCGAAATGCACACCATCATCTGTTTGTTCCTCGGTAAGGGCCGGGTAATCAGAGCGGGGGTGTGACCATACCACTTGTTCTCTCAGATTGACGCGATCGACGATACAACCGTCGAATCGAAAGACATCAAAGTTGACCCTTCGCGAACAGGCTGCAATGACCAGGGTGTTGATGCCTTTTTCGGCGATGTCTTGTCTGATAAGTTCGAGGCCTTGCTTGCCGCAGAACATCGAATGGGTTTGAACGGGAATCCCTTCTTCCTTGGCCACATCAACCAGCGTCTCGACGTTTAGCGCGTCCCCGATGCCACAGCCTGTGCAAATATAGACACCATACTTTTTATCCACGGTTACCTCCTGCTATTCACCAGGGTTTGAATCGCTTTTAAGGCCATACCGGTTGCATTCTGGTTGGATGAAACCACATCAGCCGGTTTATTGGCACATCCCGCAGCAAACATGCCGCCTCTCTGAAAGTCGTTCGGGATAAAACCGTCTTCGGTATATTTCAAATCTGCAGGGAGCTCGGCACCCGCTGCGGTCGGCTGCATGCCGGTTGCAAGCACCACCATTTCAACCGTTTGTCTGACTTTTTCCCCGGTAACAGCATTTTCGGCGACCACGGTAATGTTTCCGGTACCCGGTTCTTCATTGACCTCCGCGACTTTGCCTTTGATCAAGATCACATTTTCGTCTTCCTTGATCCTCCGGTAGAACTTCTCGTAACGCTGGCCCGGCGCCCTGACATCGATATAAAAAATATATACTTTGGCATCCGGGTTGCGCTCCCTGATATAGGTTGCCTGTTTCAAAGAAGCCATGCAGCAGATATAGGAACAGTAGGGCAAATGATTTTCATCCCGAGATCCGGCGCACTGGACAAAAGCGACGCTTTCGGGGGCCTTGTTGTCGGAAGGACGGAATATATTTCCTTTGGTGGGTCCGTTGGGGGCCGCAAGCCGTTCCATCATCATATTGGTAATAATATTGGGATATTGACCAAATCCAAGATTGTCTATCTGGCGCGCGTCATAAGGCTGCCATCCGGTTGCCCACACCACTGCCCCGACCTGTAGATCGATGACTTTGGTTTCCATATCAAAGTCGACCGCATCGTATTTACAGGCTTGCTTCACCCGGTTGGCATCCTCCGGTGAATCTTTAACCGCCTGATCTATGACATAGCGGGCCGG
>JASFTQ010000028.1:0-23313 GCA_050053515.1 Desulfobacterales bacterium | reverse complement strand
GGGCCCGAAACATGTAAAGTGTCGGCCAGGGCAAATCCGCCTGTCACCACGGCCAGGGTAATTAACACCTCCACCTGGTAGTTATCCACACTTTTGAGCATCCCATAGGTCACAGCCCCGATGGCAAGCCCGAAAATAACGCCGCCGAGCGCTTCCTTAAGAAAGAGACCGGCCACAGCGAGTACCGTAACCTCAGAAACGCCCTTGGCAACTTCCAGGAAAACGATGAAAATCACAACGGCCACCCCGTCATTAAACAGCGATTCACCCGAAATTTTAGTCTCAAGACTTTCCGGCACACCGGCTTTTTTAAGTATTCCCAAAACAGCGATGGGATCTGTGGGAGAAATCAATGCACCAAAAAGCAAACAATAAATCAGCGGCAACTCAAAACCCATAGCCGCCAACACCCACCAACTGAGAAATCCGATCATAAAGGTTGATCCCACGACACTGAAAGTTGCCAGCGTGCCGATGATCCACTTTTGACGCGCAAGATCTCCAAGATTAACATGCAGTGCTCCGGCAAAAAGAAGAAAGCTGAGCATACCGTGAAGCAAGGTTTCGTCAAAATCGATACTCCCGAGAAGCTGCCGGGCATCCTCCTCCAGCCCCATACCCAGCGGACCCAGCGCAATCAGGCCCAGGGATACCAGCAGGGAGATGAGCATCAGCCCGATGGTGGTAGGCAGGCCAATATAGCGGTGGTTGAGATAACTGAAAACTGCAGCCAGGGTAACTAAAACGGCCAGTATATTGAAGAGTTTCATATTTATGGCCTTTATTTACACAAACGGGGTATTATTTTCGGGGCAGCATCAGAATAAAAGGTACCCCCAGCAGTCCCAAAGCGGCACTGAGAAAATAGGAGGTCCGCAGCCCAAACAGATCGCCGACCAAGCCCACCACCACGACAATGGCTGATCGTGCCATAAAAGAGACCATCATAAACAGACCGTTTGCCGCTGAAGGACTCCTCTTGGCATGCTCCTGCACCAATGCCAGCATGACCGGTGTGGTCGACAACACCGTAAACCCGGTAAACAGCAGAGCGATATAGCGAAGCCACCCGCCACCCCAGGCAAACAGAAATAAGCTGGTGGGGGCACCCAGCAGGGAAATCAGAAGAATTCGTCGGCGACCGAAATAATCACTCATGGGACCCGCCGTCAGCACGCCGGCAACACCGGTGGCTTCGAAAATGGTCAGAGCTGCACCGGCAAGCCAGAGATCACCGGTCTCCGTCTTGATGAAAGTCGGTAAAAAGGTTGCCATTGATGCATGCATAAAACCCCGGGCCAGCAAAATCGCCGTCAAGGGCAACAGAATGTGCTGCATCTCGCGCCAAGTGGCCCTAATCGACATGTCGCGGCGTTTATCAATATTGATCGGAACGTCGTGGAATCTGAAATATAGCCAGGCCGAAGCAATCAGGCCAAATATCATGATCGGATAAAACCCCTCCAGTCCCAGAACGGATACGGCTCCGACGGCCACCATCGGCCCCACAGCCCTGGCAAGCTCTCCCCCCGTCATATAAAAACTCATGCCCCAGCCCTTCTTGGAGCCGGATAGTCGGGCAATCATAACCGGCGACGGAACATGAAAAATGGATACACTGATACCGGTGATAAACAACAGGATCAACAATATCCCGTAGGTGGGCGCCACCCCCAAGAGGCTCATGGGTGCGGCTGTCATGGCCGGCGCAATAATAATAAAATATCGGACACTGACGCGATCGGCTATTTTGCCGATATAGGGATTGAGCAGGGAAGGTACCTGCATGATGGTTGTAAGAAAACCGGCCTGGGTCAAAGACAGGGTAAGTTTTTCGATAAGAAGCGGCAGAAGCGGCGAGAGAAAGCTGGAGTAAACATCGTGAATAAAATGAGAGACCGACAGGGATAAAACTCGGCCGGTTTGAAAGACAGCCGACGCTGCCGGTTTGGGTTTTTGAACTTTACAGAAAGCTATGTTTTTCATGGCTCACACAAAGACGCACATTCTTATTTTTAACAATATTGTTCAGGCATTAAATCCTTTATGGCTATTTTATGGTTCAACAGTCTCTGAAAACAGGTTTTGAGCCGAGCCGAATGTGAAAAGTTTATTCTTGGGGGAATACCGTATGCGGCTTCAGCAATAGATGCCACCGGTGCGATTTCTTACACGACTATTCAATTTCTTTGCGCCTTGGCGCCTTTGCGTGAGGCTTTCAGTGGCAATGCTTAGCGGAATCGGATGAGCAACTTATCCTAAAAGCTTATCGATTACAATAAGCAGGATATTTATGCGCCAGCCCTTGTTTTTTTTATCCGAAAGATTATGTTAGACTGCAAAATTCTTACATCGCAATTCAATTCAATAAAAGGAGTTATCCAAATGGCGAAACGAGTCGTTATTGATGCTGATGAATGCACCGGCTGCGAAACATGTGTTGAGCTGTGCTCAGAGGTTTTTGCGTTTAACGAAGATGAAGAAAAAGCCGAAGTGATAATGCCCGAAGGCGGCCCGGAAGATTGTATTGAAGAAGCAATAGAATCGTGTCCGGTCGAATGTATCTCCTGGGAGAAAGACTAGCTGGCGTTATAAAGCTGGTCCTGATCAGACTGGCAGCTAAGCGCTTATTTTTTAGCGCCGTTTTCCAGAATGCTCTTTAAGGTATTCAAATCCTTTTTGATCTGTTCTTTGGCCTTGCGCTTGAATAGGCGTCCGGCGAATCCAAAAAGTCTCAGCTGCAGGTGGGCACGGGTGGTGAATTTTGTACTCCCTGCGTTGACAGGTTCATAAATAAAGCTGTTTTCACCGCTTACGGATCCGGCATTGATTTTATAAGAACATTTTCGGGCAGGGATGTATTCCGATACGGTGGCTTCGGTTTCAAAACGCTGTCCCATGAATCTGTTTACACAGCGATAAGTTGCCCCCGGGCCGGCGGGACTCTCAGAGGTCTGTTCAATTTCCAGAATGTCCGATTGCCAAATGGGATTGTTATTAATATCGGTGGTATAGGCAAAGACTTTTTCAGGGGGTTGACGGATGATTACGTTATCTTCAAATTTTATCATTTTCAACTCTTCTGTTCAATGCCGCGGAGATCAGCTTGAGTATAATCAACTTCAGCGCTGATTTCACCTCGCTCTGCGGGGTTTTGGAATTTATAGACTATATTATAACGTCTTTAAAAAAGATTGCAACCGCCGGTTACCGAATCGATAAATTATAAACCCCCGGGGAAGACAACCCCCCCGGAGGCTTTTTCTTGGAGCCGATACTGCTAGGCCCTTTCTCTCTATTGCAATTGGTTCAGGGTTTAATTTACTCCGTTACATATTTAAAGGAAAGTTTCACTCTTGCGCGAAAATCGGTTATCTTTCCGTTTTCCACTTTCATATCCAATTTAACAATTTCAGCAATTCTCAAATCCCTGAGACTTTTCGATGCGGTTTCGACCGCATTTTTCGCGGCATCCTCCCAGGAAGTGGGGCTGCTTCCCACAAGATCGATGATTTTGTATACGCTGTCGCTCATAATCTCCTCCTTTTCGTTTGGATAGTTGGGGCCGTGACCCTTACGCTGAATACGAACTGCTAGACGATTTTGAAAACGGTGGAAAGTAATGTGTTAATAGGGTTTTCTCTGGCGTCGATCCCATTTTTTCAACCCTACAACAAGGTTTTCGTGAAAGTCAAGATGGAAAAACAATATCGACATCGGATGGATTGCTTTATATGGTCAACCCGGCAAGAGGGATGGCGTCTGCCGGGTTGACCATAATCGCGGCTGGGGAGTTGCTTTTAATGCAGGTCAATTGAATCCGCTTTATTCGTCAACCGCAGAACCCTTGCCGGCGCGCTTTTCTGCAGGCGCCATCATGCGGCGAGCTCTTTGGCGGCGAAATTTTTGAAAGGAGGCCTTGAGCTCCTGAAATCGATCATGTCCGATAATTTTTCTGACCTCCAGTATATATCGGAAACGCTCCTGGGCAAGTTCAGATCTGGCCTTCTCCACCCGTTTATTTTGTTCCAGAACTTTGGCCTCATCCAGCGGCTCAGTTTCAAGCAGAACCTCGAGTTCAAATCTTTGGCTTTCAACCACGTTTTTAAGTTTGATAAGGTTGCGGTGGCTTTCGATGTACGATTGATCCAATTTGCTTTTTTCGGCATCACTCAAATTGAGTTTAGATGCCATAGCGGGCCGGTGCCACCATTTGCCGATCGGCATGTCATTGCCCAAAACGGTGATGGGCGCCGCTACAAATACAAGCAGCAGTAAAATGTAAAAACTTCTGCGTAACATAAACTATCTCCTTTCCTAGCGCGATTTCTGGTTATATTGAAGGTGCCATAAAATTTACAAATTCTTCGTCCAAACCCGATTCTGATTCTGAAACAATATCCAGATACACCTGCGGCAGGGCATTTTTAGAAAGCCTGTTGACTTCGGTCATCAGTTTTTCCGATTCACTTTCATACTGGGCAATTAAGTTTGACCTGCCGGGGGTTTCAAAGATTATTTCAGGCGTTTTTGACCAAAAAATAAAAATACTTGCAGCTGCGACCAGTGAAGCTCCCAGGGCGATTTTCCAGCTCCATGACCATCGAAGGGGGTGTGACTTCTGCCGGTGGCTCAGATTCAACCGGCGACTCGGCAAAGGCGCTACTTGGGTTGCCATTTGGTTCAAGTTGGCCAGGTCCTTTTGCAACTGCGCTATTTGATTACGGCACCGGAAACATTGTTCCAGGTGCCTGCGCACCGGCAATGGCAGGTCACCGGCATCGACAACGGCACGGCAAATGTGGTCTTCGTCCAGGTGAAGTTCTTTATCATTTTTCATAGGCTTCCTCCCGAAGCCGGCGAATAATTTCAGAAGCGTTCTTAAATTTGACCAACGCACGGTAAAGATGCGTTTTTACGGTGCTTTCTGTCTTTTTGAGCACCTGGGATATTTCATTTAGGCTGAACTGATCCAAGAATCTTAATAAAAATACTTCCCTTTCCATCTTTGACAGCTGACCGATAAATCCTCCAACCAGTCTCCAGAAATCCTGTCTCGTCATATTTTCCTGCGGCGCTTGGTAATCAGGTTGCGAAAAACGCGACCTCTCCTGTGAATTTTCTTCGAAGGTTGAAAAACCAAGTAACTGCTTTATCCTTTTCTTTCGCTGAAAATCGCAAACCCGGTTGCGGGCTATGCTAAAGAGCCAGGACCTGAATCGGTCAGTGTCTTTCAGGCCGGATATTTTTTCATAGGCCTTCAAAAATATATCCTGGGTAAGATCTTCTGCATCCTGCTGAGACCGGATGCGGTAATATACCATGCGGAACACCTCTGTTTGAAACCTACCGTAGAGCCGTTCAAATGCCCCGCTGTTTCCCCTTTTGGCTTTGGCCGCCAGTGAGTTCAACCGGGCTTCTTCGGTGAGGTTCCTCACGTGATATTTTGGGGAATTCAGTTGCAGCATAGTCGTCTTTGAGAAAAACGAATCTTTTTAATCATAAGACGAGTTGTTCACCGAAAAAGTCTACAAAGTTTTGCTACTAATTTTTGATTTTTATCCGTTTCGTGGCAAAGTATTCTCTTTAATGCCATATAGCCGTTTTCGGTTGTTCGTTCAAGGTTCAACGTTCAAAGTAAAAAAATGGATATTGCCCCGCGAAATTTTCAACGCGCCTCGCCTCCAGGTCTGGAAGATCATAGGAGGCTTATAGTGATTCTCAAATTACGTCCCAAATAATTGAGGGGCCGGGGTATTTTTTTCACGACAAGCTGATCGCTCCTGCGCTTCCAACTGGCAGAGGGCGATTGCCGCCGAGAAAGGCAAAACACGGCGTCGGTTCTTGCTGGAGTGAACCTTTTAAATAGCCGGCAGTAAAATGCGAGGTGGCCGCCGCTGTCAGACTTGGGCAGGCAACAACCCGGCATCTTGCCGTGAAAAAAATACCCCGACCCCTCAAATAATTAGGAAAGATCCTCGGTCGGTCGCCAATAGCCTCCCCTGATTTTATTCAAGAGGCGTTGGAAACTTTCATTGGCCGAAGCCAGCAGGGAGTAAAAGGTGGGGACCACAATCAGCGTCAGAAAAGTTGCAATCAGCAAACCAAATATGACCACAATCGCCATGTTTTGCCACCATTGCGTGGACTCACTCACAAACGACATGGTCATTTTGTGAAAATCAAATGACACCCCCGTTACCATCGGCAACAAGCCCAGAACCGTCGTCACGGCGGTCAAGAGCACCGGTCGCAGCCGGGTGGCGCCTGCGGAAATGACGGCTTGATGTATACTCATGCCACGCGTCCTCAGTTTATTGGTGTAGTCGATCAAAACAATGGCATTATTGACGACAACTCCGGCTAAAGAGATTACCCCCACACCCGACATGATGATGCCAAAAGGTGACCTCAATACGGTCAAACCAATAAAAGCGCCGCCCAGGCTGAGGATAATGGAGGAGAGAATAATCAGCGGCTGGGAAACGGAATTAAAAAGGGTTACCAAAATAAGAAATATCAAAAAGATGGCTATCACAAAGGCTTTCGATAAAAACGCCTCGGCTTCCTGTTGAAATTCGAATTCCCCGGTAAATTGCATGCGGTACCCTGCAGGCAGCGGGAAATTCTTCAGCAATTCCTCCGCCTGTTGCCGTGCCACCGGTCCCGGAATCTTGGCCTCATCGACGTTTGCCTTGACGGTGACCACCCGATCATAATTAATTCTGGAAATGTCACCAATACTGCCGGAATAGTCAATGGCGGCTATCGTGGTCAAAGGTACCAGCTGACCGGAGGGGGTTGGTATCATCAGCTTGAGAAGTACATCGGTTACTCTGCGGTCTTCATCGGTGAGCGTAACGGTAATGTCATAGTCTTCATCGCCTTCCCGGTAGGTGGATATATCCAGTCCGTTATAGGCAGTTTTCAAGGCAAAACCGATGGCGTTGGTTGAAAGACCGAAAAGAGCGGCCTTCTGGCGATCGATTCTGACCCTGACCGAAGGGAGTCCTTCGACATAATCATCCTGAACGTCCTCGACAAACGGAACTTTGGAAATGATCTCCTGAACTCCTGAGGATAGTTTCCCCAGCACACGAAAGTCATCTCCGGAGATTTCAACGTTTATGGGGGCACCGGTGGGAGGGCCGTGCTCCTGTTCGGCCACAGTGATTCGTGCGCCCGGGATGTTCCTTATTCTGTTTCTAATTGCTTCCAGACTCCGAGTGGAAGGGCTTATACGCTCCTTCAAGTCTAAAAATTGGACGCCGACATGGTTGGGCAGATTAGGACCAAAATTGGCGCCCCCGGCAGTTTCCACCGCTTTGGCGTATACATATTCGACGTTGTCCAGATCGCTGGGTCCGTAAAAAATCTCCCCCCGGGCCTTGCGATGCTGTTTGATTGAAAAAGAGGATTGATACATATCAAGGGGCAGTTTTGCATGTTCATGTATGGTCCCATTTACGGCCATTTCCACTTTTCGTACGATCCGATCGAGGTAATCGAGATCCGCGCCTTCCGGTGGATCGATGTTCACATAAATACTAGCGGGATCGATGTCCGGAAAAAATTCCACTGGTTTCTCGAGCCCCACGGCCAGCAGCCAAACCTGGAAAAAAAGGATCAGCAAAGCAAACGAAATTCCGAGGACAATTAAACGATGCTCAAGGGCCTTTGCCAGAAGACGGGAATAAAACTTAAGGAGCCTTCCCTTTATTTCAACCGGTTTTTCACCGGAAGCAGCAATATCCTCCGCCGATACCGGCATGTCGCCGCGTCTTGTTTTACCTTTCAAACGCATGAAAATGGCAATCAGAGCGGGATTAATCACCATAGCGACGAAAAGGCTTGAAGAAAGCGTGATCAACAGTGTGATCGGCAAAAATTTCATGAACTCACCCATGATGCCCGGCCAGAAAATAAGTGGAAAGAAGGCCGCCAGCGTTGTAATGGTTGAACCGATGACCGGATAGGCAACTTCGGCGGTGGCCTTCATGGCCGCCTGTATTCGCGGGACACCCTGTTCCATGTAACGATAGACATTTTCTACAATCACGATGGCATTATCCACCAACATGCCCAGGGCCAGCGTCAGGGAAAAAAGAACCACCATGTTCAGGGTTATATCCAGGGCATACAGCGTCATAAAGGAGAGAAACATCGAAAAAGGTATGGACAGACTCACCAAAACCGCATTTCTGAATCCCAGCACGAAAAATAAAACGGCGATGACCAGTATCAGCCCCGAAACGATATTGTTTTCCAGATCAGACACCATCAGACGGACATCCTTGGCACGGTCCATGAGTTTGGTAATCTGGGTCCCAGCCGGCCAGCCGGCCTGTTGACGCTCAACCAACTCATCAATCCTGTCGCTGATGCGGACGATATTCTCCCCCACGCGCTTTTTCACCGAAATGCTTACGGCCTCTCGCCCGTTGAGACGGGAGCGGCTGGTTTCATCCTTGAAGCCGTCGACGACATCGGCCAAGTCTTTGAGATAAACCGGCAGCCCGTCAAAGGTAGAGATAACCAGGCCAAATATCTCTTCGGGTGTTTGAAATTCACCGGGTACCCGGAGCTGATACCTGCCGTCCCCCAACGTGATCGAACCCCCGGAGGTGTTTTGATTCTCGCTGTAGACGACATTCTGAAACTGAGTAATGGGAATGCGGTAGTAGGCCAGTTTATCGGGGTCCACTTCAATGCGTATTTCACGCTCGAGACCGCCGGTGACCTCGGCCTCGAGCACACCGGGTATGGCTTCGATATCTTCCGCAAGATCATCACCGATTTCTTTTAAACAGCTGATGCCGCAGGTGCCCGAAAGCGAAAACACAACAATCGGAAACTCCGAGAAATTTACCTCAAACACTTCCGGATCATTCTCCAAATCCCCCGGCAGCTCGCTCTTGGCTTCATCAACCTTGTCTTTGACTTTCTGGACAACATCATCGATATCCGTATCGGGGAGAAACTCGATGTTTATCTGGGAAAGCCCTTCCGAACTGATGGACTGGATCTTTTTGATCCGGTCGAGTCCTTTGATTTTATTCTCAATTTCAACGGTGATCGATGTTTCGATATCCGATGCCGACACACCTTTGTAACTGGTGGAAACGAAAACGTTGGGAATCGTGATGTCCGGCTCGCTTTCCCGCGGAAGAACACTGTAACAATACACACCGAACACCAGAACAATAACGGCCAGAACGACTACGCTGATGCGGTTTTTGATGGCGGTGTCAGAAATGATCATTCCAATATATCCTCCGGATTCTCGGTTGACCGAACCACGTTGACGGTGTCGCCGTCATTGACACTGCGGTGACCCACCACAATGACCTGATCGCCCGGGCGAAGCCCCTCCTTGACCTCTACCCGCCAGCCATCCAAAATGCCGAGATCCACTTTGCGCCTGTGGACACGGGCATCGTTGGCCACATATACAAATTTCTCATTATTGCGGGTAATGACCGCATACAGCGGAACGGCAAGTCCGGCGAAAACCTCTTTTTTAACAATTTCAACACGGGCAAACATATCCGGTAGAATTTGCTCTTGGTTATTGTTGACGACGAGTTCCAAACTGTAAAGACGTGCCATTGGGTCGGCGGTTTTGCTGAGAAAGTGTATTTCGGCCTGAAACGTCTTGCCACCGAGAGCATCAATTCTGACCGTGAAGTTGCTTAGGCCGCGAACGGCATCCACATCAGACTCGGGGATCCCGACCCGTACTTTTATTCGGTCCAACTGCAGCAATTCTGCGACCGGTTTGGCAACGTCCAGGTATTGGCCTTTTTCTATGAAAACACGATTAACGACACCGGAAAAGGGTGCTTTGATAACGCACCTTTCAAGTGCGAGTGCAGCATTGTCCATGGCCGCTTTGGTATTCTGTACCAGAGCCATGGCGTTATCAAGCTGGGATTGAGGGGCCACCTTTTCCCGGTAAAGCTTTTGCAGGCGTTTTAAGTCGGCAACCGCAAGTTCATAACTGGCTTTGGCAGATTGATAGGCATTTTTATAATCCCGGGAATCGATTTTAGCGATGATATCTCCGGTGGCGACCGACATCCCCTCTTTCACCACTTTTTCAATCACCTTGCCGCTCACCTCGGCAACCAGTTGCAGTTTTATCCAGGGTTCGGTCACTCCCGGTAAATTGATCCGATCTCGGATGCGGGATGGAACAAGTTTTAGGGTGACCACATTGACTTCCGGCCGTCCTTTTTTGAGCTTCGCCAAGTTGCGCGCTTTGATCGCTTTGAGTTGAGAGGCTATCACGAAAACAAGGATGCCGATAACCGCCACGATAAGAACAAGAAAAACGGCTGGAAGGCTGGTGCGTAAAAATTTCTTTCGGGGCTTGCGCATTGTCACACGATCTTGGTTGTTGGCCATAATTAGATGTCCGATAAACGGTTAGTGAAGCTCCCCACCCTAATAGGGATTATAGCGGATGTCAAAATAATGTTCCGAAATAGAGCAGAATGATGAGGTGCATGCAATCGGAATGTTAATTTGACCATCACTATAGATTTGATATTCGTATTCACCGCAAACCCGCCGCCCTCGCCATGCCGGCATGGCGGGCGTGGGACGCGGAGCGAAGCATGAAGCGGGCGGTTTATTTTTATTTGCCTGCCTGCCGTCACGCATTGACGGTGTGACCGGTTTTTTCATGCCCGCCATCGCCGCCATCTGTTTGAATCATGCCGATAAGGTTGTCCAGATAGAAATGAATTTGCTGTCCGAGATCGAAATAATTCTCCGACACCGCACTGTGCAGGCTGATGCCGTCCATATAGGCCAAAAAATTGACGGCTATTTTTTCTGCGTCCCGGGCAATTTCCGGCCGGAAAATACCGCTGGAAACACCATCAAGAAGAATGTCAATGACGATGCGGCGCTGGCCGATGTGCATCTCCTTCATTAAATTGCGCTTTTTATAAAGCACCCCGTCCTCCAGTAAACTGTGCTGTAAAAACTCAACCGATAACCGCGCCGTGGCCGGATCGAGCTCATCGACAAGCTTGATGTTCATTTCGGCAATGGCATGCAGTCGCTGAAGGGGATGCTTTATATCCGCCAGATGCTGCCGCAAGCGGATTTCAAATTGGGCCATCCATTCACGCATGGCAGCCACGAAAATATCTTCCTTGGTCTTGAAATACTCGTAGATCGTGCCTTTACCGATACCGGCCGCGTGGGCGATCTGATCGACACTTGTGGCGGAATACCCTTTCTGAGAAAACAGGCTTAGCGCCACCCGGGCAATTTCTCTGGTTTTTTTTCCCTTATCAACCAACTTGGGGGACATAAAAACAGCTTCCGCTTTGAGATTGATTAAAAGTTTTTTAACCGACCGGCTGGTTTTTATACTGTATCGCGGTGTTAATTATCAAATTAGATAATTATAAATAAAAAGTTGAAGTAATCAATATTATTAATAATATTAATTTGTCATTATAAGATCAAAATATTGAAATATCAAGACGAATATTTCATTATAACCGACTCATCAGTCATAATTATCGTTATCGGAGGCTGGTGTCGATTGGCCCGCGAAACCCAACCTTTCATTGACCGGCTGGCTTCCTTTAATGCCGCACCTTTCAGGGCGGGGGGCTTCAATCAAATTTTACTTGCATGAATGTTAATTCCAGCGTAATGATCCGATTTACGAATCCCCAAAAAGGTGAATCTTTGATGGAAAGCAATCTGTCCAGAAGCAAGCCGTATACCCCCCTCGAAGTCGATTCCATTGTTGATCTGATTGCCAACACCCAACGAAAAAGTGGAGAAATCCCCTGGTACGATGGTGGAAAAACAGACCCCTGGGATCATATTGAAGCCGCTATGGGACTCAGCATCGGGGGATGCTTTCCTGAGGCCCGTCGTGCTTTTAATTGGATGGTGCAAAAACAAAATTCGGATGGCAGCTGGTTTGCTTCCTACAACGAAGGAGATCCTGAGGATAAAACCCGCGATACGAACCTGTCGGCATATATCGCCGTAGGAGCATTCCATTATTATTTGATAACAGGTGATCTCGAGTTTCTGGATGGGATATGGTCGACGGTATATTCCGCCATCAATTTTGCGCTGAGCCTCCAACAGCCGGAAGGAGAGGTTTACTGGGCCATCAGTCCGCAAGGCAACGTCGATCCCATGGCACTGTTAACCGGATCCAGTTCCATCTGTATGAGCATTAAATGCGCCCTGGCAATCGCAAAACAATTGGGCGTCAGCATCCCGGCCTGGACAAAAGGATTGAAAAAGCTCGAACATGCCATTGCCGGCAAGCCCCAGCGGTTTAATATGACAAAGTCTCGCTTTTCGATGGACTGGTTTTATCCTATACTTTGCGGCATCATTACCGGTGATGTCGCCCGCAGGCGAATTGACAAGTACTGGAAAAAATACGTGATCGAGGGCCAAGGGGTTCTGTGTGTATATGATGAACCATGGATTACCATTGCTGAAACTTCTGAGCTTGCAATGACGTTGGCTGCATCCGGAAATTTTTCATTAGCTCAAATTGTATATCAGTGGATGGGCGATAAAAAATTTGAGGATGGCACCTACTGGTGCGGTTTCACATATCCGGACATGACGCTATGGCCGGAACAAAAATTTACCTGGGCCAATGCCGTTGCGCTCATGGCCGCGGACACCCTGTACGGACTGACTCCCGCGGCACGGCTCTTTTCACATCAATTCTGGCAATCTCCAGATTTTTCTTACGATTAAGCGAAGCTTTTCGCCCCAAAAGGGTGGGGCTTCCCAGTAAAAAATGTTTGTTTCGAATTAGTCAGGGAAGCGGACCGGTTATAAAAACAAAGAGGGAATTCTTGAAGCGCGATCATCGCCCATATCTGATAAAAAAAGCCTACTTGAAATTCCAGAAATTTTATACCAATCACTTTCTGCGGCCTCAGTTGCAATCTCTGGGGGAGGGATTCCAATTTATGAAACCCTGGCATGTAGAAATTTTTGGCTCCCCCATTGAAATCGGAAGATACATCAACGTCATTGGCACATCAGACGGTAAAGTAAGATTTTCCGTGTGGCCGTTGCAAAAAGATGCCGGCGGGATAAGAATCGGCGACTACTGTTTGATATGTCCCGGGGTGCGCATCAGCTCGGCGCATGAAATTTTTATCGGTGATAACTGTATGATCGCCAGCCACGCGTACATTACGGATTGTGACTGGCACGATATTTACAATCGGGTGGCATACGGGACGCCGGCTCCGGTGAAAATCGAAAAAAATGTTTGGATCGGCGACAGTGCCATTATCTGTAAAGGCGTGACCGTGGGGGAAAACAGTATTATCGGAGCAGGATCCATCGTGGTAAATGATGTGCCCCCCAATGTCGTTATGGCCGGAAATCCAGCCAAAGCGGTGAAACAATTGAACGCTGAAGAAGAATTTACGACCCGCGCCCAGTGGTTTTCGAATCCCGCAAAACTTTACCAAGACATCAGCCGGTTGGATAAAAACATGCTACAGGGAAATACGTTGTTGCACTGGCTGAGGCATCTGCTATTCCCGGCCAAAGGAGACTAGGGTTGCGTTCCGCAACCGCTAATAGCTCATAGCTCAAGGCTGAAAGTAATAATATTCAGGTTCAGAAGTTCGCTAGTTAATCCATCGTTGGCGCGCTGTGGCCCAAATCCTTTTTCACTTTGTCTAAAACGTTTTTGACAATCTAAAGCTCGTTTCAGTCCCGCTTTCAGCGGAATAAGGTTGATGAACAAAAATGTTTTAATGACCACTCAAAATGATTTGGGCAACAGGGCATTGAGCTTTCAGCCTTCAGCTTTGATCTGCTTTAGGCTTTCTTCGCAATACGCTGATACCCCTTGAAAATCATCCCGCCGGCAACTGAGATACAACCGCTTACAATAAACAATGTAAAGGACCCGGTAATTTCGTACAAATATCCGTTTAAAAAAAAGCCGACCATCAATCCAAGCCCATATTGTACGGCATTGTTGACAGCCTGGCCCAGGGTTTTGGCTCTATCCGGGGTTAACTGATCCATATACAGAATGCTGGCCATATGAAACGTGCCATAGGTTACGGCATGAAATATTTGCGAAAACAAAATTAATGCCGGGGATTGGACAAAATAAAGAATCAACCATCTTAACGCTGCAATAACAAAAGAAAAAAACAGAACGTTTTCCAGTGAAAAGCGCCGAAATATCTTGCCGGACTGCACCATAACCAAGATCTCGGCGGTCGATGCCAAAGCCCAGGCAATCCCGATAAAGGCCCTGGGATAACCTAAGGTTTCTAAATGGATGGAAAAAAACCCGTAATAGGCTCCGTGGCTCACCAGCATCAGAAAACCGCAAAGCAAAAAAATAATCACTCGCGGCTTCAATAGTTCTTTAACATGGGTGGTAAAAGAATCCGTCTCGGCTGAAATGACCCGGGGCACCCGGAATGACATCAGTGACAGCAGTGAAGACCCGATCAGTACCAAAACCAGGATCATATCAATTGAATACACATCGACCAGTTTACCGAGGACGATGACAATTAGAATAAAATTTATGGATCCCCAGACCCTGACCCGCCCGTAGCTTTTTTTTTCCGGTCCCAGGATGTCCATGCTGAACGCTTCGAGAAAAGATATGATCGGGGCGTAAAAAATTCCATAGGTAACTGTAATTATGAGCATTTTTTCAAAATCGGTCGTATACAGATAACCGATCCAGATCAGGGTGCTCAAAATATTACAGGCAATATAGATCGGCCTGCGGATGTGAAAATGGTCGGCCAGAGCCCCCCAGATCAAAGGAAACACAACCAGGGTAACCGACCTGAAGGCTGACAGCGTGCCGATTTGCACACCGTTAAAACCAAGATGGTAACAGTACAAGTTAAAATAGGGCAAAAAAATACCCAGCACACCAAAATATAAGAAGTACTGGGATTGGATGACGACTTTAGGTGATCCTTGAGATCGATTTTTCATTACACCGATTTTCCGTTTTCCTGTCATTCCGGAGAAAGCCGGGCATGTAGTGAAGCTTTAGCGCTATTCAGTAGCTCTAATATGTTAAGAATAAATACCGCATTCCCCGAGTTGAGCTTCCTTTCTAACAAGGACGCAAACCGGCTTGCCGATCGTGGCGCAAAAAAATGGCCCGTTACATTTGCACGGGCCGGAGACTACCTTGACGCGGAATCTGGGATAAAGCGGATATTAGCGAAATCGATTTAATCTACATCCACAGTAATCTTTTTGGGTTTCTCCTGTTCGGGTTTTGGAATTTCAACTTCCAGAATACCGTTCTTGAATTTTGCCTTGATTTTATCAGGCTGAACGTTGTGCTCCAGATTAAATGACCTTTGGAAACTTCCGAAACATCTTTCGCGGCGAAAGTAATTGTCTTCACTGATTTCTTTGTCTGCGGTCCGGTCTCCTTTCAAAGTGAGAATGTTGTCTTTAATTTCTACGGATACATCCTCTTTCTTTATGCCCGGAAGTTCCGCCTTTAAAACGAGGCCATTTTCCGTTTCGTAGATATCAACCGCCGGTCGCCAGGCACAGAGAGAAAGATCGTCTTCCTGGTCTCTTGGGCGGGGGAAGGCGTCCTCGAACAAACGATTGATACGATCTTGTAAGGTGGCCACGTTTCTGAATGGGTCCCATTTTACAAGTGCCATATGCCTGCCTCCTTTCGTGCGCTTGTGTTTATTTTACAAAAATTAATCACAGGCCATCCCTTGTCAAGGTTCGGCGTTGTTTGCAGTTGAAGCGGCTCTGCGAATATTTCCCGGGCACAATGGCAATATATTCGAGATTCATTTTACCCGGGTTTCAGAGGATGAGGGTCGGCTGGATTTACGAACCGCAGCCGACGGTACGCTGCCGCGGCTGAATACATTTCTTTACAATTTGGGGTTTCGGTGTTAGGTATACGAAACTTGGTAACCGGCGAACAAACATTTAGCCCATGGGTACAGGAGCCAGAAATGGATTATATTAAAATACGATTTGGTAATGATTTTGATCAATTAACTTCTCGAATCGAAAAAACCTTCGAGGAAATGTTTCGGCCGCGACCGGCAAGCCCGATGTTTGCAACTTCAGAATGTACCTGGACCCCGTCAATGGACATATATGAGACTCCGGAAGAAATTATTATCAGAGCTGAAATAGCCGGTGTCGTCAAAGAAGACTTGGAAGTTGAAATCAGCAACAAAGCTGTCAGGATATTAGGGAAAAGAGCCGAAATTACAAGGGTTGCGGGGGCAACATACAGGCTTGCAGAAATACAGTACGGCAAGTTCGAACGAATACTTTTTCTTCCAGCCCCCATTGATACGGAAGTCGTTACATCGTCATTTACCAATGGTTTTCTAGAACTGCGGCTCATGAAAATGCCCCGTGAAAAAACTTACAGGATTCCCATTGATGACAGCTAATATCAGGGGGCGGGGTGTTTTTTCACGACAAGATGAAAGCCCCGGTGCTTCCAATGGGCAGCGGGCGATTGCCGCCGAGAAAGGCAAAACACGGCGGCGGTTCTTGTTGGCGTGAAACTTTTAAATGGCCGGCCGTAAAATGCCAGGCAGTTGCCGCTGTCAGGCTTGGCAGACAACAACCCGGCATCTTGCCGTGCAGTCAACGCCCACTGGAAAAGCTGATAGTTTCAATATTAGATGAAAAGCTGAAAAGCCAAGACGACACCATTGATTCAAGCGTTGCACTTGCAGCCGGGTGCAAAGCACCCGGTTGTATGGCAAGAAAAAAACACCCCGACCCCTCGGCTAGTATAATCTTTAACCATTCTTTGTTGCACTAAGGTCTGGCCAAGGGTGGTTTGCAGGGTGATGCAATATTCGAATCCTTTCCGTCGGAGGAATACATGACAGACAAGCAAATCGTATCTGAAATCAGCAGCGAAAATATTCCGGAATTACTCCCCATCCTGCCGCTGTTCGACACCGCCCTCTATCCCAAGATGGTTTTGCCTTTAGTCGTTATGCAGGGGGAGTCTCTTCAGCTGATTGATGAGGCGATGTCAAAAGATCGAATTATCGGACTTGTGGTTGCTAAAAAGCAAATAGAGCAAAGCCCTTTTCCCAAAGAGGAGCTGTTTGGGATGGGCACCAGCGCTCTGATTCTCAAAATGGCCAAAACCCAAGACAACCGGGCCCAGCTGTTGGTTCAGGGGCTGAGCAGGTTCCGGGTTCTTACCTTCAAAAACGGCAAACCGTACCTCCAAGCTCAAGTGGAACATTTAAAGGAGATTGAAAAAAGGGACAATGAAACCGAAGCGTTAATGGCCAATCTGCTCGGGCTTTTTAACAAAATTGTCGAATTGTCTCCGGGTTTGCCGCAGGAATTCGGCACCATGGCGAAAAATATCAAAGAACCCGGCACCCTGGCAGATATGATTGCCTCTACCATTAATATCTCAACCGAAGACAAACAAAAAGTTCTCGAAATTGAAGAAGTGAAATCACGGCTCAGGGAGGTCAATCGGCTGGCCAACCACCAGTTGGAGATCTTGGAGCTCGGCAATAAAATCCAATCCCAAGTTAAAGGCGACATGGAAAAGAGCCAGCGGGAGTATTATTTACGCCAACAACTCAGAGCGATTCAGGAAGAACTGGGCGAAAAAGACGACACAACCGTTGAGATTGAAGAATACAGAGCTAAAATTGCGGAGAAAAATCTACCTGAAGAGGCCAAAAAGGAAGCTGAGCGTGAGTTGGGCCGCCTTTCACGCATGCACCCGTCTTCAGCCGAGTATACCGTGGCTCTGACTTACCTGGATTGGATCACAACGCTTCCCTGGCATGAAAGCACAGAGGATAATCTGGACATCCATATGGCCAGAAAAATTTTAGATGAGGATCACTACGGTCTGGAAAAACCCAAAAAAAGGATCATCGAATTCCTTGCGGTCCGCAAGCTGAAACCGGAATCAAAGGGTCCGATTTTATGCTTTGTCGGTCCTCCCGGCACCGGCAAGACATCCTTGGGCCGTTCAATTGCCCGGGCGTTGGGTCGCAAATTTCATCGTATCTCCCTGGGTGGTGTGCGGGATGAGGCCGAAATCAGAGGCCATCGACGAACATATGTCGGTGCACTTCCGGGGCGCATTATCCAAGGGATCCGGAGAGCCGAATCTAATAATCCTGTTTTTATGCTGGATGAAATCGACAAGGTCGGTAGCGATTTTCGGGGCGACCCATCCTCAGCCCTGTTGGAGGTGCTGGACCCGGAACAAAACTTTTCTTTCTCCGACCACTACTTGGATGTGCCCTTTGACTTATCCAGGGTCATGTTCATCACCACGGCCAATATACTTGACACGATCCCTCCCGCTTTGCGAGACAGAGTGGAGGTCTTGGAACTCCTGGGATACACCCTGGATGAAAAGATCAAAATTGCAAACCGCTACCTCATCCCTCGACAGCGAGCGGCTCATGGTTTAAAATCCGACCAAATTTCCTTTACCAAGGGCGCCATCAAACATATAATTTCAGGCTATACCCGGGAGGCCGGTTTGAGAAATCTGGAGCGCGAGATCGCCACCATTTGTCGGGGAGTTGCCAGTGCCATTGCCTCGGACGAGGCCAAGTCCGTATCCATAACCGTTCAAAACATTAACAAATATCTGGGAGCTGAGCGGTTAACTTCTGAAGTGAGAACCAGAATTTCGACTCCTGGTGTGGCATTGGGACTGGCCTGGACTCAAACAGGCGGAGAACTTCTATTTGTCGAAGCCACGGCGATGAGCGGAAATAAAGGTTTAACCCTAACCGGGCAACTGGGGGATGTCATGAAGGAGTCGGCATCCGCCGCTTTGAGCTTTGTCCGCTCCAATGCCGCTAGTCTCGGAATAGAAGATGACTTTTTCAGTAATCACGACATTCATATCCACGTTCCGGCGGGTGCCATTCCAAAAGACGGTCCATCTGCCGGTGTCACCATGCTTACCGCTCTGACGTCTCTTTTAACCCATAAAACGATCAAAAAAGACCTTGCCATGACCGGAGAGATTACATTACGGGGGCAAGTCTTGCCGGTCGGTGGAATAAAAGAAAAGGTTCTGGCGGCGCACCGGGCCGGCATCAAAACCATTATTTTGCCTGATTGGAACAAAAAGGATTTGGAAGACATTCCCAAAAAAGTTCAAAAAGAAATTACATTTCATTTTGTTCAAAAAATGATGGATGTAATAAAAATTGCCCTCGAGAAATAAAAAAAATATAACCGTCTTATGGATAAACTTAGGGCTGATGATTGTGGGTCTGTCGTTGGTTGGGGGCTGCGCACGACCCATATGGGATGATGGCTACACGCCGGCCGACAAACCTTATAAGGCCCTGGGAAAATGGTACCAACCCCGGCGGCATTCATACGGTTTTCGCCAAAAAGGTCTGGCCTCGTGGTATGGGGCGGATTTCCACGGCAAAAAAACCGCCAACGGCGAAATTTATGACATGCATGCCATGACGGCTGCCCATAAAACCCTGCCTTTTAATACCCATATCAGGGTAAACAACCTTGAGAATGGGAAAAAGCTGGATGTCAGAATCAATGACAGAGGACCGTTTGTCCGTGGACGAATTATCGATCTGTCCTATGCTGCCGCCGATAGACTCGGAATTGTCGGACCGGGAACTGCGCGGGTAGAAATCGTCGCCCTGGGTATGGCCCCAGGCCCATCCCCAACAGAAAAAGCCCCCAAATCATACAAACCCGTTGACTACCAGAGAGGCAACTTTACATTTCAGGTCGGTGCCTTTATTGAACGGCAAAACGCCGAGCGGCTTAAATCAAAACTCGCTGAGACACACCCCCATGCTCACATTGCAACTCATCAAAGAGGCGAAAAAACTTTTTACCGGGTGCGTGTCGGCAAATTCAACACCCTGGAATCAGCCATAGAATATGAAAAAAAACTGATCGCAGACGGCTACGACCCGATCATTGTTGCGGAATAGACAGCATAGCCAAGTACAAATATTCTTAATCACGATAGCGTAACATATTTTATTTTCACCGCAAAGACGCCGAGCACGCAGAGGGTTGTTTTTAATTTTTTGCTTTCCGCTGAGAGGGCGGAAAGCAAAAATCAGCAATCTTGCGGAGCTTAAACTTGCTACTATGAACAAGATGCCACCTGAAACGGTTTGATTGTTGACCAAAGCTGAGAGCTTTTCCTTTGCCGTCCTCTCCAACGGCAAAGGAAAAAAGATGTATCTTTTCTCTGCGATCCTTGCGCCTCAAGCGAAGCGGGCGGTGAAAGAAATTAAAGAATAGATCATCGACTGAATGAATTAGAGCACTGAGTTTATAGCGCGGTGATAGACAAATTAAAACTCGAAAAAGTCGTCTTTTTGGACCGTGACGGCGTTATCAACCGGGATTCACCTGATTATATTAAAAACTGGTCTGAATTCGAATTTCTACCCGGCAGCCTCGACGCCCTCCGGCATCTGAGCGCCAACCAATTGGCCGTCATCGTTATTACCAACCAATCGGCCATCAACCGCAGACTCATATCCGAAGCGGAACTTGAGTATATGCATCGGATGATGGAAAAACAGGTCCGCGCCCATGGCGGAAGGATTAACGACATCTTTTATTGTCCTCACACACCGGAAGACGGCTGCAATTGCCGCAAACCCAAACCCGGGTTGATCTACCGGGCCAGGGATAGTTATCAAATTGACCTGGCACGCTCGGTCATGATTGGTGACAGGGTGCGTGATATTGAATGCGGCCGCAACGCCGGCTGTGGTCAAACAATTCTGGTGAGAACCCGTTACGGCACGGCGGCGGATAAGAAGTTGTTCCCAAAAAAAGCCATTGTGGATTATATCGCTGACGATCTTTATGACGCCGCCCAATGGATTACCAGCGGTCATTGAATGAAACCTCAAAAAATCAACACAAACGCTTTGACTACCTTGGAAGGTCAGCTGGATAAAATCACTTACCATAACGATGAAACCCATTACACCATCGCCAAGCTAAAATCCGATAAAAGCCGGAATCCTGTAACCGTTATCGGATACCTGCCACAGCCCGCTATGGGCGAAACGCTTAAAATATCCGGAACTTGGGAAAACCATCCCCGATATGGGCAGCAACTCAGACTGGTTTCATATCAGGTCGTTTTACCGTCAACCGTGACCGGCATCACAAATTATTTGACAGCGGGTTTTATAAAGGGGATTGGCCGCAAAACAGCTTCTCGCCTGGTGGATCACTTTAAAGATAAAACACTTGAAATTATTGAAAAAAATCCGGAAAAATTGGTTGAAGTCAACGGCATCGGTAAAGAAATGGCGTTCCGTATCCATCGGGCCTGGAACGAACACCATAGCGCGAGAGCGCTGATGCAGTTTCTGCAAAAAAGCGGTGTTAAGGCTGCCTGGACTGCGAAGATACTTAACACCTATGGGGTTTCAGCTCTGGAAATTTTGCGTAACGATACCTACCGTCTGGCAAAAGATATTCCAAAAATCGGATTTTATATCGCCGACACCATTGCCCGAAACACGGGAGCTGTGTTGGACCCATGGGAAAGGGCCAAAGCATGCGTGAGGCATCTTTTAGAGGAGTTTGCCGAAGCCGGAAATATTTTTATCTATGAAGACCATTTACTGCAGCGCTGTGAGCAGTTCTTTCAAATAAGTTGGAACCATACCCGCACGGCAATCCGGTCCCTCGAGGAATCAAAGGAACTGATCGTTGAGGATGTTAGCGCAGAAGCGGGTCAGCGGGGCGTATATTTAAAATCTCTTCATCGCGCCGAAGTCGGTATATCCAACAGACTAAAAGCGCTTTTATCGAATCCGGTGAGGGATGCAGCCCTGGGCCCGGACCGGATTACAACGGAGGTAGTTAAAAAAATGGCCATCAAACTATCTCCTGAACAAATCCGGGTTCTGCAAGGTATCCTTTCTCATCGGGTGGCCATCATTACCGGTGGACCCGGGACAGGCAAAACAACCCTCATAAGAGCCATAACAGCCGTCGTTGAAAATCTCGGTAAAAAAGTTCTGCTGGCTGCCCCTACCGGAAGAGCCGCCAGGCGCCTTTCCGAGGTTACCGGAAAAAATGCCTCAACAATCCACCGGCTCCTGAAATTCAATCCCGTAGACGCGACGTTTGAAAGAAATCGGGATAATCCCCTCGAAGGCGACACCGTAATCGTTGATGAAGCTTCCATGGTGGACACCTATCTGATGTTTTACCTGCTGGATGCGATCTGGGCAGGAGCCGGCCTGATTTTGGTCGGCGATGTCTTTCAGCTGCCATCGGTAGGGCCGGGGAATGTGCTTACGGATCTTATAAGATCGCAACAAATCAAAACTTATGAATTAAAAAAGATATTCAGGCAGACCCACGAGAGCCCCATTGTCATAAATGCACACAAAATACGCCGGGGGGAATTCCCGGAGATTAAAAATGAGGATATTGCCGAAGATCAGTTAGACTTTTATTTTATCGAACAGAATCATCCCGAAATCACGCTAAATATGATTATCGAATTGTGCAGCCGAAAAATTCCACAACACTTCGGATTCGATCCGGTAACTGAAATTCAGGTTCTGGCTCCCATGCACAAAGGCTTATTGGGCACTTACAGCCTTAATCAGGTGCTCCAAAAAACGCTGAACCCAAACCCCGTCACGATCACAGTGACCGGGAATTCCTACAGGCTGGGGGACAAGGTCATGCACCTGAAAAACAATTATCAAAAAGAGGTGTTTAACGGTGACATCGGAAGGATTTGCGTGATTGACCCTGAACATGAAATGCTGGCTGTGAATTATCATGACAGAATCGTAAACTACGACTTCTCTGAAATTGATGAAATAACTCTGGCCTATGCCATATCCGTGCATAAATCCCAGGGCTCCGAGTATCCGGCGGTAATCTTGCCGTTGATGACCCAGCATTATGCAATGCTTCAGAGAAACCTCTTATATACGGCCATCACCCGGGGCAAAAAACTCGTAGTACTAATCGGTATGCAAAAGGCCCTGGCTATTGCCTTAAAAAACGATAAGCCTGATCAGCGTCTTTCAAGTTTAGCAAACCGTTTGAAGGGTGGCGACCGAACGGGCTTTCTGGCTAAGAATCCGTATCCGGCGTTGTCGGGAGGGGGAGCTTAAAAAATTCGACACCTTCTTTCTTTAAGGCTTTTTCTTCCTCTACCGAGCTGAAGCCCCTGATATTCTTTGGTTCCGTGACACCATAGTGTATTTTCAGGGCTTCTTTGGCAAAATTGCAACCGACGTCTTCAAA